>NZ_ATLP01000092.1:0-23636 GCF_000416215.1 Pseudomonas sp. CF161
GGCGCCGCCGCGGCGCCCACGGTCCCCGGCGCGGGCGCGGGCCTGGTGCAGAGCGTGATGCTCGGGCGCGGCCAGTATTACCTGGAGTACCCGGAAGACATTCGCCTGTACGGCGCGAGCTTCTCCACCACCTTGCCCACCGGCACCGCCTGGAGCGGGGAAATCAGCTACCGGCCCAACGCACCGGTGCAAATCAACACCAATGACGTGACCCTGGCCCTGCTCAACCCGATTGCCGGCGGCGCGGCATCACCGATCCAGACCACCTTCGGTGCCGACAACACCGGTTACCGGCGCAAGGAAATCACCCAGCTGCAAAGCAGCATGACCCAGTTTTTCGACAACGTGATAGGCGCCGATCGCCTGACCCTGGTGGGTGAGGCCGCCATTGTGCGGGTCGGCGGCCTGGAGTCGAAAACCAAGCTGCGCTACGGGCGCGATTCGGTCTACGGCCAGTACGGGTTCAACGGCGACACCGACGGTTTCGTCACCGCCACCTCCTGGGGCTATCGCGCGCGGGCGATCCTCGATTACAGCAACGTGATCGCCGGGATCAACCTCAAGCCCAACCTGTCCTGGTCCCACGACGTAAAAGGCTACGGCCCCAACGGCCTGTTCAACGAAGGCGCCAAGGCCGTCAGCCTCGGGGTCGATGCCGATTACCGCAACACCTATACCGCCAGCCTCAGCTACACCGATTTTTTCGGCGGTGACTACAACACCCTCACCGACCGCGACTTCCTCGCGTTGAGCTTCGGCGTGAACTTCTGATCAAGCATGAGAAGGACAACTTTATGCGCAAGATGATTTTGCAATGCGGGGCCCTGGCCTTGAGCCTGCTGGCAGCCAACGTGATGGCGGCCGTCACGCCGCAGGAAGCCGACAAGCTCGGCACCAGCCTGACCCCGCTGGGAGCGGAGAAGGCCGGCAATGCCGACGGCTCGATTCCGGCCTGGACCGGCGGCATCCCGAAAAACGCCGGGGCGGTGGACAGCAAGGGGTTTCTCGCCGACCCGTTCGCCAATGAAAAACCGCTGTTCGTGATCACTGCGGCCACGGTCGACAAGTACAAGGACAAGCTGTCGGACGGCCAGGTGGCGATGTTCAAGCGCTACCCGGAAACCTACAAGATTCCGGTCTACCCGAGCCATCGCACCGTGGGCCTGCCACCGGAGATCTACGAGTCGGCCAAGCGCAGCGCGCTGAATGTGACCACGATCAACGACGGCAACGGCCTGGCCAATTTCACCGGCAACCGCTACTACGCCTTTCCGATTCCGAAGAACGGCGTCGAGGTGCTGTGGAACCACATCACCCGTTACCACGGCGGCAACCTCAAGCGCATCATCACCCAGGCCACCCCGCAGACCAACGGCAGCTACACGCCGATCCGCTTCGAGGAAGAAGTGGCGGTGCCGCAGCAGATCCCCGACCTGGACCCGGAAAAAGGCGCCAACGTGCTGACCTTCTTCAAGCAGTCGGTGACGGCCCCGGCGCGCCTGGCCGGTAACGTGCTGCTGGTTCACGAGACCCTGGATCAGGTCAAGGAACCCCGCTCGGCCTGGATCTACAACGCCGGCCAGCGTCGGGTGCGGCGTGCCCCGCAAGTGGCCTATGACGGGCCGGGCACGGCCTCCGACGGGCTGCGCACTTCGGACAACTTCGACATGTTCTCCGGCGCGCCGGATCGCTACGACTGGAAGCTGGTGGGCAAGAAGGAGATGTACATCCCCTACAACAGCTACAAGCTGGATTCGCCAAGCCTCAAGTACGACGACATCATCAAGGCCGGGCATATCAACCAGGACCTGACCCGCTATGAGCTGCACCGGGTATGGGAGGTGGTCGGCACGGTCAAGCCCAACGAACGGCATATCTACGCCAAGCGCCATATGTACCTCGACGAGGACAGCTGGCAGGTGGCGCTGGTCGACCATTACGACGGTCGCGGCCAACTGTGGCGGGTGGCCGAAGGGCATGCTCAGTTCTATTACGACCACCAGGTGCCGGCCTACACGGTCGAGACCCTGTACGACATCATCGCCGGGCGCTACATCGCCCTGGGCATGAAGAACGAAGAGAAGCACAGCTTCGAATTCGGCTTCGCCGCCAAGGCCGCCGACTACACCCCGGCGGCACTGCGGGCGTCGGGGGTGCGGTAGAGCCCGGGCGTTACCGGATGGGCAGAAGGCGACCGTTGGGTCGCCTTTTTTATGGGCCCTGATCAGCCTGCTGAATACTTCTCAACAAGCGCGGAGTTGAGGACTAGGGTGATGCCACGCTGGCTAAAACTATAAAAAAGGCACGTTGCAATGACCGCCATGACTCACCGTCTGGACCGTCCTGGTCTCATGCCCCGCTTGTCCTCCCATCACCTGTGTCGCAGTCGCCTGAGCAGTCCGTTGCTGGCCTCCCAGGCGCGGGTGAAGTTGCTCTGTGCCCCGGCCGGCAGCGGCAAGACCGCGCTGCTTGCCGAGTGCCTGTTGCAGGCGCCGCCCCTGGTGCACGTGTGCTGGTTGCCGATGGCGGGCGCCGAGCAGGGCGCCGCCGATTTTGCCGGCCTGCTGGCCGAGGCCCTGGGCCTGCAGGCCCGCGACGAACTGTCGTTGCTGGCGTACCTGGCGCGCCTGCAAACGCCGACCTGGCTGTTTATCGATGACTATTGCCGTGTCGGCTGCGCCGGCCTCGACGGGTTGCTCGACCGTTTGCTGGCGGTCAGCAGCCCGGCCCTGACCTGGTGGCTGGGGGCCCGGCGCCGGCCCCAGTGCAACTGGCCACGGCTGCTGCTGGACGATGAACTGTACGAGTGCGATGGCGCGCAACTGGCCTTCAGCCAGGCGGATATCGAGCAGTTGCTGCAACAGCTGCCGCAACCGCTGTGCGCGCAAACCGCCAGCCGGATCCTGCAACGCAGCGCCGGTTGGTGCGCCGGGGTGCGCATTGCCCTGCTCGAAGGCAGCGAGTTGGCAGCGCAGCCCTGCAAACAGGGGCGGCCCAACACCCTGCGTGAATACCTGGAGCACGAGCTGTTCAGCCTGTTGTCGGTCGAGTTGGCCGAAGCCTGGCAGGTACTGGCTCATCTGCCGCGCTTCAACGCGGCGCTGTGTGAGCATTTGTTCGGCGCTGGCGAGGGCGCGCAGTACTTGCGTGATTTGCAGGAACTGGGCTGTTTTATCGAACCCTGGGAGGCTTCGGCCGACTGGTTGCAAGTGTTCCCGCCCCTGGCGCGGCTGATGCAGGATGAGGATTGCCCGGCCGGCCGTACCTGGCACCGTCGCGCCTGCCAGTGGTTTATCGCGCAGGAGGACTGGCAGACGGCGTTCGAGCAGGCGCTGCTGGCCCAGGAGTACGAGGTCGCCGTCAGCCTGTTGCAGCACTTCAGCTTCGAGCACCTGTTCGAACAGCAGAACGTGGTGTTGCTGCTGCGCCTGTACGAGCAGCAGGGGGATGAGTTGATGCTGGGCAGCCCGCAATTGGTCGGGCTGCTGACGGCCGCTTTGCTGTTTGCCGGTCGCTTCGATCAGGCCGAAGCCTGCGTCGCGCAGATGGCCCGTTTCACTCCGCAACCCAGTGCCAGCCTGCAACGGCAACTGATCGCCCGCTGGCAAACGCAGCGCGGCTGCCTGTTGCATCTGCAAGGTTGCATGGCGCCTGCGCGCGAACACTTTCTCCAGGCCCTGGATGAGCTGGCGCCCAGTGCCTGGCCGGCGCGTTTGTTGTGCCTGTCGGGCCTGACCCAGCAGGCCTTGCTCAGGGGCGAACTGGATGTGGCCCAGGCCATCAACCGTGAAGCGCTGTGCCTGGCCCGGGCGCAGAATTCGCTGTTGTTCGAGGGCCTGCTGGAGTTGGATCACGCGCAACTGCTGGAACAGCGCGGCGCGCCCCACAGGGCCGAAAGCCTGCTGGCGCGGCTGGATGAATTGCTGCGTCGGCAAACCCGGCGGGCGACGCCGCTGTTGGGGCGGATTGCCTTGCGCCGCGGGCGCCTGGCCTTGCGCCAGGGCAATGAGCCGCAGGCAGCGGAATACTTTCAGGAGGGGCTTGAGCAATGCCTGCGCAGCCAGGACAAGCGGGCGTTGTACGGGTTTCTCGGGCAGGCGCTGCTGGCGGGGAATCGCGGTGATTACGCCCAGGCCTTTGTCCTGCTGCGCGACGCCGAGCGGTTGATGCAGCAGCGGCAGATCCCGGACACGGTGTACCGCGGGGTGCTGTTGCAGATCAGCAGCCATTTCTGGTTGCAGCAAGGGCGCCCGGAGCTGGCCCATGAAGCCTTGAGCCGGGTGCTGCGCCACTATCAGGGCGCAGGCGCGGTACAGGCGCCGCCCGCCACGATCGAACTGATCCCGCGGATCGAATACCTGCTGGTGCTGGCCCAGGTTCACCTGGGGCAAGCCCAGACGCCGCTGGCCACGCTGCAGCGGTTGCTGGAGCAGGCCCGACAGCAGGGCATGCTGGGTTTGCAGGCCGAGCTGCAACTGGCCCTTGCCGAAACCGCCTATTTATTGGGGGACGTTGAACTCTCCGGGCAGGCGCTGCAGGCCGGCATGGCCCTGGCCGCCCGTTGCCAACTGCCCCAGGCGCTGCACGAATTGCGCCTGCGTCAGCCGGATATGCTGCTGGTCCGCGAAGTGCCGCAGCCCGACGCCGACCAGCCCCTGGCCAGCGACAATCCTCTAAGCCTGCGTGAGCTGGAGGTACTGCAACTGATCGCCCTCGGCAGCTCCAACCAGCAGATTGCCGAGCAGCTATTCATCTCCCTGCACACCGTGAAAACCCATGCGCGCCGGATCCACAGCAAACTCGGGGTAGAGCGGCGCACCCAGGCCGTGGCCAAGGCCAAGGCACTGGGCCTGATGAATTGAAGGAGCGCAGCGGCTACGTTCAGGGTTGATAGCCCATGCGCCAGCTGACGGCCTGGCTTGCGGCCAGCAGGCGGCGGGCGGCGGGGCCGTCTTCGTCGGCGTGGAACAGCGAGGTCGGCCCGACCACCGTCAACACGGCGGCGATCTTGCCCATGGCGTCGAACACCGGCGCCGACAGGGCGTCGACCCCCGGCATCAACAGCCCGTGCACATGGTGCAGGCCGCGATGGCGGATCTGCTCGCAGAGCTCGGCGTACACCTGCTCGTCCGCCAGGGCATGGGGGCTGCCGGCCTGCAACTCCTGCTGGCGCAGGTCGATGCTTTCCCGGTTGGGCAAATAGGCGCCAAACACCAGGCCGGTGGACGAACTGAGCAAGGGCAGTACCGAGCCCAACTGCGTCACCACCGTCACCGCACGCACCGCCGGTTCGATATGAACCACGGTCGCGCCCTGGTTGCCCCAGACCGCGAGGAAGCAGGTTTCATTCAGCTCGTCGCGCAGTTCCGCCAGGGGCAGGGCGGCGACTTTCAATACATCCATGCTGCTCAACGCCGCCAGCCCCACGCGCAGGGCTTCGCGGCCCAGTCCGTAATGGTTGGTGGTGCTGTTCTGTTCGGCAAAACCGCTGGCGATCAAAGCTTGCAGGTAGCGGTGGACCTTGCTCGCCGGCATCTGCACGTGTTCGGCCAGGCGCGACAGCGAAGTGGACGGCGCCAACTGCGCCAGGGCCTTGAGAATGTCGGTGCCGACCTCGGCCGAGCGGACTTTCTGTTTACCGTTGCTGTCGCTGGTGCTGCGCGGCTTTTCCATGGAGGCGGTGTGATCCCGAGACGAATGGGCGTCTTTATAGCTTGACGGTCAATACCAATCAAATTACGTTATGCGTAATTGGATTACGATAAAAATAACGCCGCGTGCCGAGACTTCCAGCAATGGAGCAGGGCATCGCTGCCCACTCCATTCACAGGAGGCTCCATGAACCTCGATTCCACGCCGTCCGGCCTGGCCTATCAGTCGGGCTTCGGCAACGAATTCGCCAGCGAAGCATTGCCAGGCGCATTGCCCGTCGGCCAGAACTCCCCGCAAAAAGCCCCTTACGGCTTGTACACCGAACTCTTTTCCGGCACCGCCTTCACCATGGTTCGCAGCGAAGCGCGGCGGACCTGGATGTACCGCATCCAGCCCTCGGCCAATCACCCGGCCTTCGCCAAGTTGGCGCGCCAGCTGGCGGGCGGTTCGCTGGGTGAGGTCACGCCCAATCGCCTGCGCTGGAACCCGCTGGAGATTCCTGCCGAGCCGACCGATTTCATCGATGGCCTGGTGAGCATGGCGGCCAACGCACCGGCACAGAAACCCGCCGGCATCAGCGTCTATCACTACCGCGCCAACCGCTCCATGGAACGGGTGTTCTTCAATGCCGATGGCGAGCTGCTGCTGGTGCCCGAGCAGGGTCGCCTGCGCATCGCCACGGAACTCGGCGTGTTGGAGCTTGATCCGCTGGAAATCGCCGTGTTGCCCCGCGGCCTGAAGTTTCGTGTCGAACTGCTGGACCCCGAGGCGCGCGGTTATGTCGCCGAGAACCACGGCGCGCCGCTGCGCCTGCCGGACCTGGGGCCCATCGGCAGCAATGGCCTGGCCAACCCGCGGGATTTCCTGACCCCGGTCGCCCATTACGAAGACCTCAAGCAGCCCACCCCTCTGGTGCAGAAGTTCCTCGGCGAACTCTGGGGCTGCGAGCTCGACCACTCGCCGCTGAACGTGGTGGCCTGGCACGGCAACAACGTGCCGTACAAATATGACCTGCGCCGTTTCAACACCCTCGGCACCGTGAGTTTCGACCACCCGGACCCGTCGATCTTCACCGTGCTGACCTCGCCCACCAGCGTCCACGGCCTGGCCAACCTCGACTTCGTGATCTTCCCGCCGCGCTGGATGGTGGCCGAAAACACCTTCCGGCCGCCGTGGTTCCACCGCAACCTGATGAACGAATTCATGGGCCTGATCCAGGGCGCCTACGATGCCAAGGCCGAAGGTTTCCTGCCCGGCGGCGCGTCCCTGCACAGCTGCATGAGCGCCCACGGCCCGGACGGCGAGACCTGCACCAAGGCGATCAATGTCGAACTGCAACCGGCCAAGATCGACAACACCATGGCCTTCATGTTCGAGACCAGCCAAGTGCTGCGCCCGAGCCAGTTCGCCCTGGAGTGCCCGCAGTTGCAAAACAATTACGACGCTTGCTGGGCCTCGCTGCCCGCCACCTTCAACCCCAATCGGAGATAACCCATGAGCCAGCCAACCATCACTCGCAGTTGGGTTGCCTCCGCCAATGGGCATGCCGATTTCCCTTTGCAGAACCTGCCCCTGGGCGTTTTCAGCCGCAACGGTTCGGCACCGCGCTTTGGCGTGGCGATCGGCGAGCACATTTTCGACCTGGAAGCCGCGCTGGAGGCGGGCCTGCTTGAAGGCACCGCCCGCGCCGCCGTCGAAGCCGCACGCGGCGGGCAGTTGAATGCCTTCTTCGAACTGGGACGTGGCCCACGGGTGGCCCTGCGCGAACGCCTGCTGGAACTGTTGAGCGAAGGCAGCACCCTGCATGGCAAGATCCAGGCCCAGGGCGCCAAGCTGCTGCCCCTGGCGGCCGACTGCCAGATGCACCTGCCGGCGAAGATCAACGACTACACCGACTTTTATGTCGGTATCGAACACGCGCAAAACGTCGGCAAGCTGTTCCGACCCGACAACCCGCTGCTGCCCAACTACAAGTACGTGCCCATCGGTTACCACGGTCGCGCGTCGACCATCCGCCCCTCGGGCGCCGACGTTCGCCGGCCCAAGGGCCAGACCCTGCCGGCCGGCCAGACCGAGCCGAATTTCGGTCCGTGCGCGCGGCTCGACTACGAGCTGGAGCTGGGGATCTGGATTGGCCAGGGCAACCCGATGGGGGACTCCATTGCCATCGCCGATGCCGCCGAGCATATCGCCGGCTTCTGCCTGCTCAACGACTGGTCGGCGCGGGATATCCAGGCCTGGGAATACCAGCCACTGGGCCCGTTCCTGTCGAAAAGCTTTATCACCAGCATCTCGCCCTGGGTGGTGACGGCCGAAGCCCTGGAGCCATTCCGTCGCGCCCAGCCCGCGCGCCCGGCGGGTGACCCGCAGCCGCTGCCGTACCTGTTCGATGCCCAGGACCAGGCAGCAGGCGGTTTTGATATTGAGCTTGAAGTGCGGCTGACCACCGCCGCCATGCGCGAGCAAGGCCTGCCGGCCCACCGCCTGACCCTGAGCAACACCGGGTACATGTACTGGACCGTGGCGCAGATGGTCGCGCACCACAGCGTCAACGGCTGCCAGTTGCAGGCCGGCGACCTGTTCGGTTCGGGCACGTTGTCCGGCCCGGAAAACGGCCAGTTCGGCAGCCTGCTGGAAATCACCGAGGGCGGCAAAAAGCCGATCGAGTTGCCCAGCGGCGAGGTGCGCAAGTTCCTCGAAGACGGTGACGAAATCATCCTGCGCGGGCGTTGCCGGCGTGAAGGTTTCGCCTCCATCGGCTTCGGCGAATGCCGAGGCACCGTCCTGCCGGCCCGCTAAGAGGTGTGCGCCATGGAGCTCTATACCTACTACCGTTCGACGGCGTCGTACCGGGTGCGCATTGCCCTGGGGCTCAAGGGCCTGGACTTCCAGGCCATCCCGGTCAATTTGCTGGTGCCCAAGGGCGGCGCCAACCGTCAGCCGCAGTACCTGGCGATCAACCCCCAGGGGCGGGTGCCGGCGCTGCGCACCGATGACGGTGAGGTGCTGGTCCAGTCACTGGCGATCGTCGAATACCTCGACGAACGTTATCCACAGGTGCCGCTGCTGTCCCGGGAGCTGACGACCCGGGCCCATGAGCGTGCGGTGGCGGCAATGATCGCCTGCGATATCCACCCGCTGCACAACTCCAGCACCCAGAACCTGTTGCGTGAATGGGGCCACGAGGAAGCGCAGTTGCAGGTGTGGATCGAGCACTGGATCAGCCAGGGCCTGGCGGCTGTGGAGCAACTGATCGGCGATCACGGCTATTGCTTTGGCGAGCAGCCGGGGCTGGCCGATGTGTTCCTGATTCCACAGTTGTATGCGGCCGAGCGCTTCAAGGTGTCGCTGGCGGCCTACCCACGGATTCTCCGGGTTGCGGCGCTGGCCGCAGCGCATCCGGCATTCCGCGCGGCGCACCCCGCCAACCAGCCCGACACCCCGGCCTGAGGCGTCTGCACGCCCCCAGCCAGGCTTGGGGGCGAAATGCCCCAGGGGTCACTCAAGGTTTCAAGGGCTCCGCGACGGAGCCTGCTCCCTCCCCACCTGCAACCCTGCTGCACATAACCATAAAAACAGAACAGGTACCTTGCGATGCACAATCAGATTGCCAGCTTTCGGGCGGCGCTCGACGCCCGACCGGTGTCGCGTTATCAGTGGTTACTCTTACTGCTATTGGCGTTGCTGTTGGTCACCGACGGCTATGACGCTCAGGTTCTGGGGTACGTGGTGCCGGCCCTGGCCCGGGATTGGGGCCTGGAAAAAGCCGCCTTCGGCCCGGTGTTCAGCGCCAACCTGTTGGGCCTGACCCTGGGCTCGCTGGCCGTGACGCCCCTGGCGGACCGTTTTGGTGTGCGGCGGATTCTGCTCTGCTGCGTGCTGATCTACGCCAGCCTCACGGTGTTGATGATCTTCGCCAACTCCCTGAACACCCTGATGGCGGCGCGCTTTATCTGCGGCATCGGCATGGGAGGGGCGATGCCCAGTGCCATGGCGCTGATGTCCGACTATTCGCCGCCGCGCCTGCGCACCCTGATGGTGACCTTGGCCGCCTGCGGGTTTTCCTTTGGGGGCGCGGCGGGTGGTTTTGTCGCGGCCGGGTTTATTGATCGCTTCGGCTGGGAGGCGGTGTTCCTGGCCGGCGGCGTCACGCCGTTGCTGCTGTTTCCGTTTCTCGCCTGGTGCCTGCCCGAGTCCCTGCCACGCCTGCTGCGTGACGCGCCGCCCTATGCGCGCCTGCGTAAAGTCAGTGCGCGGATGCTGCCGGACTGGACGCCACCGGCGGCATCGGCCGAGCAGAACGCGCAGGAGCAGGGCAGCCAACTGACGGTGATCGAACTGTTCCGCCACGGCTATGCGCGGCCGACCCTGCTGATCTGGTCGACGTTTTTCGTCAGCCTGATCCTGCTGTATTTCATGATCAGCTGGTTGCCTTCGCTGTTGCTGGAAAGCGGGCTGGGCCTCAATCAGGCGAACCTGGTGACATCGATGTTCCTGTTCGCCGGCACCCTCGGCGCCATTTGCATGGCCTGGTTCGCCGACCGCCTGAAGCGCAAGGTGCGCCTGCTCTCGGGCGTCCTGGCTGCGGCTGCGGTCTGCACCATTCTGCTCGGCCTCAACCACGACAGCCCGCGCTACCTGGTGGCTTTTGTGTTCGCCGCCGGGTTTTGCATCATCGGCGGGCAACTGACCCTCAACGCCTTCGCCAGTAACTTCTACCCGGCCCATGTGCGGGCCACGGGCACCGGCTGGGCCCTGGGTGTCGGCCGCTTCGGCTCGATTCTCGGGCCGCTGTTCGGCAGCATGCTGCTGGCGATGCACGTGCCGGTGCAGCAGATTTTCTTCTTCTGCGCGATTCCGGCAGTGCTCGCGGCGCTGCTGATTATCCAGGTACGTTCGCCGCTGGACGCTTCGCCGACGCCAGCAGACCAGCCCCAGGCTGCGACCCGTTGATTGCAGGGGCGGTCAGGCCGCTGTCGCGCGGATCAGGCGCAGGCCCCAGCCGGTGGGTATTGTGCCGTCCGCGCGTTGCAGCGCAGTGACCGAGGTTTCCAGGCGTTGCTTCAACAACGCCTGGCCGGCGGCTGATAGCCGATCCAGGTCATAGGTGTCGTTGAGCGCGGTCCAGAGTTCGTCGAACTGCGGGGCCCACTCAACGTCCAGCTCGTCGAACTCGATGCCACTGAAGCGCGCGCCGAGCAGCTCGCGCCAGCCCGCTTCCGAACGGGTGCGCGGGTCGCCCATGGGCAAGGCGGGCAGGGCGTGTTCCCGGGCCACGCTGCGAAAGGCCTGGAGGTAGAGCTCGCCGATTTCCCCCAGGAGAAACCCGCGGCCGACAATCGCCGCGAACTGTCCGCCCGGGCGCAGTACCCGGCGAGTCTCGTCGACTACCTGTTGCAGGTCATCCATCAACATCAGGGCCAGGTGCGACAGCGCCACATCAACGCTGGCCGCAGGCAGTGACAGGGCCTGGGCGCGTTGGTGCAGCAGTTGCCCGCGCGTCCCCAGGCGCTGGCGCGCGGCAGCGAGTTCGTTGTGGCTCATGTCGACGCCGATCAGCGCCAGGTCCGGGTCCTGCTCGGCCAGCAGGTGCAGCAGGTAACCATCGCCACAGGCGATATCCAGCACCGTCTGCGGCCGCCCTGTGCACTTCACGGTCGAGGCCAGTACCGCGTAGGACGAGCCGCGTCCGGCAATGTTCAGGGGGGCGAAGGCGACGCTGGTGGTGCCGGGGCGGCGCTGGTGAAAATCCTTCAGGAACAGCTCGGTAGCGGACAGTGTGTGCATCAAGGGTCATCCATGAGTCAGGGGCAGGAGCGTGATCGCGCAAATGCGGGCAGGCTCGCGCGGGTTGCGGCGGGCGATGCCAGGCGGGAGCAGCGGCAGGATCAATGCACGATGGTATTGGGCGGCAAATGGCCCAGGCGTTCGGTCAGGCGCAGGCGCTGGATCGGGTCTTCGCTGAGCAGCAGGGCGTGCTCCAGGTCGAAGCGTTCGGCGTTCGGGCAGTCCAGGCGCTGGTAGAGGCTGGCGCGGGCCAGGTAGTCGGCGGCGCTGGCGTTGCCCAGTTCCAGCACCCGCTCGGCATCGATCAGGGCGCCGAGGTTATCATCGTTGGCCAGGTGCAACTGGCGCAGGTTGCGCGACAGGCGCTGGAGAATCTGCACCGGCTGCGCGGTGAGCATGTGTTCGGCGACGAGCTTGATGTTGTTGCCGTACTGGCGTTGCAGCAGTTCACGGCAGTCGGCGGGGTACAGGCGCCGGCCGCCACAAGGGTCCAGCAGGTGGTCGGCGCCGGGCACGCGCAACAGGAAATGCCCGGGGAAGTTGACCCCCACCAGGGGGATTTCCAGGCGCCGCGCCAGCTCCAGGGCAATCAGCCCCAGGGCCAGGGGCTGCCCGCGCCGACGTTGCAAGACCTTGTCCAGCAAGGCCGCCTGGGCGCGCAGCGGTGTGGCTTCGTCCTGCTGGAAGCCCAGGTCATTCATGCGCCGCAACAAGGGCTGGCCCAGTTCGCTGACCGGCAACATGGGCAAGCCCGAGCTGATCCGCTGCTGCAAATCCTTGAAGTCGTGCAGCAGGTCTTCGGGGGCGACAGCGGTGTCGTGCTCGGCGGCAATCCACAGCGCCGCTTCGAAGAGTGCGGGCGGGGAGCGGTGCAGGCAGGCGAAAAAAGCTTGGCGCGGGTTCATCTCGATCTCCGACGGATGCCTCGTTTTAGCCCGCTGACGCTCGTTCGTCCAGTACTGCACACACGCCGTAGCAGGTTATTTCCTAAAGCCCGCATAGGCCTTGGGCTTATTCCCGAGCGCTCCAGCAAATTCCAGGCGCAAGCCTATACTGGCGTCTACAAGAAGTGATTCGGGGAGCCCGACGATGTTCGCTCTCATGCAAAGCACTCGCCTTGAATCGCTGCACCTGAGCGTTGATCCGGTCACCGGATTGAAGGCGGTGATTGCCATTCATTGCAGCCGCCTGGGGCCCGCCCTGGGCGGCTGTCGTTACCTTGCCTACCCCGACGATGAAAGTGCCGTGGCGGATGCTGCGCGCCTGGCCCAGGGCATGAGCTACAAGGCCTCACTGGCCGGGCTGCCCCAGGGCGGCGGCCAGGCGGTGATCATTCGTCCACCCCATGTGGAAAGTCGCGCCGCGCTGTTCGAAGCCTTCGGTCGCTGTATCGAGCAGCTCGACGGGCGCTACATCACCGCCATCGACAGCGGCACCTCGGTGGCCGACATGGATTGCATCGCGCAACAGACCCAGCACGTCACCAGCACCAGTGCCGCCGGCGACCCTTCGTCCTATGCCGCCCTTGGCGTGTTTGCCGGGATACGCAGCACGGCCATGGCGCGCCTGGGCAGTGACAACCTGGAAGGCCTGCGCGTGGCGATCCAGGGCCTGGGCAATGTCGGCTTCGCCCTTGCCGAGCAGTTGCACGCCGCCGGGGCCGAGCTGCTGGTCAGCGACATCGACCCGGGCAAGGTGCAACTGGCCATGGAGCAACTGGGCGCCCATCCGATTGCCAACGATGCGCTGCTCAGCACCCCGTGCGACATCCTCGCGCCGTGCGGCCTGGGCGCCGTGCTCACCAGCCACAGCGTGGCGCAATTGCGCTGTTCGGCGGTGGCAGGTTCGGCCAACAACCAACTGACCAACCTGCAGGTCGCCGATCAACTGGAGCGCCGCGGCATCCTCTACGCGCCGGACTACGTGATCAATGCCGGTGGGCTGATCTATGTCTCGCTCAAGCACCGCGGTGAAGAGTTGTCGACCATCACCGCCCATCTCTCGAAAATCAGCTCGCGGTTGACCGAAGTCTTCGCCCACGCCCAGGCCGAAAAACGCTCCCCGGCCCGGGTGGCGGATGAGTTGGCGGAGCGGGCGTTGTATCGCCAGGCATAGGCGTCTTAACCGTTGCCGGTGCTCGCTGTAACATTAGCGCCCGCAACGGTTGCAGGCGTCAGCCCAACCACCGACTGCTCAACTGACACGGAATGTATTGGACGATGCTTGAAGCGCTGGACAGTGGGCTGGATCAGCAGTTGGCGTCTCGATTGCGCGGCGGCGCGGACCTTGAGGCAATACGTGATGTTCTGGTGCAGTACCGGGACAAGGGCTTTACAGCGCAGGCTGTGTACAACCATCTGCAATTCATCAGGCTTGAAGCGCCTGAAGACGTCGAAGACCGCATCCTGGAGGCCATGGATATAGCATCCGGCTACTGCTCGGCAGGGTTCAGGGTGTGGGACGTCGCGCAATGACAGACGCAGATACGGATCGGGCGTTGAGCGGGTGCTCTGTCAGGGACTTGCAGCTCTACGCTGCCGGGTGTCTGGAGGCCTACTGCACAGGCAAGGGGCTGCGTCACCCGTCCATCGATGACTTGCTGAAGCACCTCAGGGCCTATCCGCAACACGATCATCTACTGGCGTGGGAGAGGGCGGGGGCGTTACTGGCAGTGAATGGTCGGGGCGATGACTTGCCGCAGGAGCTTGTCGCCGTGATGTTGCCTCAAGATATCGAGGCGTTCTCCAGCATTGTCGATAGCGCGGTTGAAGTCGGCATTGTCGATCTGTATGGAGACTCAACGCACTTGCCGGCCAGCTTTGTGCGAAACATCAGGTCCATGCTGCGGCGCAATGGCATCGATGTGCCCGATATGAACGAGACGATCTCAACCTGATGGGCCGCTGCCAAAAGGCCATGACTCTATCCCACGCATGAAAAAAGCTCTGTGCCAGGGGCACAGGGCTTATTCAATTCGGGCGAAGCTTATTTTGCAGCCTTGGCCGCTTTCGCCGGTTTGCTCGGCGCCTCGACTTCGGCGGGCTGCTCCGCTTCGACAGTCTCCACTGCGGGAGCGGGAGCGCTGAGCAACTCGGACAGGGCGTCCGGCTGGCTCTTGAATGCCTTGGCAAACACATCGCGGTTTTTTGCCATGTAGATCCCGGCTTCTTCCACTTGCTGCTCGCTCAGCGACGGCACGGCTTTTTGCAGCACTTCGGCGAGCAATTCAGCCAGTTCGAGCATTTTGTCATGACGATCAGCTTCGGCTTTATCCATGAACAAGCGCTCCAGATCTCGGCTGCTGCGGTATACCACTTCGACGGCCATTTACCACCTCACATGCCTTCACGATAATTGGTCTTTTGCGACTACTGTATTTATATACAGGTCAAAGGATAGGCGAATCTCTGTCCCTTGGATAGTGGCTTTTTAATGTAGCCGGGATTTTTGTTTTGTCGCGGGACAATTCCGTGGCTGGCGCGGGTTGGATAAAAGGTTGAACGTGCCTCATGTCATGCCGCCATCATCTTACTGACGGGCCTCTGGCCTTTTTTCTGCATGCAGAACAACCGTCACGTCCAACCCGCATCATCCGGTCGAAGCGACCTAAGGAAAAACCATCGTGAAAATCAATTGGGCCGAGAACCTGCGGCAGAACGTTCATCAACTGGCCGAGTCTCTGGGCAATCTGTTTGTCGAGTCGTTCCATTACCTGGCGCTGTTCGCCATTGGTGCCGTGACCGCCTGGGCCGCGGTGATGGAGTTCTTGCAGATGATCGAGGCGGGTCATATCAAGATCGACGACATTCTGCTGCTGTTCATCTACCTCGAACTGGGCGCCATGGTCGGGATCTACTTCAAGACCAACCACATGCCGGTGCGTTTCCTGATCTACGTGGCGATCACCGCCCTGACCCGGCTGCTGATCTCCAACGTCTCGCACCACAACCCGCCGGACGTGGGGATCATTTACCTGTGCGGCGGGATTCTGCTGCTGGCCTTCGCGATCCTGGTGGTGCGCTACGCCTCCTCGCAGTTCCCCTCGGTGAAGATCGAGAACCCGCAGCGCAAGCTCGGCGCGGGCTCCAGCGAGCATCCTGAAGTGGAGAAGGGCGAGCTTTAAACCACCATGCCCAAGGGTGAAGGGCCGCTGCCGGCCGGTGGCGGCAGCTTCAGGCTGTCGCTGTTGGTCATGGCTTCAAGGATCGCCATGGCGCTGTGGCCCTGCTCGATGGCGATGCCGAACTGGATGCTTTGCACCAGGCGCTTGAGGCGTTGCGGATCATTGCGCTGATGGGCGCTGATCATGCGCTTGGCCACCACCCGCCCGGCCTTGGACAGGGTCAGCATGATGCTGCCGTCCAGGCCCTGGATGCTCAGGTTGACCTGGTACTCCGGGGTGAAGGTGTCGGTAATCAGTTGAAATGGGTTATCCATGGTGCGTCACCGCGTGATTGGATCGTGCAGTCATTGACCGGCAGTGATCGAGATTAGTTCGCGATACCAGACCACTGGCAGGCCGTTCGCTGAGGTTTGATAACGTCCGTATTCCTCAAGAGCTGACAAAGCAAGGGGCATGCCGCTCACCGCGAAACCCAGCAAACGCAGGCCTAAAAAAGCGGACCATGGGGTCCGCTTTTTTTATCGGCGCCCGTTTCAGGGCACGACCGAATAAATGATCGCTGACAGTGCGATCAGGCCGATCAGCACCACGAACACATTCGACAGCCGGCCTGAATACTGGCGCAGTGAAGGCACGCGCCGAATGGCGTACATCGGCATCAAGAACAACAGGCAGGCGATCACCGGGCCGCCCATGGTTTCGATCAGGCGCAGGATGCTCGGGTTGAGGGTGGCCACAGCCCAGCAGGTGACGATCATGAACAGCGCAGTCAGGCGCTCCAGCCAGCTCGCGGAAATCACCCGGCCACGGCTGCGCAGGCTTTTCACGATCAGACCCTGGAAGCCTTCGCTGGCACCCAAGTAGTGGCCGAGGAAGGATTTGGTGATGGCCACCAGGGCGATCAGGGGCGCGGCGTAGGCGATGACCGGGGTCTGGAAGTGGTTGGCCAGGTACGACAGGATCGAGATGTTCTGCGCCTTGGCCGCCACCAGGTCGGCCGGTGACAGGGCCAGCACGCAGCTGAAGCAGAAGAACATCACCGTCAGCACCATCATTGCGTGAGACATGGCCAGGATCGCGCTGCTTCTGGGTTCGGCCTGGGCACCGTACTGACGCTTCTGATCGACCGCGAACGCGGAAATGATCGGCGAGTGGTTAAAGGAAAACACCATCACCGGGATCGCCAGCCACAGGGTCTTGAAGAACAGCGACAGCGGCATGCTTTCACTGGCCGAGGCGAGGAAGGCGCCGTTCCAGTTCGGGATCAGGCTCAGCGCCAGCAGCAGCAAGGCGGCGACAAAGGGGTAGACCAGTACGCTCATGGCCTTGACGATCACGCCCTGGCCGCATCGCACGATGGCCATCAGGCCGAGGATCAGAGCCAGGGAAAGCACCGCCCGGGGCGGCGGGGCGATGTGCAGTTGGTGTTCCAGGAAGTTGGTGAGGGTGTTGGTCAGCGCCACGCTGTACATCAGCAGGATCGGGAAGATGGCGAAGAAATACAGCAGGGTGATCAACTTGCCCGCGCCCACTCCGAAGTGTTCCTCCACCACTTCAGTGATGTCGCCGGAGCGCCCCGAGAGCACGAAACGGGTCAGCCCGCGATGGGCAAAGAAGGTCATCGGAAACGCCAGCAATGCCAGCACGATCAGCGGCCAGAAGCCGCCGACGCCGGCGTTGATCGGCAAAAACAGGGTGCCGGCACCAATGGCGGTGCCGTACAGGCCGAGCATCCAGGTGGTGTCGTGCTTGCTCCAGCCCTTGCGGGTGGTGGTGTCGCGGGTGGTTGCGGTGGAAGCGGGTTGTGCAGCGGGATTTTCGGCAGCAGGTGTTCGTGCATCGGTCATCGGTATCGCCTCGTTATTATTTTTGCTCGGGCTCACGTGGGGCGGACAGTCAGGTCATGCTCCTCAGCATTCGACCCAACTCACGGCCAGGCCGCCCCGTGAAGTTTCTTTGTATTTGTCGTGCATATCGGCGCCGGTATCGCGCATGGTGCGGATCACCCGGTCCAGGGAAATAAAGTGTTTGCCATCCCCGCGCAGGGCCATTTGCGTGGCGTTGATCGCCTTGACCGCGGCGATGGCGTTGCGCTCGATGCAGGGCACCTGCACCAGGCCGCCGACCGGGTCGCAGGTCAGGCCGAGGTTGTGCTCCAGGCCGATTTCGGCGGCGTTTTCCAGCTGCTCCGGGGTCGCGCCGAGGATCTGTGCCAGGCCGGCGGCGGCCATGGCACAGGCGGAGCCGACCTCGCCCTGGCAGCCGACTTCGGCGCCGGAGATCGAGGCGTTTTTCTTGCAGAGGATGCCCACCGCCGCCGCGCCGAGGAAAAAGTTGATGACGTCGTCATCGCAGGCGTCGGCGTTGAACTTCATGTAGTAATGCAGCACCGCCGGAATGATCCCCGCCGCGCCATTGGTCGGCGCGGTGACCATGCGTCCGCCGGCGGCGTTTTCCTCGTTCACCGCGAGGGCGAACAGGTTGACCCACTCCATGGCCGACAAGGTCGAGCTGATGACATTCGGCTTGCCGATTTCCAGCAGGCTGCGGTGCAATTTGGCCGCCCGCCGTGGCACGTCGAGGCCGCCGGGCAGGGTGCCTTCGTGGCGCAGGCCCTGCTCGACACACTCGCGCATCACCGACCAGATATGCAGCAGGCCGCTGCGGATCTCGGCCTCGCTGCGCCAGGCCCGTTCGTTGGCCATCATCAGCTCGCCGACGCTCAGGCCATGCTGCTTGCACAGCGCCAGCAACTGGGCGGCGCTGTTGAAGTCGTAAGGCAGTTCGACACTGTTGCCTGCCGTGGCGCCGGCGGCGACTTCGGCGGCTTCGACGATAAATCCGCCGCCGACCGAGTAGTAGGTCTGCTCCCACAGCGGGCCGTTGGTATCAAAGGCGGTCAGGGCCATGGCGTTCGGGTGGTAGGGCAGGCTTTCGTCGAGCAGCAGCAGGTCACGGTGCCAGTCGAAGGCAATGCTGGAGCGCCCGCCCAGGCTGAGTTCGCCTGATTCGCGCAGGTGCTGGATGCGTGGGCCGATGCTGCTTGGGTCGATGCTGTCGGGCCATTCGCCCATCAGCCCCATGACGCTGGCGCGGTCGGTGGCATGACCGACACCGGTGGCGGAAAGCGAGCCGTACAGGCGGATTTCGACCCGTTGCACCTGGTCTTGCAGGCCTTGGTCGAACAGCGATTGAGCGAAGGTCGCGGCGGCGCGCATCGGGCCCACGGTGTGGGAGCTGGAAGGGCCGATGCCGACCTTGAAGAGATCGAAAACACTGATAGCCATGCTAAAGCCTTACAAGCAATGGAGGAGGAATCGCTGCCATTTTTTGTAGGCCGAGCGCAATGTCGGCGATACTGCCTGCCTCGGTCAGCACTGACCAACGAAACTTCCTAAGACAGCCTTTAGCAGGACTAAACGATGAGCCGTCAGTTTCATGCCCAGACTTACGTCTGGCTGCATGTGTTTTCCTGTGCCGCGCGGCACTTGTCGTTCACCCGTTGTGCGGAGGAGCTGCACATCACCCCAGGCGCGGTCAGCCAGCAGATCCGTCAGTTGGAGGAGCGCCTGGGTTTTCGCCTGTTTCATCGCCGTGCCCGTGGCGTGGAGTTGAGCGCTGAAGGCCAGCGCTTGGCGGTTACGGTGAACGAGGCCTACGGCAGCATCGACGCCGAACTGCGGCGGTTGGATGCGGGGATGATCAGCGGAATCCTGCGTTTGCGTTCGATCCCGTCCTTTCTCGGCAAATGGCTGACGCCGCGCCTGCCACGCTTGCAGCAGCGTTTTCCGGATATCCAGTTGCGGCTGGTGGCGGAAGACAGCAGCGTGGCCCTGCACGAGGGCGACTTTGACCTGGCCATCGACCTCAACGACGGCAGTTACCCGGGTTTGTTATCCACAGCCTTGCTGGATGAGCAGATATTTCCGGTCTGTGCGCCGAGCCTGCTGCGTGGGCGTCCGCCGCTGCATGGGCCGGCGGATCTGGTGCACTTTCCGTTGCTGCACGACATCACCGCCTGGCGTGGCAGCTATGAATATGCGGAGTGGGAGTTCTACCTGAATGCCATCGGTTTTGAAGGCGCGGACGTGCGGCGCGGGCACACCTTCAACCGTAATCACCTGACCATCGAGGCGGCCATTGCCGGGATGGGCGTGGCCATTGCCCGGCGAACCTTGCTCAACGATGAGCTGGAGCGTGGCACCTTGATCGTGCCGTTCGGCCTCGCCGTGCCCAACCACAAACGTTATGTATTGATGTATGCACCGGGTGCGCTGAGCCACCCAGGCGTGCGTGCGGTGCATGACTGGCTGGTGGAGGAAGCGGAGATTTTTCGCGGCATGCACCCGCTGGGCGAGGGGCAATTATGAGCAAAGATGACAGGGTACGAGGGCGACCCAACTCCCGACAGTAACAGCGCTTTTGCTGCTTGTCCGGGTTTATTTGCGAATGAATATTTATCTTTTTTTGGGGGTTGAATTGTTCGCCGCTCTGCCCAACTCTAGTAAACAAGAGGTCACGAAAACGACACCGCAAGGTGCTACCGGGCCTCTCGCGAGCTAGCTGAAATAAGGGAAGAACTATGCAAATCCAAGTCCATAGCGATAACCATATTCAAAGCAGCATCCGTCTGGAGGAGTGGGTAAAAAATACCGTTGAGAGCACCCTGGAACGCTACGAAGAAGATTTGACCCGGGTTGTGGTTCACCTGCGGGACGAGAACGGCGACAAGCCCGGTCCCCACGATTTGCGCTGCCAACTGGAGGCGCGGCCAAAAGGCCATCAACCGATTTCTGTAACGCACAAGGCCGACACACTGGAGCAGGCGATCGACGGAGCTGCCATCAAGCTCGAAAGCGCCCTGGAGCACATGTTCGGCAAGTTGCGCAGCAAACGCGCTGCCGCCACGCATACAGCCGATAGCGGCGAGGCCGACGCACTGCTTGAAGAAGAATTTCTGGAAAACGAACAGGCTGCACTCAATAGCTGACGCCTAAGAAAGTCCCCCACCAACGGGCCTGCATTTGCAGGCCCGTTTTTTTTGTGGGCATCAATGGCAACGGTTGTCGGCGCTCAGAAGGCGACCGAGGTCTGCACGTACAGGGTGCGTGGCTCGCCCACGTATTTGCCCATGTTGTTGTCTTCGAAGGAGCGGGTGAAGTACTGGTGGTTGAGGATGTTTTTCACCCCCACCGCCACGTTCAGGTCAGACAGCTGCGGGCCGAAATCGTAGGCTGCGCGACTGCTGAACAGCATGTAGCCCGGGATAGTGCCGACGTTGCCCAGCGCGTTTTCCGCCGAGGTATTGGCGTTGTCGGCGAACTGGCTGCTCTGGTAGCTGCTGTCGAGGTTGAGCTTCCATGCACCTTGGGTGTAACCCAGGCCCAGGGTGCCTTTATGCCGGGATGAAAACGGTACGCGGTTGCCCTTGTTCGGCCCGTCCTCGCGGATGGTGGCGTCGACATAGGCATAGGTCGCATACAGGTCGAAGCCGGTCAGGGCCGGGCTCAGGCCGTCGAGGGCGTAGTTGATGCTGCTCTCGATCCCCTGATGGCGGGTTTCACCGCGGGCGATCACGGTGTCGTTGGTCTGGTTGCTTTCATACTGGTTGTCGAAATTGATCAGGAACGCCCCAACTTCGGCGCGCAGGCCGCCGTGCTCATAGCGGGTGCCCAATTCCCAGGTTCGGGCTTTTTCCGGCTTGATCTCGCCTTTGTCGACGCGGTTGCGCATCTGGCTGTATTGCACGCTGCCGAATGAACCTTCGGTGTTGGCGTACAGGTTCCAGCTGTCGTTGAGGTGATAGAGCACGTTCAACGCCGGCAACGCGGTGTTGTAGTCGCCCTTGTACTGGGCATTGAGGCGCTTGTCGGTCTGCTCCGACTCGATCATCTCGTAGCGAATGCCGGGGGTGATGGTCCATTTGCCGATATCGATGCGGTCGTCGAGGAAAATCGCATGGGCTTCGGTGCTGCCCCGGGTATTGCGGTCCCTGGTGTCCGCCGTGGTGGGCAACTGCTGGGCGGCAATCGGTGTGATGAAGCGCTGTTCGTGGCCCGCTTCGTTGATGTAGCGGTAGCCCAGGCCCAGTTCGTGGCGGGTGGGGCCGAGGTCGAAACCCTGGGCGAAACGGCTTTCCAGCCCGCGCACCCAGTACTCGCGCGGCGACAGCGAAATAACGCTGCGCTGATCCAGATAGCCGCTGCGCAGGGTCTTGGTGAAGAAGCTGTTGACGGTGAATTCCCGGCGATCTTCCTGGTAGCGGTAGCCGACATTGAACATCGTGCGGCGGCCCCAGAACTTGTCGAACGGCCGGGTCGACTGATACGGGTCGGCCTTGTACGCCGCAGTGCTCAAGCCGCCTGGCATATCGGCCTGGCCCTCGTAGTACTGGGCCATGGCGTTGAAGCTGTTGGCCTCGTCGAGTTGATACTGGCCCTTGAGGATCAGGTCGTCGATCTGCGTGTCGCTGTGCTCGCGCCAGTCGCCGCCGCGGGTGCCGGAGTACAGCAGCGCACCGCCCAGGCCATTGTCGGCGGTGCCGCCGGCCAGCAGGTTGCCGGTGGTCTTGAAGCCGTCATGGCTGGACGACGGGCTGGTCTCGGTCTGCACCCCGCCCTTGAGCGTCGGTTCATCGGGAATCGCCCGGGTCACGAAGTTGACGATTCCGCCGACGTTCTGCGGCCCGTAGCGCACCGCGCCGCCGCCACGCACCACGTCCACGGCATCCATGTTGCCCATGCTGATGGGGGCGAACGACAGCTGCGGCTGGCCATAGGGCGCGAACGGTACCGGGATCCCATCCATCAACACCGTCGAGCGCGACGCCAGGCGCGGATTGAGCCCGCGGATACCGAAGTTCAGCGCCATGTCGTGGCTGCCGGTGCCGTTGTTTTCCGGTGCGTTGACCCCGGGAATGCGGTTCAGCACATCCCGGGCCTGGGTCGCGCCCTGGCGTTCGAATTCTTCACGGCGGATCACGTCCCGGGCGCCGGGATGTTCGAACACATTGCTCTGCGCCGCATCGCCCAGCCAGTCCCCGACCACGCTCGAGGCCCCGAGCTCCAGGGGCGCCGGGGTGTTGTCGGTGCTCAGCGGTTGCAGGCTGTAGGCGTTGTTGCCTTCGGCCCGGGCTTGCAGGCCGGTGCCTTCGAGCAGCAGCTTCAAGCCTTGTTCGGTGCTGTAGTGGCCGTCCAGACCGGGACTCTGCACGCCGTTGGTGACCTGCGAACCAAAGGAAATCAGCACCCCGGCTTCACGGCCGAACTGGTTGAGCGCGCTTTCCAGGGACGCCGGGGCAATGTGATAAGCCCTGGCCTGGGCGGTGTCCGCGTGGGCCAGGGGCAGGGCGCCGAAACTCAGGCTGGCGCCCAGCACCCAGTGGCGCAGCGTGCGGGCTAGTGGGGTAAGGCGAGGGGTGTGCTGGGGCATGGCTGACTGTCCAGAGAAGGGGGAATCAAGGTGGCTTTCCTTGTCTGTCACCCGAGCTGTGCAAAACGGCTCACCCGCCAGCAAAAAAAATCCGTCGTTAACATTCGCCGTGTCGCCGCGGCCTCAGGCGCGGGCCTGGACCGTGACCCAGTAGCGGGTGAAGCGCCGCACTTTGACCGGCAGGCTGATTTCCAGCAGGTCGAGAATCCGTTCGCTGTCGTCCAGTGGATAACTGCCCGACAGCAGCAGGTCGGCGACCCTGGGGTCGCAGTTGAGCTGGCCGCGTCGATAACGGCCCAGTTCTTCGAGAAAATCCGCCAGGCGCATATGGGCCGCCACCAGCATCCCTTCGCTCCAGGCCCCGCTGTTGGCATCCAGCGCCGTCGGGGTGCCCCAGCCCTGGGCGCTGAAGCTCAGTTGCCGCGCCGGCGGCACCAGCAGGGGGGCGCCGCTGAAGGCGGCCGGGCTCAGGCTGACCCGACCGCTGAACACCGCCAACTGGCTGCGTTGCTTGAACTGGCGCAGGTTCAGCCGCGCGCCCTCGGCCTGCACCAGGCCCTCGGCGGTCTGCACCCGCAGCGGGCGGTTGTCGGCGGCGCTGCTGAGCATGATTTCGCCTTCGAGCAGGCGGATCAGCCGCTGC
>NZ_ATLP01000093.1:0-280921 GCF_000416215.1 Pseudomonas sp. CF161
CGCTGTTGGTATTGAGTTGCAGCAGGCTGCCATCGTCCAGGGTCAGCTTGCGCCGCTGGCCCAGCGGGCTGCGGTAGTCAGCCAGCAGCGGCGGCAGCGGGTTGTGCTCGCGCAGGCTCCAGGCCGCGGCAGAACCGGCGCCGAGAATCAGCAGCAGCTTGAGGGCCTGGCGCCGGCTGGAGGACTTCGGCGCATTGAGCGCGGCATGGGCCAGGGGCGAGCCCATGCCACGCAGCCGCTGGTTGACTCGCTGAATATGCTCCCAGGCCCGCTGGTGTTCGCTGTGGGCATCGTGCCATTGCTGCCAGGCCTGCTGCTGGCGCGGGCTGAGGGCACCGCTCTGGATTTCGATCAGCCAGTGCACGGCCTGCTCGGCGACCTGGGTCGAGAAGCCCGGCGCACCATTGAAAGGGTTGTTCATAAGGGGGAGCGCATTGAGTGATTCACAGGGCGAAGTAGCAGCGCAGGGCGGCCTTGTTCAAGTGACGCTTGACCGTAGCGATGGAAATGCCCAGCTCTTGCGCAATTTCGCCGTAGCTCAGGCCGTCGACCTGGGCCAGCAGAAAGGCGCGCTTGACCGGGCGTGGCAAGCCGTCGAGCAACTCGTCGAGTTCAACCAGGGTTTGCAGGATGATCGCCCGGTCTTCCTCGGAGGGCGCCACCTGCTCCGGCATCTGCGCCAGGGCTTCGTGGTAGGGGCGTTCCAGGTCCTGGCGCCGGTAGTGGTTGCACAGCACGCGTTTGGCGATGGTGGTGAGGAACGCCCGAGGTTCGATGATCTGCGGCGCTTCGCGGGCCGTCAGCACCCGCATGAAGGTGTCTTGTGCCAGGTCGGCGGCGTTGTGGGGGCAGCCAAGGCGGCGTCGCAACCAGCCGTTGAGCCAGTTGTGATGCGCGTGATAGAGCACTTCGAGGGTTGAGGCGTGGGCCAAGCGAACGCTCCGACAGCATACGGATGCTTAAGAGAACAAGAATTGTTCGCATTGTAGGGGCGAGATATGGCATTCGGCAATCAGTGTGGACCGACGGCGAGGCATCGGTTTATCGGCACTTTTTGCGTATGAGAATATTTATCATTAATATTGCCGCTCTTTAAGCTTGCCCCGGTGCAGTGGGGGGCAGGTTTTTTAACGTTTCCAGGGCGGAACATGAAAAGCAACGTTGGCGCGACTCCCGTTTCCTATCGCCTGGCCGTGGCCTCGCGGGTGCTGGCGGCGGTGTTCGGTGGTTACCTGCTGGCGGCGTTGGGCAGTGTCTGCCTGACCTTGCTGTTACCCATGCCCCGGATCGATGCGACGGTCAGCGGGATGACGGCCTCGTTTGTGTTTTACCTGCTGGCGGTGCTCTGGTGTTTCGCCTGTCGCAGCGCCTGGCGGGCCTGGGCCGGGGTCGCGGGCGCCTGCCTGGTGCTGGCGCTGATCGCCGGCCTGGCCTACTGGATGGCGCGCCCATGAAAGAGGGTTTTCGTCAGTCCATGGCCTGGCTGCACACCTGGAGCGGGTTGGTGTTTGGCTGGCTGCTGTTCGCGATTTTCTTCACCGGGACCCTGTCGTATTTCAAGGCGGAAATCAGCCACTGGATGCAACCGGAAGTCCCGGCCCGGGCGGTCAGCACCGACAGCAGCCTGGCCCTGGCCCAGGGCTACCTGCAGCAACATGCCAGTGGCGCCGGGCGCTGGTTCATCAACCTGCCGGATGCCCGTGAACCGGCGCTGTCGGTGATGTGGCAGGGCCCGGTCAAGCCCGGCGAGCGCGGCGCCTTCACGGAAAAACTCCTCGACCCGGCCACCGGCAGCGAAATCCAGGCCCGGGATACCCGGGGCGGCGAGTTTTTCTACCGCTTCCACTTCCAGCTGCAAATGCCCCACCCCTGGGGCCGCTGGCTGGCGACCAGCGCGGCCATGGTGATGTTCGTCGCCTTGATCAGCGGGATCATCACCCACAAGAAAATCTTCAAGGACTTCTTCACCTTCCGCCCGCGCAAGGGCCAGCGCTCATGGCTCGACGGGCATAACGCGGTGGGTGTCCTGGTGTTGCCGTTTCACCTGATGATCACCTACAGCAGCCTGGTGATCTTTATGACCATGGTCATGCCGGCCAGCATTCTCACGGCTTATGACGGCAACACCCGGGCGTTTTTCAATGAGGCGTTTCCAGGCACCAACAATGCGCCGGCCGCGGGCAAGCCAGGGGTGCTGATGCCCATGGGGCCGCTGGTGGAGCAGGCGCGGCAGCAGTGGTCGGGCGGGCACATCGGGCGGATCGCGGTGAATAACCCCGGGGACGAAAACGCGTCGGTGAACGTGTTTCGTCACAGTGCCGATCGGGTGGTGCACGACTTTGGCAGCGTGATCTCGTTCAACGGCGTGACCGGCCAATTGCTCCGGGTGTCCCCCGAACAGTCGTTGCCGGCGGCGATTGCCGGCAGTTTCTACGGGCTGCACATGGGGGTGTTTGCCGGGCCGGTGCTGCGCTGGCTGTACTTTATCTGCGGTCTGGCCGGCACGGCGATGATCGGCACCGGGCTGGTGATCTGGCTCGGCAAGCGCCAGCTGAAGCACGCCAAGAGTGGGGTCATGCCGTTCGAGCTGCGCCTGGTGGAGGTGCTGAATATCGCCAGCATGGCGGGCCTGGTGTTGGCGGTCGCGGCGTTTTTCTGGGCCAATCGCCTGTTGCCGGCAGTTTTCGCCGAGCGGGCGGACTGGGAGGTCAACAGCTTCTTCATGGTCTGGGGCTTGAGCCTGGTGCATGCCGCCGTGCGCCGTGGGCGGCGGGCCTGGGTCGAGCAATTGGGCCTGGCCGCGCTGCTGTTTGCCGCGGTGCCGCTGCTCGACCTGTTGACCGCGCCCGCCGGGCTGGCCGGCAGTGACTGGATGCTCGCCGGGTTCGACCTGACCTGCCTGGGCAGCGGTGTATTCCTGGCCTGGGCCGCCTGGAAAATGCAGCGTTCGTCCCACACCAAGCCCAGCCCGCAGCCGCGAGCCGAACGGCCACGGCCGCTGACGCTGAAGAACGAGGTGAATTGAATGCTGCTCGCCGTGCTGCTGTGCTATGCCGGGTTTGCCGCCTTGTGCCTGTCGATGGATCGGCATCACAGCGACCTGTTGGGACGCAAGGCCTCGGCGGGGCGCCGCCAGGGCTTGAGGCTGGGCGGCTGGGCGTTGCTGGGTTTGTCGTTGTGGGCGGCGGTGGCGGCCGCCGGTTGGGGCCTGGGGTTGGTGCAGTGGTGCGCGGTGTTGATGCTCAGTGCCTTGCTGCTGGTGCTGCTGTTGCCCTATCGCCCGCGCCTGGCCTTGTGGCTGGCCGCCCTGGGCTTGCTGGCCAGCCCGCTCGCCGCTGTTGCGCAGCTTTAAGCGGACCGGCCGATGATCATTAGTACCCCTCCGGAACACCCTGACCTCGACCGCCCGGAAGCCTCGGGCAGTCGTGCGCATTTTCTGCAGGTGTTTTTGTCCCAGCGTCCGCAGATGGAGGCCTTGGTCAGCCGTCGCGTAGGCTGCCGGGCGACGGCGGCCGACCTGGTGCAGGACTTGTTCCTGCGCTTCTGGCGCCGGCCGCTGGTGCAGGTCGAAGAGCTCAGCACCTACCTGCTGCGCTGCGCCGGCAACATTGCCATCGACCATTTGCGCAGCGAGGGCGCACGGGTCCGGGTCAACGAAAGCTGGCTGCCGGAGCAGCAGGATCACTACAGCGCCGAGCCGCAAGCGGCGCTGGAGGCAGGCAATGACCTGCGCCACGTCGAGGCGGCGCTGCGCAGCCTGCCGGAGCGCACGCGGCAGATCTTTTTGCTCAACCGCATCCATGGCCGCAAGTACGCACAAATCGCCAAGGCCATGGGGTTGTCCCAAAGCGCCGTGGAAAAACATATGATGCGCGCCCTCGAAGCCTGCAAGGCCAGCCTGCGGGAACCCTCGACCCCGCGAACGCCAGGGAAAGCACCGTGAACAGTATTGCTCGCGTCACCCCGACGCCGGCCCAGGAGCAGGCAGCCCTGGCCTGGCTCAGCCTGTTGCATGACCAACCCAGCAGTGGCGATCAGGCGACATTCAGCCAGTGGCTGCAGGCCGACCCGGCGCATATCGAAGCCTATGCCCAGGCCCAGGTGCTGTGGGAGCTCAGCGAAGTACCGGCACGGACCCTGGCTCGGGAAGATGAATTCGCCCTGCAGGGCTACCTGCGGGAGATGGACCGGGCCCAGGGCCGTTCGCGGCGCCGTTGGGCTGCCGGGTTGGCGATGGCCGCCTGTTTGCTGCTGACAATCAGCATTGGGGTCGGTTGGCAGCCACAGCGCTGGGTCGACGATTTTGGCGCCGACTATGTCTCGGCCCCGGGGCAGGTGCGCACCGTGACCCTGGCCGATCAGTCCCAGGTGACCCTGGATGCCGACAGCGCGATTGCTGTGGACTTCACCCGGGGCGAGCGCCACGTGCAACTGCGCCGGGGGGCCGGTTTTTTCAGCGTGACCCACACCGGCCAGCCGTTTGTGGTCGAGGCCGATAGCGGCCGGGTGCAGGTGCTGGGCACCCAGTTCGAAGTGCGCCTGCAACGGGCCGGGGCCCAGGTCACCGTGCTCTCCGGACGCGTGGGCGTGACCCCGCAACCGGGCGCGAACCAGGAGGTGCTGGGCGCGGGCCAGCAGTTGGCGTATGCCGATGGCGTCAGCCAGGCGCTGCATGGCGTCGACAGTGAGGCGCACCTGGCCTGGCGCCAGGGTTGGCTGAACTTCTACAAGCAACCCCTGGCCGAAGTGGTCAAGGACCTGGGGCGCTACTACCCGGGGCGGATCCTGCTGCTCAACGATGAACTGGGCGCCCGCCGAGTCAGCGGCAACTTCCCCAGCCAGGACCCGCAGGCGGTGCTCAACTCTCTGCAGGGCGTGCTTGGCTTTCAACAGCACCAGCTACTGGGCCGCGTGATTATCCTGCGTTGATGCCGGGTCCTTGGGGGCCAGGTAAATGGAGTGCGTCTCACAGGGCCAGCGCAGCCTAGCGGCCCTATGGGCGCCGTGGAACGTCAGGTAGATAAAGGGCGTTCAGTCGCCCAAACACACCGGCCCGAAAATATTTTCATTTTTTTGCTGAGGTAAACCCGGGCGGCATTCGTGTAGTGCTTGAAAGTGCGAGTCATTCGCATCCGTAGCGGTTCTACACACAGGTCTCGAGCATGAAGTCCAGGGCACACATGGCGGCAAGCGGTTCGGTTAAAGGGTGGTTCGGCGCGTCGGCGCTGGCGGTTTCTGGCTTGGCCATGTTGCCGTTGAGCGTGGCCCTGGCGGCCGATGCCGGCAGCGCGCAACACAGTGCGGTGTTCAATTTCGCCATCGCCGCCAAGCCGCTGCCCCAGGCCCTGAGCGATTTCAGCCGGGTCACCGGGATCAGCGTGGTGTACACCGATGAGGCGGCTTACGGCATCCAGGCCCCGGCCGTCAGCGGTTCATTGAGCGCCGAGCAGGCCTTGCAGCGCCTGCTGGGCAACTCCGGGCTGAGCTTCCGTCGCACCGACGCCCACACCCTGGCCCTGGAGCCGCAGCCCACCGCCGGCGCGCTGAACCTGGGGGCGACCACCATCACCTCCGTGGTCGCGGCCGACAGCACCAGCTACCAGCCTCCGGCCACCACCTCGATCGCCCGTTCCCAGGCCGTGAACCAGGAGATCCCGCAGATCATCAACGTGGTGCCGGCCCAGGCCATGCGCGACCAGGCGCCGCGCAACCTGGACGATGCCCTGACCAACATCAGCGGCATCACCCAGAGCAACACCCTGGGCGGCACCCTGGACGCGGTGATGATCCGCGGGTTTGGCGACAACCGTAACGGCTCGATCATGCGCGACAGCATGCCGGTGATGCAGGGCCGCGCTCTGAACGCCACCGCCGAGCGGGTCGAGGTGCTCAAGGGCCCGGCGTCTCTGCTCTACGGCATCCAGGACCCGGGCGGCGTGGTCAACATCGTCAGCAAAAAGCCCCAGCTCGAGCAGTACAACGCCGTGACCGTGCGCGGCTCCAGCTATGGCTCGGGCAAGAACGGCAGCGGCGGCAGCCTCGACAGCACCGGCGCCCTGGGGGACTCCGGGCTGGCCTATCGGATGATTGTCGACCACGAGGATGAAGACTACTGGCGCAACTTCGGCACCCACCGCGAGACCCTGGTGGCGCCGTCCCTGGCCTGGTACGGCGAAGACACCAAAGTGCTGCTGGCCTATGAGCACCGCGAGTTCCTGACCCCGTTCGACCGTGGCACCGCCATCGACTCCAGGACCAACCACCCGCTGGACATTCCGGCGACCCGCCGCCTGGACGAACCGTTCAACAACCTGGAAGGGCGCTCGGACCTGTATCGATTTGAGGTCGACCATGACCTCAACGACAACTGGAAGGCGCATTTCGGCTACAGCTGGAACCGCGAAACCTACGATGCCAGCCAGGTTCGCCTGACGGCCGTCAATAGCAACGGCACCCTGACCCGCACCATGGACGGCACCCAGGGCGCCCTGACCACCGACCGGTATGCCACTGCCACCCTGCAAGGCAAGACCGAGCTGGCCGGGATGCAGCACGACCTGGTGTTCGGCCTGGACGATGAGTACCGCAAGATTTACCGCGCCGACCTGATTCGCGGCACCGCGTCGACCTTCAACTACCTCAACCCGGTGTATGGCCAGCAAGTGGCGGGTACTGCCGTGCGCGCCGCCGACAGCGACCAGACCGATCTGCTGCGCACCGACTCGCTGTTCTTCCAGGACTCGATCCACCTCACCGACCAGTGGATTCTGGTGGGCGGTGCGCGCTTCCAGGAATACGACCAGTACGCGGGTCGGGGCCGTCCGTTCCACGCCAACACCGACACCAACGGGCAGAAATGGGTGCCGCGCGCCGGCCTGGTGTACCGCTACACCGACGCGCTGTCGTTCTATGGCAGCTACACCGAATCCTTCAAGCCCAACTCCAGCATCGCGCCTCTGGGCGGCGGCAATGTGGTGCTCGATGGCAGCATCGAGCCGGAGGAAGGCAAGTCCTGGGAACTGGGGGCCAAGCTCGACCTGCCGGGGCGCATCACCGCCAGCGCTGCGCTGTTTGATATCACCAAGCGCAACGTGCTGGTGACTACCGCGACCGCCAACGAAACCGTGACCAGCGTTGCCGGCGAAGTGAAATCCCGCGGCCTGGAAATGGACCTCACCGGCCAGCTCACCGAGCAGTGGAGCCTGATCGGCAGCTACGCCTACACCGACGCCGAAGTGACCAAGGACACCCAATACAAAGGCAAGCGCCTGCAGAACGTGGCCAAGAACACCGGTTCGCTGTCGGCGGTGTATGACTTCGGCAGCCTGATCGGCGGCGACCGCCTGCGGGTCGGCGCCGGTGCGCGTTATGTCGGCGAACGGGCCGGTGATGCGCCCAACAGCTTCGACCTGCCGGCCTACACCGTGGCCGACGCCTTCGCCACCTACGACACCAAGGTCGAAGGGCAGAAGGTCAAGTTCCAGCTCAACGTGAAGAACCTGTTCGACAAGACCTACTACACCTCGGCGGCGAGCCGGTTCTTTGTGTCCATGGGCGATTCGCGCCAGGTGTCGTTGTCCAGCACCCTGGAGTTTTGATGAGGGTCTTGAGCCTGCTGGGCCTGGCCTTGGCCCTCAATGCGGGCGCCTGGGCGGCGCCCGCTAGCGACGCTCGGGGTTACCACCGGGAGCAGCGGGTCACGCTGCCTGGGTCGGGCTCCAGCTGGGGCTTTATCGCCCTCGACCCGAGCCGGCCGTACCTGTTCCTGGCGCGACGGGAAAACGGCCTGAGTGTGTTCGATGTGGACAAGCAGCGGGCAGTCAAGACCCTTGAGCAGTCCGAGGGCGCTAATGGCGTGGTGTTTGTGCCGCCGCTGGATCGGCTGTTGTTGCTCAACACCGACGGCAGCCTGGGCATCGTGCAGTTATCGACCCTCAAGCCGTTGAAGCGTATTGCGCTGGCCCAGAGCAACCTCAATAGCGCGGTGTACGAGCCCAGCACCGGCCAGGTCATCATCGTCAGCGGCCGGCGTGCCGATCGCTCGACCTTGTTTGTGTTCGACCCCCTGCAGGAGCGTATCAGCGCTGCCCACGAGTTCGAGGTGAAGAAGATCGACCCCTTGCTGCTCAAGGGCGATGGCAGTTTTTTCATGCCCATGCGCGATGAAGGCAAGGTGGCGCGGATCTCCTCCAGCAGCTTTGCCGTGCTCGACACCTGGACGTACCCGGGGTGCAGCCGACCGAGTGCCCTGGCCCAGGACGCCGAGCGTGGCCGGCTGTTTATCGCCTGCCGCGGTGAGCAGCCACAGTTGCTGGTGGTGGACCGCGACAGCGGCGCGCTCAAGGCCAGCCTGCCGATTGGGCGTGACGTCAACGCCCTGGCGTATGACCCGCAGCAGCGTTTGTTGTTGATCCCCAGCGGAGTCGACGCCAGCCTGACGCTGGTCGACCAGCTGGACGCCGACCACTACCGCCCGCGCGCCAGCGTCAGCACCGCGCCGATGGCTTACAACATGGCGTTCGACCCCCGCAGCCAGCGGGTGTACCTGGCGGCGATGGACTTTACCCAGCCCCTGGCCGAGCCATCGCAGCCCAAGGCCGACCCGCTGTTTCACGCCAATACCTTCACGGTTCTGACCCTGGCGCCTTAGGTTCTGGCGCTGCTGGGTCGGGTGCGGGCGCGCTGTTTTGCGCTGATACAAACGCCGGCTGTGGCACCAGGGCCTCGGCCTGTGCCATGCAATCGCCGCTGGCGCCGAGGCCTTTGGCGCGCACGGCGGCCAACTCCTGCCTGGCCGCCGCGAAGTCGGCCTGGAAGATCGGGTCGCTGTGCAAGCGGGCCACGGTCGCGGCGCCCAGATCACGGCCCTCGCGGATATCGCTGTACCAATGCACGTTGCACACCAGGCGGCTTTCGGTATAAGCCCGGCCTCGGGCCAGAATCGCATTGCTGTTGGCGGGGGAAAGCTCGCTGAGTAACAGGGCCCAGGCCCAGCCAATCGAACTGTGCCCGGAAGGATACGAGCCGTTCTTGGCCAGTTTGGCTTCCTCGTCCGGGGTGCAACTGGGCTGTTGGTTAAACACAAACGGTCGGGTCCGGGCGTAGTGCTTTTTTGCGCTGTCGGTGGCCAGCCCGGCATCCGTCAGGGTGCGGCGCAACAACAGGTACAGGCGCGGGGTCAGGCGCTCGTTGATCGGCGCATTCAAGGCGCAGGAAAAGGTCTCGGCGGCGGCGGGAAAGTGCAGTTCGGCGTCGCGGATCGCCAGCTTCCAGCGTTCGCTGCCCCGCAGTGCCTGGCTCTGTTGGGCCATGCTTTGATCCAGGGCGAAGGCCGCCGAGTTCACCTCGGGCGGCGCAGGCAACAGCAGCAAGCTATCGGGTAAGGCGTCCTGGGGCAGATACCCGATTAAATACCCGGGGCTGAGTTCCGGCACGGTGTCGGGGGCCGCGACTTCTCGGGCATCGGCAGAAGTGAATACCGAACAGCATAAAAGGCCGATCAAGACCGGTACTGATAAGTGCCGCATAAGGCGATCTCCGCTTCGAAGTTACAGGATGGGGGGTGAGTGGTCAGCGAATGATCCAGGAGTAACTTAGCATCAGTCGCACATCGTCCATGTCGCTGGGAAAGTTGCGTGAATAGTTGGAGCGGTAGATTGCACTTCGCACACGCACGGTCAGATCTTTAATAGGACCCTGCTGTACGGTGTAACGCACTTCATTGTCCAGTTCCCGTTCTTTACCAATGGTGCGAGTGCCGGTGATTTGCGCATGGCTGCCTGACATGTAACGGCTGTTTATAGTTAAACCGGGCAGTCCGATGGCCGCGAAATCGTAGCCATAGCGCAGGGTCCAGGAGCGTTCCTTGGCGTTGGCGAAGTCACCCAGGATGGACAGGTTGATAAGGTTGGCATCGGTGCCATGGATAAAGGCATAACCCGTCTCACCGAACATCTGTTGATAACCCAGGCCCAGGGTGTGGCCTTGCAGGGCGTAACTGAACAACCCCTGCGCGCTCTGGTTATCGATGGTCGAGCCCTTGGCTGCGCCGTAGTCGCTGGTCAGGCTGAAGCGAACATCGGTGGCCCAGGTGCCAGGCCCCAGCGTGCCTTTGCTGAGCAGGGTCATGACCTGCTGGCGGTAGATATCTTGCAGCTGCGCAACGTGGTAACTGCCAAGCCACTGCGGGTTGAATTGATACGACAGGCCAGCCGTGTCGAAGTGATCGGCGGTGGCGCCATGGCCTTTGAAGCGTCGATTGGCGAGGCTGAGGGTCAGCGGGGAATGGTCGGTGGAGTTGCGCTGTTTGACGGTGTTCAGGCGCGCTGCGGTCAAGGTCAGGCCCTTGACTTCATTGGACTTGATGAACCCGCCGGCGAAGGTTTGGGGGAACAGCCGGCCGTCATTCGGCCTGATGGTCGGCAGCGGCGGCAGGATCAACTCGCCAACGCTGAGCACGGTGTTACTGGCCTTGAGTTTGCCGGCCACGGCGAGCTTGGAATATTCATCAGGCGCGCTGCCGTCGTCATGCACGGGCAACAGGCCGGTGCCGGTGCGGTCCTTGCTGGAGTCCAGTTTGAGACCCAGCATGGCGCTCGCATCCACACCGAAACCCAGGCTGCCCTCGGTGAACCCGGAATCGAGGCGCAACATGAAACCTTGCGCCCACTCCTCACGTTTCGACTGCGCGTTACCTTCACGAAAGTCCCGGTTGAAGTAGTAGTTGCGCAGATCGAGGCGCAGGCGACTGTCTTCAATCACCTCTGCCTGGGCGGGCAACACAAGGCCACAACCGGCGATGGATAAGGAACCAAGGATAAGCGGGTGCTGACGCGGGAGGCAGGGCATTTTATCGTCCTTGTTATTTTTTATTATCGGGATCAATACAAGTGCTGGCGGTTGTTAATTGAATGATGTTGTAAGTGGGTTTGGTAACTTTAAATAAGTGGTGAATGTAGGTTGATGGATAAAGCGCTGGGTTTTAGTTGGTGGGCTGCGCTGTTTTAGTTAACGGCTTGTTGTTTTTATTGTTTATAAAGTGCTGAGTGGCTGAGCATAAGCGCACTTTTTAACCGGGCAAGAATCATTGATCAGCCGCATACGGGACTATCCAGGCCAAGTTTGATAGCTAACATGACCTATGGGTGTTATTGGCGGGGCTCGATAAAAACTTGCCTCTATAGACAGACCTGGCCTTGCAGCGCAGGGCCAGGTGCATGCGCAGTGATGGCAGTTTTACTTTTTAGGGCGTGAGGCGTCGGGCCAACCTGGGTATTTTGCAGTTGCCCACCCTGGCGTCAGCGAGCAAACGCCTGGCGATACTCCCCGGGCGTGCCACCCAGGGTCTGGCGAAAGCGGTTGGTGAAATGGCTGGCGCTGGAGAAGCCGCAGGCCAGGGCAATCTCGCCCAGGGCCAGGGAGGTGCTGCGCAGCAAATGCCGGGCCTGGGCCAGGCGCCGGGCCAGCACATACTGGTGCGGCGGCAGGCCGAAGCTTGCGCTGAACATTCGCGCAAAATGGTATTCCGACAACGCGCACAACCCGGCCAACTGCCCGAGGCTGATGGGTTCGCCCAACTGGCTGTCGATGTACTCCACCAGATGCCGGCGCTGGTGCGCAGCCAGCCCGCCCTTCAAGCGCAGGCCCTGGCGCAGGCCCACCTGATTGAGCAGCGCGTGGCTGAGCATTTCGTGGGCCAGGCTGCTGGTCAGCAGGCGTTCGGCGGGTTCGTCCCAGTTGAGCTGGATCAGGCGGCGAAAGCGCCGGGCCTGAAGCGGGTCATCGAGGAAGGTGCTTTCGCGCAGTTGCAGTTCGCGGGGTTCGCGGTCGAGCAGGGTGACGCAGCCCAGGGCGAATTGCTCGGGGCTGAAATACAGGTGCGCCAGGCGGATTTCACCGTTGATCACCCAGGCCGATTGATGCTCGGCGGGGAGGATGCACAGTTTGTCCGGCCCGCCCGTGGTGCCCGGTTGCTCGCGGCGAAAGGTCCCGGTGCCGCCGGCGATGTAGCACGACAGGGTGTGGTGGCTGGGAGCCTCGTAGTCCTGGGCGTCGTGGTGGTTGCTCCACAAGGCTGCAGCCAGGCCGTCACCGAGCTCGGCGCTGTGCTCGAGGCGAGCATTGGGCGAGCGGTTGAGGGCTTGGAAGACTTGCAGGGTTTCCAGTGCGGGCATGGTCTGTACGTCGTTGAAAAATGAGTGCGCCACGATCCTGTAGCCGCTGCCGTGGGCTGCGCACGGCCCGGGGGCAGGGCGATGGTGCAGCCTTCAAGGTTTTGCATCCTACTCCGTAGACGGGGCGCTGCCAGCTGGCGATCCGACAAAAGCGCAAGTTTATGCAAGCGTGCGCCGCGCTCGGGGCCTGACACTGCAAGCCGAACTCAGGAGTAGCGCCATGAACCTTGCCTTGTATTTGCTCACCGTCCTGATCTGGGGCACCACCTGGATCGCCTTGAAACTGCAACTGGGCGTGGTGGCGATTCCGGTCTCGATCGTCTATCGCTTCGGGCTGGCGGCGCTGATCCTGTTCGTGGTGCTGCTGCTCAGCCGCAAGCTGCAGGTGATGAACCGGCGCGGGCACCTGATCTGCCTGGCCCAGGGTTTGTGCCTGTTCTGCATCAATTTCATGTGCTTTTTGCACGCCAGCCAGTGGATCCCCAGCGGCCTGGTGGCAGTGGTGTTTTCCACGGCCACCCTGTGGAACGCGCTGAATGCCCGGGTGTTCTTCGGCCAACGGGTGGCGCGTAACGTGCTGCTGGGCGGCGGCCTCGGCCTGCTGGGCCTGGGGCTGTTGTTCTGGCCGGAACTGGTGGGCCACAGCGCCAGCCCGCAAACCTTGCTGGGCCTGGGGCTGGCCCTGCTCGGCACCCTGTGTTTCTCGGCGGGCAATATGTTGTCCAGCCTGCAACAGAAGGCCGGGCTCAAGCCGCTGACCACCAATGCCTGGGGCATGGCCTACGGCGCGGTGATGCTGGGGGGGTATTGCCTGGTCCAGGGCGTGCCGTTCGCCATGGAATGGAACACGCGCTACATCGGCTCGTTGCTGTACCTGGTGATCCCGGGCTCGGTGATCGGTTTTACCGCCTACCTGACCCTGGTCGGGCGCATGGGCCCGGAACGCGCGGCCTACTGCACCGTGCTGTTTCCGGTGGTGGCGCTGAATGTGTCGGCCTACGCCGAAGGCTATCAGTGGACCGCTCCGGCACTGGCCGGGCTGGTCCTGGTGATGCTGGGCAACGTGCTGGTGTTTCGCAAACCGAAACCGGCCTTGGCCGTCACCCCTGGGAATCTGCGCCCTGCTGCCTGAGCGCAACCTGCAGCCGTTGCTGGGAGGCAGGCCAGGTCGCTGAGCATGGGGGCAGGGCTTGCAGAACAGCCGGGTTCCAGGGGCATGGCGCCCCTGGGTTTGCCCCTCAGCCCTTCCAGGTTTGCGGATTGACCAGGTCCTGCGGGCGCTCACCGAGCAAGGCACTGCGCAGGTTATCCACCGCGCGATTGGCCATGGCCTCGCGGGTTTCGTGGGTCGCCGAGCCAACGTGGGGCAGGGTGACGGCGTTTTTTAGTTGGAACAACGGCGATTCGGCCAGCGGCTCCTTCTCGTAGACGTCGAGCCCGGCACCGCGAATCTGGCCTTTCTGCAGGGCCTCGATCAGCGCCGGCTCATCCACCACCGGGCCGCGGGAAATATTCACCAGGATCGCGCTCGGCTTCATCAGCGCCAGTTCACGCTGGCTGATCAGGTGCTTGGTCTTGTCGCTGAGGGGCACCACCAGGCACACGAAATCGGCTTCGGCCAGCAGTTGATCCAGGCTGCGCAACTGCGCCCCGAGTTCCTGTTCCAGCTGAGGCTTGCGGCTGTTGCCGCTGTACAGGATCGGCATGTTGAAACCCAGGCGACCACGACGGGCGATGGCCGCGCCGATGTTGCCCATGCCGACGATGCCCAGGGTCTTGCCGTGCACATCACTGCCAAACAGCGACGCACCAACGCTGGCCTGCCACTGGCCGGCCTTGGTCCAGGCGTCCAGTTCGGCCACCCGGCGGGCGCTGCTCATCAGCAGGGCGAACGCCAGGTCGGCGGTGCTTTCGGTGAGCACGTCCGGGGTGTTGGTGAGCATGATCCCGCGTTCGTTGAAGTAACCCAGATCGTAGTTGTCGTAACCCACCGAGACGCTGGACACCACTTGCAGCTTGCCGGCGTTTTCCAGCTGAGCGCGGCCCAGCTTGCGGCCGACGCCGATCAGGCCGTGGGCCTGGGGCAGGGCTTCGTTGAACTGCGCGCTGATATCACCCTGCTTGGGGTCCGGCACGATCACGTCGAACTCCTGGCGCAGGCGTTCGATCATCTCGGGAGTGATGCGGCTGAAGGCAAGTACGGTCTTTTTCATCGCGGGAGGGCTCGACAGGCGGGAGAGAATGCCAAGCAAGCTAACATTCTCGACGGCTTTTTTGTAGCCGCTGCCGAGGCACGAGGCTGCGCTGGCCCTCAGATCCACCGGAGTGTTTTCAGGTGTACCTTCGGCGCCGACATGGGCCAGCGCAGCCTGGCGGTAGTGGCTACTGGGTTGAGGAGGCTTAATTGGTCAGGCGGGCACCGGCCAGGCTGCCGCTGAGTTCGTAGGCGGCGAGTTCGGCCTGGTGCGCGGCGAGGATCTCCGGCAGGGAGCCGCGCAGGTATTCGACCCAGGTCTTGATCTTGGCGTCCAGGTACTGGCGCGAAGGGTAGATGGCATACAGGTTCAGCTCCTGGGAGCGGTACTGCGGCATGACCCGCACCAGGGTGCCGTTGCGCAGCCCTTCGATGGCCGCGTACACCGGCAGCACGCCGACGCCCATGCCGCTGGTGATCGCGGTTTTCATCGCGTCGGCGGAGTTCACCAGGAACGGCGAGCCGTTGATGGTCACCATCTCCTGGCCTTCCGGGCCGTCGAACGTCCATTTTTCCAGGGGGATGACCGGGCTCACCAGGCGCAGGCAGGCGTGGTTCAGCAGGTCGATGGGCTTGTTCGGGCAGCCGTTGGCTTTTACATAGGCCGGCGAGGCACAGACGATGCTGTAGGTGATCCCCAGGCGCTGGGAGACAAACCCCGAGTCCGGCAGCTCGCTGGCGAGCACGATGGACACGTCGTAGCCCTCGTCCAAGAGGTCCGGCACGCGGTTGGCCATGGTCAGGTCGAAGGTCACGTCGGGGTGGGTCTTGCGGTAGCGGGCGATGGCGTCGATCACGAAGTGCTGGCCGATACCGGTCATGGTGTGCACTTTCAATTGCCCGGCGGGGCGAGCGTGAGCGTCGCTGGCTTCGGCCTCGGCTTCTTCGACATAGGCCAGGATCTGCTCGCAGCGCAGCAGGTAGCGTTTGCCGGCCTCGGTCAGGGCGATGCGGCGAGTCGTACGGTTGAGCAAGCGGGTTTGCAGGTGGGCCTCAAGGTTGGAGACCGCGCGCGAGACATTGGCTGTGGTGGTGTCCAGTTGCACGGCGGCGGCGGTGAAACTGCCGGCCTCGGCGACACAGCTGAAGGCGCGCATGTTTTGCAAAGTGTCCATGGGGTGCTCTCAAGGGAGATGGCAAATTGTGACACGAAGTTTCAGGGTTTACAGGGGCTTGGGGATACGACCAATGGATTATCGCGTTTACGGTAACAAAGATTCACAGGAAACCCACCTTATCGCAATCGAGGCCGCCCCCTAGAATTGCCGCGATCTGCAGGAGCCTGTCGTGCAATGCGTTGTCCCAGACGCATCGTGTCGCCCACCCGACGGCCCCTGCCAGAGATTTGCCCCTCCCCCCGATCTCAGGAATTCGCAGCAGTGCCGCCTCGCATCAGCAGAGAGTTGAAGACTCTCAGTGTTTGGGCTTTATCGTTAGCAATCAGCGGCTGCATCGGAACCGGAGGCATAGCGCCCCAAGGCACGCTAGTTCCCGCCAATACCCTGGCCACCGACGAGGCGATTCAGAGCGCCGCCCAGGACGCCCACTGGCCCAGTGCCCAGTGGTGGCAGGCTTATGGCGATCCGCAGCTGGACCACTGGGTCGACCTCGCCCTGCAAGGCAGCCCGAGCATGGCCATGGCCGCCGCCCGGGTGCGCCAGGCACGGGCCCTGGCCGGTGTCGCCGAATCTGCCGAATCGCTGCAGATCAATGGCGATGCCAGCCTAAAGCGCCACAATTGGCCCGCTGATCAGTTCTACGGTCCCGGTGACCTGGCCAACAGCACCACCTGGGACAACAACGCGGCCCTGGGCCTGAGCTATGCCCTGGACCTCTGGGGGCGCGAAAGCAACGCCAGCGAACGCGCCGTGGACCTGGCTCACATGAGCGCCGCCGAGGCGCGCCTGGCCCAACTGGAACTGTCGAACAACGTGGTGCGGGCCTACATCCAGCTGTCGCTGCACTACGCCCGGCGCGACATCGTGCAGGCGACCCTGAAGCAGCAACAGCAGATTCTCGAGCTGGCGCAAAAGCGCCTGGACGCGGGCATCGGCACCCACTTCGAAGTCAGCCAGGCTCAAACCCCGCTGCCGGAAACCCATCGCCAGATCGACGCCCTGGATGAGGAAATCGCCCTGACCCGCAACCAGCTGGCGGCCCTGGCCGGCAAAGGTCCGGGGGCCGGCGCGCAACTGCAACGGCCAACCCTGGCCCTGGGCGCCGCACTGCGCCTGCCATCGGCCTTGCCCGCGCAGTTGCTCGGCCAGCGCCCGGACGTGGTCGCCAGCCGCTGGCAAGTGGCGGCCCAGGCCCGTGGCATCGATGTGGCCCACGCCGGTTTCTACCCCAACGTCGACCTGGTGGGCAGCCTCGGCTACATGGCCACCGGCGGCGGCGCGCTGGAGTTCCTCACCGGCAAGAAACTCACCTACAACGTCGGCCCCGCCATCAGCCTGCCGATCTTCGACGGCGGGCGCCTGCGTGCCGAACTGGGTGAAGCCTCGGCCGGCTACGACATCGCCGTCGCGCACTACAACCAGACCCTGGTCAATGCGCTGAAAAGCATCTCCGATCAGTTGATCCGCCGCGAGTCCATGGACAAGCAGCAAGGTTTTGCCGCCGAGTCGGTGGCGTCGGCGCAGAAAACCTATGACATCGCGATGATCGCCTACCAGCGCGGCCTCACCGACTACCTCAACGTGCTGAACGCCCAGAGCCTGTTGTTCCAGCAGCAACAGATCCAGCAGCAGGTGCAGGCGGCGCGGCTCACGGCCCATGCCGAGCTGGTGACGGCCCTGGGTGGCGGCCTGGAAGCGGGGCGCGATGTGCCTGCGGACGTCAAGATCCAACCGAGCAAGACCCCGGCGGCCCTGGCCGTCTTTGACCATTGATCGCTGACGACTGAGAAGGACCCGATGACTCCCTTGCCTGCACCGTTGCGCTGGCTGCACTCCCTTGAATGGCGCCGGGGTTTCTTTGACTGGGCGCGCAGCGACGGCGTGACCTGGGTCTACATCTTCAAGGTGCTGACCGCCGCGTTCCTTACCTTGTGGCTGGCCATGCGCCTGGAGCTGCCGCAGCCGCGCACCGCGATGATCACCGTGTTTATCGTGATGCAGCCCCAGAGCGGCCAGGTGTTCGCCAAGAGTTTCTACCGCTTTCTGGGGACCCTGACCGGGTCGGCGGTGATGGTCGCGCTGATTGCCCTGTTCGCCCAGAACACCGAGCTGTTCCTCGGCTCCCTGGCGATCTGGGTCGGCATCTGTTCGGCCGGCGCGGCGCGTTATCGCAACTTTCGCGCCTACGGTTTCGTGCTGGCCGGCTACACCGCCGCCATGGTCGGCCTGCCAGCCCTGGCCCATCCGGACGGGGCCTTTATGGCGGCGGTGTGGCGGGTGCTGGAGATCTCCCTGGGGATCCTCTGCTCGACCCTGGTCAGTGCCGCGATCCTGCCGCAGACCGCCAGCGCCGCGATGCGCAACGCCCTGTACCAACGCTTCGGGGTGTTTGCCCTGTTTGTCACCGATGGCCTGCGTGGACGCAGCCAGCGCGAGGCGTTCGAGAGCGGCAACGTGCGTTTTATCGCCGAGGCGGTGGGCCTGGAGGGCCTGCGCAGCGTCACGGTCTTCGAAGACCCGCACATGCGCCGGCGCAACGGCCGCCTGAGCCGCCTGAATAGCGAGTTCATGAGCATCACCACCCGCTTCAACGCCCTGCACCAATTGCTCGAGCGCTTGCGCGGCAGCGGTGCCGACCACGTGGTGGCCGCGATCAAACCCGGGTTGCAGGACCTGGCGGAACTGCTGGACGGGTTCTCCGGCCGGGCCCTGACCAGCCCCGACGCGGCGCGCCTGGCCACGGCCCTGGCGGCCTACAAGGCCGAGCTGCCGGCCCGGGTGCGCAGCCTGCGGGCGCAGTTCCAGGAGCTGCAGCCCAGTGACGCCGAGCAGCTGGATTTCCACACCGCCTACGAGCTGCTGTACCGCTTTGTCGACGACCTGCACGGCTATGCCCAGACCCACGCCTCGCTGGCCGACCACAGCCATGAACGCGAGCGCTGGGACGAACCCTTCACCCCGCAGACCAACTGGCTGGCCTCGGCCGCCTCGGGGATCCGCGCGGCCTTCGTGCTGGTGGTGCTGGGCAGTTACTGGGTGGCCACGGCCTGGCCCAGCGGCGCCACCATGACCCTGATCGCCGCCGCCACCATCGGCCTGTCGGCAGCCACGCCGAACCCCAAGCGCATGGCGTTCCAGATGGCGTGCGGGACCTTTATCGGGGCGATCATCGGCTTTGTCGAAATGTTCTTCGTGTTCCCCTGGATCGACGGCTTCCCGCTGTTGTGCGTGATGCTGGCGCCGGTGATCGTGCTGGGCTCGTTCCTCACCTCGCGTCCGCAGTACGCCGGGATCGGCCTGGGGCTGCTGATTTTCTTCAGCACCGGCTCGGTGCCGGACAACCTCACGGTCTACAACCCCTACAGCTTTATCAACGACTACATCGCCATGGTCATGGGCATGCTGGTGTGTGCGGCGGCCGGGGCGATCATCCTGCCGCCCAACAGCCGCTGGCTGTGGCGCCGACTGGAGCAGGACCTGCGTGGCCAGGTGGTGTACGCCATCAGCGGCAAGCTCAAGGGCCTGGCTTCGAGTTTTGAAAGCCGCACCCGCGACCTGCTGCACCAGGCCTATGGCCTGGCGGTGGGGCAGCCCCAGGTGCAGCGCGAGCTGCTGCGCTGGATGTTCGTGGTGCTGGAAGTCGGCCACGCGATCATCGAATTGCGCAAAGAACAGGCGATCCTGCCGGTGCACCCGGCCTATGCCCAATCCCAGCCGTGGCGCCAGGCGATCCGGGTCATGGGGCGCTCGCTGGTGCGGCTGTTCCTGCAACCGAGCCAGAGCAACCTGGAGCGCGGCCTGATCGCGGTCGACCACGCCATCAGTCGGGTCCAGGCCACCGACGAGCCCTTCGCCCCGCACTTCGACACCTCGGCCCTGCGCCGGGTGAAAAGCTACCTGCACTTTATCCGCAGCTCATTGCTCGACCCCCAGTCGCCGCTGGCGGCCTATGCCACACCGCGCCCCGTTGCCGTCCAAGGACCCGAACATGCCTCGTGAAATCGCCTTCCACGGCGTTTACATGCCGACCATGACCCTGATGTTTTTTATCGCCGCGGCCCTGGCCTGGGCCCTGGACCGGTTTATCGCCGGCTACGACCTGTACCGCTTTTTCTGGCACCCGGCGCTGCTGCGCCTGAGCCTGTTCACCTGTCTGTTCGGCGCCATGGCGCTGACTGTTTACCGTTGAGAGTGACCCGATGAAAAAGTTCTTCAGCCTGCTCGCGACCCTGCTGGTGCTGGCCCTTGCCCTGTGGATCGGCCGCACCCTGTGGGAGCACTACATGAACACCCCCTGGACCCGTGATGGTCGGGTGCGGGCGGACATCATCAACGTCGCCGCCGACGTCACCGGCGAAGTGGTCGAGGTGCCGGTGCGCGACAACCAGTTGGTGAAAAAAGGCGACCTGCTGATGCAGATCGACCCCGAGCACTACCGCATCGCGGTCAAGCAGGCGCAAGCGCTGGTGGCCTCGAAAAAGGCCACCTGGGAGATGCGCAAGGTCAACGCCCACCGCCGCGCCGACCTGGACAACCTGGTGATTTCCAAGGAAAACCGCGACGACGCCAGCAACATCGCCGACTCGGCCCTGGCCGACTACCAGCATGCCCAGGCGCAACTGGACGCCGCCGAACTCAACCTCGCGCGCACCCAGGTCCGGGCGGCGGTGGACGGCTATGTCACCAACCTCAACGTGCATCGCGGTGACTACGCGCGCATCGGCGAGCCGAAAATGGCCGTGGTCGACATGAATTCGTTCTGGGTCTACGGCTTCTTCGAAGAAACCAAGTTGCCCCACGTGCGGGTGGGCGATAAAGCCGACATGCAACTGATGAGCGGCGAAGTGCTCAAGGGCCATGTGGAAAGCATCTCCCGCGGCATCTACGACCGCGACAACCCGGAGAGTCGCGAGCTGATCGCCGACGTCAACCCGACCTTCAACTGGGTGCGCCTGGCCCAGCGGGTGCCGGTGCGCATCCATATCGATGAAGTGCCGGACGGCGTGCTGCTGGCGGCGGGGATCACTTGCACCGTGGTGGTGAGGCAGGAGGGGGAGCAATAGGGACGGGAATGGCAGCCGCTGCACAAAACGGTTGCTGCGGCCCGTAGCCACTCTCTATATTCGCCGCACTTTGTTGAGCAGGGATGACGTGGGTGAGGATTTTTCCAGGGAGTATTTTTTTACTGGCAGCGCTGGCTTTCGGCGCCGGTGCCGTGCATTTCTTCCACCAGTTTGCCGATTACCGGCTCAATGGCCTGCCCAGTGTCGGCACGGTGTTGCGGGTCACGGTGTACCCGGTCAACAACGGTGGCAAGTCCAGCTACACCCGTTACACCGATGTCCGGTTCGCCACGGCCGATGGCACGCTGCTTGAGCACAGCTTCCACGACGAACTGTCCGGAGCCAAAGAGGGCGATCAGGTGGACCTGCTGTATAAACCCGGCAACCCTCAGGATGTGATATCGGCCAGTTGGAGCACGCTGTTTTTCGGCTTGGTGATGACGCTCGGCGTGCTGGCCGGGCTGCTGGCGTTTTCGTCGTTTACGCCCCTTAAAGCGCTGCCGGAAGACCCGCCCGTCGAGCCCTGAATCGGTCATTTGAGGGTGGGCCGGTCACGTGCGCCGCTGCGCCGTTACTGCTTGCGCTTGGCCAGGATGGTTTTGGCCTGGGCCACGGTGTCTTCCACGCTCAGCTCATCATTGATCAGCAAGGCATGCAGCGCCGGGTCCTGCCACAGGTCCACCGCCGGGCCGGTAGTTTGCACACTGCGGGAAATCAATGCGTAGGCGATCACCTGGCCACGGGTGTGGAACTGCGGGTAGAGGTCCTGCATGTCCACCAACTGGGCCACGAACGCACGCCGTTGCACAGGGGACATGCCCTCGAACACCTGCGGGTGGCTGTAGTACAGATCCGCTGAGCTGATGGCGATGACGATCTTGCGCAGCGCCTGCTTAAGGTCCTTTTCGGGGGTGAGCTGGCTGAGCAGTTGGGTGTAGTGCTGTTCGCCTTCGGCAATTTGCTGCGGGCTCATTTTGCGCTTCACTGCCTCGACTGTTTGTCCATCATCCAGGATCCTGGCCCAGGCATAGGCCACCGGGAAATTACCCTGGTCGCGGCTCCAACGCACCATGTCCTGTTGCGAGTCCTGGTCGCCGTGCCGAGCGGCACGCTCGAGCCAGCCCATGGCCAATTCCTTGTTTGGCGGTTGGCCCAGCTTGCCCACGCTGTAGAGGTCGGCCAGGCCTGCTTCGGCGCAGGATTCATTGTGCTTGGCGGCGTAAGCGATGTAGTTGAAGGCTTCGCTTTTGTCATAGTCGTTTTGCCTGGCGCCGACAATGCCGCCCAGGATGCACAGGCTCGTGGTGTAGCGAGGGGCGGCCATGATCAGGCAACTGCGGGCCATTTTTATTTCCTTGCTGGCCTGCAAGGTACGGCCTGCGCCATAGAGCAGCTCGTCCTCATCGCTCAGTCGGCTGCCGAGGCCGAGCAGCAACTCGCTGTCCATATCCGGCGTGCAGTATTGGTTGGCCTCGACCTTGGGCAGGATCTGTTCGAGGCTCAAGTCCGGCAGGGAGTTATTGAGCTTCTCGTCCGGTGACGAGGCATTGCAGCCCGCCAGCAGACTGAAGAGGGCCAAGGGCAGCAGGCTACGACATTTCAATGGGGAGTCCCTGAGGTTCAATCGAGTAAAAGCGAGGACGCCAGGAGGGCATGAGCAGGGGCGGGGTGCAGCCGTTCCGTGCTTGAGGTGCCGCGTCCCTGCGATTTGAGTGCGGGCATTCTACGGGCATCGGCGCTGCGCACAACGGTGTGATGGCCGGCGGTGAACGATCAGAGCCTGGCGCTCAATCCGAAACGCTTCATCAGCACCTTTTCCAGCAGCCCCTTGGGCAATAGTGCGGCCAGCAGCGGCAGTGCGCGGCTGCCATTGCCGATCCGCACCAGGCGCGGCGGCGAGTCCTGCTGCACGGCCTTGAGCAGGTGGGCGGCGAACTCGCTGGCGGGGGTCGGTTTGTCCTGGGAGGCCTTGGCCCGGTTGCGAATCCCTTCGCGCAGCGGCCACCAGGGCGATTGTTCGTTGATCAGTTGCTCGGCTTCATGCCCGGCATTGCGCGCAAAGCTGGAGGCAATGGCCCCGGGCTGGACTTCCATCACGCGGATGTCGAATGGCGCCAGCTCCATGCGCAGCGCGTCGCTCAGGGCATGCACCGCCGCTTTGGAGGCGCAGTAGGCACCGGCAAAGGGCGTCACCAGCACCCCGGAAACGCTTCCGATATTCACCACCAGCCCGCGGCTGCGGCGCAGCACCGGAAACAGCGCCCGGGTCACCCCGACCACCGAGAACACATTGGTTTCGAACTGGCGCTGCATGGCTTCGACGCCACCGTCGAGCAGCGGGCCCATGGCGCCGTAGCCGGCATTGTTGATCAACAGGTCGAGGCCTCCGTACTGCTGGTTGATCTGCTCGCCCAGGGCGCTGAGGGCCGGGCCGTCATTCACATCCAGTTGCAGTGCGCTAAAGCCGGCGGCGTGCAGGGCTGCCACATCCTCACTTTTACGCGCGGTGGCCAGGACAGTGAAACCGGCGTTTTTGAAGACGTCGGCCAGGGCGCGGCCAATACCGCTGGAACAACCGGTGATCAACGCGACGGGCATGGCGCGGTCCTTGTGCTGTGAGGGGGAAGGGGCAATCAGTCGGAGAAGCTACCTTGCAAACGCTCGGCGCGAAACTCCAGGGTCTGTGGGCGGTAGCCGGAGCGCAGGGGCGGCAGCGGCAAGCAGTCTTCCCAGTTGGCGCCGGCCTGCAACTCGCCGGGGCCGCGATAGCGCGGGGCGCTGTACTGGTTGTCGGCAAGATTGACCGTATCCCCCGGGGCGTAGGCGGCGATGCGCCAGCGCAATTCGATCAGGGGCACGTCGTTGCCGTTATTCATCTTCAACTGCAAGGGGCGGTCGGCCGGGCAGGTTTGGGGAGCGTAGGCGATGCGCAGCTCCAGGCGCGCCAGTTGCTGGGCTTCGCGGTTGTCCAGCCAGACCACCCAGCAGGCCACCAGGGCCAGACCAAAAGCCGCCGCCAGAGACACGGGCAGGGCTTTGGCGGGGTAGCGCAGAAGCAGGATCAACCAGGTGATGACCAGCAGAACGCCGATGAACATGACATGCGCCTCGGGCAAGAGAGGGGGACATCCTACCTAAGCGTAGGTGGGGTTGGCGATGGAGGAGGGCTTTGATGAGGTTATCCACAGGTGTTGTTTATTTGTCCGTAGGGACAATAGAAGGTCTGTTAAAGCGGTTTTAGGGGGATAGTGGCCGTCATGTGGTCGACTCCGGTGTCTTTCTGACTAAACGACAGGCGTGTCCTAATGTCCTTCATCAGTTCTCTTGATGAGGCTGGTCTGCTGCTTGGACTGTTCAAACCAGATCAGCCGAGCACGCTGTTCGGTTGAAGAATTCGAACCGTCGCAGAGGAACTCGATGACGGAGCGCTACATAAAGCTCCAGGAACGGTGTGGTTTGATGAAAGGAAGAGGTGTTGCAGGCCTGATCGATGTTTCTTGATCAGGGAGTTGAATGGGCGCTGCGTCTGCGTGGGAGGGACGTGGCGCTTTTTCTTGCCGCTTGAAGCTTGCCACTTGCCGCGGCTTAAAAAAATCCCCCTGGCCCATTGCCTGCGGATAGGGGACGCAGACCATGGACCAGAGGGTTGAAGGTATTGCTGACAACGACGATCCGCTTTTACTTGCAGCTAGCCGCTTGAAGCTTGTCGCTGTTACTGAGCGATTGTCTTGACCGACACTCCACGTTCCACCGGTGTGGAGCGGCCGTAGATATCTTCGAAGCGTTCGATATCGTCTTCGCCCAGGTAACTGCCCGATTGCACTTCGATGATCTCCAGCGGGATTTTGCCTGGGTTGCGCAGGCGATGGACCGAGGCGATGGGGATGTAGGTCGACTGGTTTTCGCAGAGCAGGAACACGTTTTCGTCGCAGGTGACTTCGGCGGTGCCGCTGACCACGATCCAGTGTTCGGCGCGGTGGTGGTGCATTTGCAGGGACAGGCAGGCACCCGGCTTGACCGAGATGTGCTTGACCTGGAAGCGTCCGCCCATGTCCACCGAGTCATAGGAGCCCCACGGACGGTAGACCTCGCAGTGGTTCTGGGTTTCGCTGCGGCCCTGTTCGTTGAGGGTGTTGACCATCTGTTTCACGCCTTGGACCTTGTCCTTGTGGGCGATCATCATGGCGTCCTTGGTTTCGACGACGACGATGTTTTCCAGGCCGATCACCGACACCAGTTTGCCGTTGCCGTGGATCATGCAGTTGTGGCTGTCCTGGATCACCACGTCGCCTTTGCTGACGTTGCCGTTGGCGTCTTTTTCATGCACGTCCCACAGCGAAGACCAGCAACCGACGTCGCTCCAGCCGGCGCTCAGCGGCACCACGCAGGCGCGTTGGGTTTTTTCCATCACGGCGTAGTCGATGGAGTTGTCCGGGCAGCAGGCGAAGGTGGCTTCGTCGATGTCCACGGTGTCGGCGTCCTGCACGCTGCGTTCCAGGGTCAGCAGGCAAGTGTCGTAGATGTCCGGGTCGTGTTTTTTCAGCTCTTCGAGGAAGCGGCTGGCGCGGAACAGGAACATACCGCTGTTCCAGAAATAGCCACCGTCCTTGACGAATTCGGTGGCGCGCTTGTGGTCGGGCTTTTCGACGAACTGCGCGACCCGGCTCACGCCTTCGGGCAGGTGGATATCGCTGCTGGACTTGATGTAGCCATAACCGGTTTCCGGTTTGGTGGCCGGCACGCCGAACAGCACCATCTCGCCTCGCTCGGCGGCCACGGTGGCCAGGGCCAGGGCGCGCTGCAGGGCTTTCTGGTCGTCCAGCACGTGATCGGCGGGCAGCACCAGCATCAGTTCGTCACGGCCTTCGTTGACCAGCAGCATCGCGGTCAAGGCCACGGCCGGTGCGGTGTTGCGACCGAAGGGCTCCATCAGGATGCGCTGCGATTCCAGTTTGCGGGCACTGAGTTGCTCATTGACGATAAAGCGATGGTCCTTGTTGCAGACCACGATCGGGGTGTCCATGCCGTCGAACACCAGGCGCTCCAGGGTCTGCTGGAACAGGGTCTGTTCGCCGGTCAGGGCGAGAAATTGCTTGGGGAATTGCTTGCGCGAAAGCGGCCAAAGACGTGAGCCGCTACCACCTGACAAGATCACCGGAATCATGTTGTTACTCCTTCAAATATCGTATGGGTTAGAGCTACTGCGTTCTGTCGTTTCACTCTTGTTTTTGTCTCGTTGTCGCCGCTGCCCCGTATCTGGGCAGCGGCTACAGATTCGGGTTAGCGGGTGGAGACGGGGCGTTTCACCCACACGGGCGACAGGCTGCTGCCATTGCCGGTGACGTAGAGCACGGCGGCTTCACCGCGCTCCAGGGCCACGGGCTTGAGGTCGCTGACTTTTTTCTCGCCGTCGTACAGGGCGAAGCTGACCTTGACCGGGTTGATCTCGCGCTCGCCGCGGCCCTTGGCGGCCACGGCCTTGACCACGTCGGTCTTGCCGTCGGCGGTTTTCAGGGTCAGGGATTTGTCGCTGAGGTTCTGCACCCGTACCAGGGACTTCTGCTTGTTCTTGAACGGCGGTTCTTCGATCAGTTGCGGCTGGCCGCTGGCGTTGTTAACCAGGGTGTAATAGTGGTCGGCGGCGAGTTTGACTGGCACGGTCTGGCTGCCGACCTTGGCGCTGTAGTCGCCGCCGGGCATGAAGCTGAAGTCGCTGCTGGCCAGCGGGGCGACGTCGTTGAGGTTGGTGCTGCCGACGGTGGCGCTGACTTCGCTGTTGCTGGCGTTGTAGATCCGCACGAAGGACGAGCCTTTAGGCGCGGTCGGGCCGTAGAGCGCGGCGTCGCCGGCGAAGGCGGACATCGACAGCACGCTCATGCCGGCGGCCAGAGTGAGGGCCTTGGCGAGACGACGCGGAGTAGTAGTGAAAGTCATGGTGTACCTCTCTTTCAGTTTTGCGCCCGGTCGGGCGTCTCGGATTTATTGAGTGCAGCTACGTTTTGTTGGCTGGCGCCGGCTTTTTTCAGCTCGGCGACCCACTGCGGGTCGGCGTCGCCGATTTCGTTGTTCACAGGCAGATAGCGTTCGGGGAATTCCCAGATCAGCACTTGCGGCGGATCGTTTTTGAAGGCGTCGCTTTTCAGGTAGCTGAGCATCGGCAGGATCGGGCCGTGGCCGTCTTCGGCGTAATTGACCACGTCGCTGTGCAGCGCCTGCTTCAGCGCGCCAACGAAGTTCCAGTTGGGGTTGGCGCTGTAGCTGGTGCCGATCAGTGCCACCGGCACCTGGTTGTCGGCGAACAGCGCATCGTCGGCGGCCGGCTGGTCGTCGGCGGCGCGGGTCACGCGTTTTTGCAGCGGCTCCTGGGCCGGCATCAGGTTTTCGAACAAGGGGTCCAGGGGCAGGAACAGGCGCAGGTCACCCTTGTGCTCCACGGTCTGCTCGGCTTCGGTGACGAAGCGCTGCGGCTGGCCGCTCAGCGGGGCTTTTTCGGCAATTGCCTTGGCCAGTTGCCGGGCGGCGATTTCGGCGCCATTCGGGGTCCAGTGGGTGTCGGTGCGCAGGAACACCTGCTCACCCCGTTGCTTGGCCTGTTGCAGCGGGCCCAGCAGGTCGGGAGCGAGGATCTTGTCGGCCGCGACCCGGGCGTGGAAGTCCTGGTAGAGGTTGGCGTGGATGCTCGCCGGCTGCACGTCACCCAGGTGTTCCGGGTACAGGCGGACCTTGGCCGGCACGATCGCCATCACCAGTTTCACGCCTTTGGCTTTCAGGGTCTGGCGCACGCCTTCGACCAGGGCGTAGTTGCCTTGCAGGTTCAGCTCTTCGTTGACGATGGGGTTGAATTCTTCATCGCTGTACAGCCACTGGTCGCGGCCCAGGACCACGCCCGGACGGCCTTCGTTGAACAGCTTGAAGTCCAGGGCGGCCCAGAGGTTGGTGCCCAGGCGCTTGATCGGGAACTCTTTGTCGTAGTGGGTTTCCACGGCCTTGGTCCAGCGTCCGTTGAGTACGGTGGCATCGCTGTTGGTGCTGAAGCCGAAGAAGCTGCGCACCGACCACAGGCCCAGGACCATCAGGGTCACCAGGAACAGGGCGATATAGACAATGCGTAATGAGCGGGTCATGGGCAGATCCCTCAGAACTGGAAGTAAAGGAACGGCGAGAAGCTTTGCGCCGAGAGTTTGAGAATCGAGGCGATAAACAGCAGCAGCACCAGGGTGCGCATCAAGTAGCGCGGCCAGTCGGCGGTCCAGTAGGCCGGTTGCACCTGGGCATCGGTGCCCACGATGTAGCCCGGCTGGTGGATGCTGCCGGGGTTGTCGCCGGGCACAGCCTTGATCAGGCCCGGCTGAGCGGCGGCCGGGCCATCGCTGGCGGCGCTGACTTCAGGCTGGGTCTTGGCTGGCGGACGGTTGCGGTAGAAGTCCCGCAGGCCGAAGAACGCCAGGGTCAGGTAGGCCACGATCAGGGTCGCCACTTGCAGGCCGGTGAGGCTGGCGCGGTTGAGTTCCGACAGCGACCAGTCGCCAAAGCTGAACATGGCGCCGTACATACGGCCGGCGACGTGCAGGTTTTCCGCGCGGAAGATCACCCAGCCCATGACCACCAGGAGGAAGTTCAAGGCCCAGCGGATCGGGTTGAAGCTGCGCGGCGAGGTGTTGAGGCCGATGGCTTTTTCAATCGCCAGCCACATGCCGTGCCAGGCGCCCCAGACGATGTAGGTGATGTTCGCCCCGTGCCACAGGCCACCCAGGAGCATGGTCAGGAACAGGTTGCGGTAGGTGGTCAGGGTGCCTTTGCGGTTACCGCCCAGGGTGATGTACAGGTAGTCCCGCAGCCAGGTGGAGAGGCTGATGTGCCAGCGCCGCCAGAACTCGGTGATCGACTGGCTGATGTAGGGCTGCTTGAAGTTTTCCATGAAGCGAAAACCCATCATCAACCCCAGGCCGATGGCCATGTCGCTGTAGCCGGAGAAGTCGAAATACAGCTGGGCGGTGTAGGCCAGGGCGCCGAGCCAGGCATCACCGGTGGTCGGGTTCTGCAGGGCGAAGCAATGGTCGGCCACCACCGCCAGGGTGTCGGCGATAAACACCTTCTTGATAAAACCCTGCATGAAGCGCGTGCAGCCTTCGGAGAATTTATCCAGGGTGTGGGTGCGGTTGTTGAACTGGTCCGCCAGGTCGCGAAAGCGCAGCACGGGGCCGGCGATCAGGTGCGGGAAGATCGCCACGAACGCCGCAAAGTCGATCAGGTTGCGGGTGGCCGGGGTGTCGCCGCGGTAGACGTCGATGATGTAGCTGATGGACTCGAAGATGTAGAACGAGATCCCGATCGGCAACAGGATGTGGGTCAGGATGAACGGCTCCAGACCGTAGGAGGTCATCATCGCGTTGATGCTGTCCACGCCGAAGTTGGCGTATTTGAAGTAGCCGAGGATGCACAGGTCGACCCCGACCCCGAGCAGCAGCCAGCGCTGGGCGGGTTTGGTGCGCACACCGGCGGCGCCGACCTTGAGGCCGATCCAGTAGTTCCACAGGGTGACGCCGGCGAACAGCGCCAGGAAGTCCACGCGCCACCAGGCATAGAACACATAGCTGGCGATCAGCAGCAGCAAGTTGCGATAGCGTTGCCCGCTCAAGTAGTACAAGCCGAGAAAGATCGGCAAGAACAGAAACAGGAACACATTGGATGAGAAAACCATCCCGATCTCTCCGTGTTTAACCAATAGACAGAGGCCGCAGCCCCCCCAAACCCCCCCGTTGAAAAACGGTTGGGTTGTTACCCTGTTGCAAGTACTTCATGTGGCCAGGGAGTCAGCTCCCTGGCCACCACCGCGCTCGGCCGGGATCCGTTTCAAGAGCCCTTTTCATGGGACGGGTCATAAACCTTGGTCAGGTCGCCGCCGAGGCGGAAGGTCTTGAACGGCTGCATCTTGTGCTTGCGTTCCAGCACCTCCGGGCCACAGGTGTAGAGGCTGCAGAAGGGTTCGAGCCAGGCGAATTTGGAGTCGACCTTGAGGTCGGTCATGTCCTGTTCCTTGCCGTTTTTCTTCTCGAAAATATCCGGGTCCTTGACCCCGGCCAGCACCTGGTCCCCCAGGCGCTTGAGGGCGCCGTTGTTTTCCTGGCGCAGGTCCACCCCGTTGACCTGGGCGAAGCTGGCGATCATCGCCAACGGCGGCAGGGCGTAGTTGTGGTAGGCCAGGGCGCGTTGCTGGCGCTTGAGTTCGTTGGGCAGGAAACCGTCGGCATCGACCTGGTTGGCGCCGACCTTGTATTCCTTGACGGCCCAGTCGAACAGGTCGCGGCGGTTGGTGGCGACGGAGGTCGCCATCACCGACCAGGCGGCCCAGTACGAGTGATTGTTGGTTTTTTCCAGCGGCAGGTTGTCCCAGTCGCTAACCACCTGATCGGCCATCTTGCTGAACCAGGCTTCGATCAATTGCGCTTCCTGCTGGTGGGTCGCCAGCGGATGGGAGTCGGAGAACTTCAGGCGGATATAGGCCGAGGCCATGCTGCCCAGGGCCCATTTGCGCATGGACTTGCCGGTGTGGTTGAAGTCCTTGGACATCAACGCGTCGGCCTTGGCCCAGGAGGTCAGCCAGTTGAGGGTGCATTCCAGCTGTTCCGGGCGACCGTCACGCATGAACTGCATCACCCGCTTGCTGGTGCCGCGCTCGAGCTTGGTGATGTCGGCAGTGGTGTCGCGGAAGGCTTTTTCCGACTGCACATTCAGGGTCGAACGGGCCTTGTCCGAACCTTCGTACTTGCTGCGAAACTGCAGGGCGCCGGTATAGGGCGCGGGCATGGCATCGCAGCCTTCGCTGTTGTCGCCAGTCTTGAACTTGTCCACCGGCGCGAAGTAGCCCTGGGGCGGACGCAGCGGGGCGGCGGCCTGGGTGCTGCCGGCGAACATCGCCAGGCTGAGCAGGGTCGGTGTCAGGAGTTTTTTCAGCGTTGCAGTTTGCATAGAAACCTCATTGCCCGATTTGCGCGGTGCGTTGCCCAGCGCTCGGGAATACGTTGCGTTTGCAAATTTTCGCTTCGACTTTCTGGCCTGCGGTGCCCGCTTCGGGGCCCTGGACTTCGACCGCCAGCAGGTTTTGCGAGGCCCAGTCTTCGTCAGTGCGCAGTTCAAAGGCGAAACGCCCATCGGTGTCGGATGTTTCCGGTTTTTCGATCTTGATGTCCTCGTGGCGCCCGTTCATGTACCAGAGGGTGGCTTGCAAGGTTTTCACCGAGGTGTCGGCGAAGCGGATATCGACCTGATGACTGCTGTTGCGCAGGTCCATGTTCTTGCTGTTGACCATCAGCTCGTTCTTGCCGGGCTTGAGGGTGGTGCTGGCGCTGAGCTGGGCGTCTTTGCCTTCGCAGCCGTTGTCGAGCAGCGCCATCATCTGCCGGTAGATGGTTTCCTGGTCCAGGCGATACAGCGGTGAGAACTCCCAGATCAGGATCTTCGGCGGCTTGTTCTGGAATTCTTCGCTGCCCAGGTACTGCAGCATCGAGCCCTCCAGGCCACCGCCGGGGAAGGCGACGTTGAGGATATCGGCCCCCAGTTCCTGCTGCAGGAAGCCCGAGAAGTTGTAGTTCTTGCCGCTGTGGCTGGTGCCCACCAGGGTGATTTCCGGGTTGCCGGAATCGCCGAACAGGTCGCCGTCGCCGGCCTCGCCCTTGGGCTCGGTGGTGAACTGGTCCATGTACTGCACCGCGTAGCTGGTGCCGCACAGTTGCCCGGCCATGTTGTGCAGGGTGCCGGTCTTGCCCATGCGCCCGGACTTGTGGGTCTCGAATTCACGCTTGGGAATGTCGGCGAAGGCCGGCATCTGTTTGACTTTTTCCGCCACGATCTTCGCCGTGCGCTGGGCGCCGTAGGGGGTCCAGTGCTGGTCGCCACGGAAGTAGAAATCATGGGCCGGCAGGGTGTCGGGCAGCTGTTCGTTGGTCAGCGGCGACAGGTCCGGCACCACATAGCCCATCAGGGCAAAACGGCCGAGCATGCCCTGGTAGCTTTTCAGCGCCTTGTCATAGTCGAAGCGGGCCTTCTGCTCGGGGTTGAGTTTGTTGCGGTTCACCAGGCCCCGGGTTGGCTGGTAGACCACCACCAACTCCACGCCCTTGCTCTGGAAGGCATCGTGCAGTTGCTTCATGCGTCGCAAGCCTGCCGGGGTGGTGTTGAATTCGGTGCGCAGGTCTTCCTGGGTGCGGAACAGCCAGTCGCCCTGGGCTTGCACCAGGGTGGTGAAGTTCTGCTGGTAGCGGGTGACGTAATTCTTCGCGTCGTGGGCGGCCGGGCACAGGTTGCAGCACGGCTCGGCGCTGAAGGTTGGCGCCTTGACCTCGGCGGCCGCGTCATCGGCGCGGGCGCCGGCGCTGGCAGCGAGGATGCCGGCGGTCAACGCCGACAGGCTCAGGATCTTGATCAGGTGTGGGTGCATAAAAGTCATCCTCAATCGCGCAATTCGGTCTGGCGTTCGACGGGGTCGATCAGCACCGCTTTTTGTTGGCGTACCAGCAGGTCGAGAATCTCGTCCTGGCGCTCGCCGAGAATCCCCGAGAAGCTGATGCCGCTGCTTTTGGTCGGCGCGAGCATCGAAACGCGGTACAGCTCCACGCTCAGCGGCGAGTCGATGGACATCGGGCCGCTACCGTTGGCCGCCAGTTCGCCGCCGACCACGATCAGCGAGACCTGGGCATCGAACGGATCGAGCTTGATATCGCGGTCGGTGTCGGAGAGGTCCTTGATGTGGCCATAGACCCCGGTCAGGCCGTTGGCCATGGAGATGTTTTCGTAGAGGCGGATATTCACGCTGTTACGAATGCGGATGCCGTGGCGCTTGTTGCTCAGCACCTTGTTGCCCCACAACAGATTGTCGGCACTCTCGTAGAGGGTGATGCCGTCGGTGTGGTTGCGGTAGATCTCGTTGTAGGCGATCACGTTGTTGATGCTGTTGCGGTCGATCACCAGGCCCGAGAGTTTGTTGTCGAAGCTGCGGTTGTTGAAGATGAAGCTGTCGTTGACCTCGCGGGAAATGATGATCCCGTGCTTCTTCTTGGTCCCGTGCACGGTGTTGTCCGCGATGATCAGGCCGTGGGAACGGTCATGGGGGTCGATGCCGTAGACGATGTTGTCTTTGTAGGTGTTGCCCTTGACCACGAAGTCGCGGGTTTCGTAGCAGTAGAAGCCGTACCACATGTCCGAAAACTCCGAGCCGACGATCCAGCCGGTGGGTTCAGGGCGCTTGAGGACCTTGGCCATGTTCGGCGTGTATTGGGAAATACTCACGCCGTAGGACTTGCTGTTGGCGTAGCCGAAGCTGGCCATCTGGCTGTTGACGATGTAGGTCTCGGTGCCACCCCAGGCCAGCAGGAAGGGCCGGAATTCCTTGGGCGAGCGGAAGGTCGCCGGGCCGTTGTCCTTCTCGCGCCAGCCGGTGACCTTGGTGTCACGCACAAACAGCTGGCCATCGTTGACCAGGAACGAACCGCCTTCCTGGGACAGGCGCAGCTCCTTGGTCTGCTGGTCGATATCGAGGATGCCGTGGCGTCCGACCACGATCGGGATCCTGGCCAGGTAGACCCCGGGTGCGGTTTCGCTGATGTACTGCTTGGGCAGTTTTTTCACCAGGTCCTTGAGGTTGATGTAGCCGTCGTCGACGAAAATGGCCTGGGGGATCCCGTGCTGGCGCACCACCCATTCGGCCATTTTGTTATCGCCGCCGATAAAGTCCTTCAGGGCGTCTTCCTGCATCATGCGGCGCACGCTGATCTTGCCCGGCTTGCTGCGCACGATCTTGGCCGCTGCTGCCTCGGCGGTGTAGCCGGAGAGGTCGGGCAGGGTCGGCTTGGCCAGTTCCAGCGGCTCGGTCGGTGCGCTGCTGACGGTGTAGGTCTTGGCCTGTTGCAGTTCCTTGGCCACGATTGGCGCCTTGGCCGGTTCGGCCGTCGCGAAGGCGGCCGAACTGGCCAGCAGCATCGCGCCGGCCAGCAGGCTGAGGCAGCCTTTCGCGGCATGGCTGTTCATGGGGTAGCAATTCATGGTGGGCACTCCCTTCGCGGTTCGCATCAGAAGCGCCAGATCACGTCGATAAACGCGCGGTGCATGTACGAGTCGACGTCTTTGCCGTAGGCATCGCCGGGCTTGAACACGCCGCCGCGAAAGCGCACCAGCGCCGAAGGTTCGTCGATGGATTGGCTCAGTGCGGCGGGCAACAAGCCTTGCTTGAAGTACTTGGTGACCACCAGGTCCATCTCCTGGCCCAGGTCTTTCTTGCCGTCTTCAGGCAGCGAGGTGCTGGAGATCAGTGCGCCGGAGCCGTCGTAGGTGTTGTCGAACGCGCTGATACCGTTGCTGCCCACCGGCTTGTTGCCGTCCACGCGCCAGAACTTGTGGTAGATCAGGCTGGCGTCGTATTCGTCGTTGAGCATCCACGAGCCGAACAGGGTGGCGGTCTGCATGTTGTTCATTTCGCCACGGAAGGCTTCACCGAAACGGTGCACCCGCGAGCGGGTCCCGGTGTAGTTGGAGCGGTTGCTTTCCAGGCCGTTCTGCTCGTAGTCGCCACTGGCGCGGGCATAGGCCGCGCCGACTTGCCAATGCGGGTCCAGGCGCAGGCGCACACCGAGGTCGGTGGCCCAGCCGCTGATGTCGTCACTGCGCTTGGCCTCGGCCGGGCGGCTGCCATCGGTCGTCAGGGCGTTGACCGTGTCGCGGTCGCCGCGCATGCCGGTCAGGCTGGCCCAGTAGTTGACGGTGTTGGTGTTGCGCCAGTTGTAGGCGTCGCTGTCGGCGGTGAGGCCGAGCCAGCTGATGTCACCGTTTTCCTTCTTGTCCAGGGAGTCGGCTGCTTCACCCGGGGTCGGGTAGTCGAGCTTGCCGTCGTCATGGGTGTGGTGGCCGCGAATGCCCACCCAGTTGCCCGGGGTCCACTGATAGGCGGCATCGCCGTAGACGTGCAGGCGATCCTGGTCCTTGGGCGCCAGCTCCTTGAGGTCGGTGCGGTACTCGCTGAAGCGTTCGGCGGCGCCGACGTTGGCCCGCAGCAAGGTGGTGTCGAAGGTCCAGTTCAAGGCTTCGATATTGGTGTCGCGCCATTGCCCGTCGTCGTTGCGCAGGCGCTGGCGACCGAGTTTCAACTGCTCGCCGGGGTAGGGCGTGAAGCCGCTGTAGCCGACCCAGAATTCGCGCAGCGCCAGGTAGTTCTTCTTGGTCTTGCGGTCACCGTTGTCGGTGGCCTGGGTGCCGTCGCTGTCGGCCTGTTGCAGGGTGTCGGTCTCGATGATGTCGGTGGACGTCACGGCCTGGCCCATGGCGTAGGCGCTCCACGCGCCACGTTCGCCGTAGACCCAGGGCCGCAGGTCCAGGCCCAGGCCGTTGACGTCGCCACCGCTGGCGGTGCCGAGGTCGCGATCGTCTTCGGACTGGCCGGTGATTTTCACTTCCAGGCCGAAATTCTTGGTGTCGGTCATGGCCGCCAGGGACGGCGTCGACCAGACCAGCACGCAACCCAGGGCGATGCCCAGTTGCGAGAGACGAAAGCGCATGCCGGTCGCCGCGGTGTGGAAGGGGGAATTGCGGGTCATAGGGTTTCCTCGCCGTCTTCTTCTTGCAGGGCGTGCAGTTGCAGCGTGTTCTGGCTCAGGGTGCCGCGCAGGGCTTGTTCCTGTTGCAGCAGGCGCTGGGCTTGGGCGCGCTGGGCAGGCGGCAGTTGGCTGTCGAGCTGTTGCGCAAGCTCATTGGCTTGCGGGGTGTCCTGGGCTTTGGCCAATTGGCTGAAAACGTAGGCGTTGACCGGGTCGGGCTGGGTGCCCTTGCCCTGGGAAAACAGCTGGGCAATGGCGAAGTCGGCGCTGTTCTGGCCGTTGCGAGCGGCCGTCAGCAGGTGGTCCAGGGCCTTTTGCGGATAGACCTGGCCCAGGTAGCCGCGACGGTAGATCTGGCCCAGGTAGTAATCGGCGGCCACTTCCTTGCCCACGGCTTTCTGGAAGTGTTCCTCGGCGACCTTGGCGTCGGCCGGGACCCACTTGCCTTCGTAGTACAGCTTGCCCAGCAGCAGCTCGGCGCGTGGCTGGTCGGCGGCGCGGCCGTTGTCCAGGTATTGCATCATCTTGTCGACGTCGCCCAGTTCCGGGAAGTCGTAGAGCAATTGCGCGAGGCTGACCCAGGACGCCGGGTAGCCCGGGGCGACCTGTTCCAGCAGGGCCTGCGCGGTTTTTTCGTCGGGCTTGCCCAGCGTCGCATCGCCCAGTACCCGGGCCACGCTGTCGACGCGCTGGGCGCTGACGGTGCCGCGGCTGTAGCCGGCTTGCAGTTGCTTGAGCAGCTCGGCCTGTTGCTCGGGCTGGCCGCGTTTCTGGTACACGGTGGCCAGCTCGACGTAGCAGATATCGGTGCTGTTGAGCGCGGCCTTGCAGATGCGCTCGACTTCATCCAGGTGCTGGTCGTAGGTGCCCTGGGTGCGATACAGCAGCACTTGGGCCAGGCCGGCTTCGGGGTAGCCGGCGGCCTGCCATTGGCTGATCTGTTGCTGGGCGTTGATGTTGGGGAAGCTGTGGGGGTATTGCAGGTACAGCATCGCCAGGGGAATCAGGGTGTTGCCTTCGCCATTGGCAAAGGCTTTTTTCAGCAGGCCTTCGGCCTCGTGCTGCTCGGCTTCGGTCGAACCCGGCTTGGCCACCAGCAGCCGGCCAAGGCGGGCCTGGGCCCGTGGCGAGGTGTCGGCGGCGGCGCGGTAGGTGGCTTCGGCCTGCTTGATCTGCGCCGGGTCACGGCTTTCGACCTGGATATCGGCCAGGCCGACCTGGGCCTCGCTGTAGCCCAGCTCCGCCAGCTGGCGGTAGTTCTGTTCGGCCAGGGCGGTGTCGCCACGCTTCAGGGCTTCGTTGGCCAGGCGCTGGTCGGGCAGGCCGGCGCAACCGGCCAGGGCCAGGGCGGCCACCAGGGGCAGCACCGATACCTGCAGCCGCCGCAGGCTGCGACGATCGAAAGCAAGGCGCTGGCCGGGGCAGGCCGCGCGTTGTGTCAGGAGTCCGCTGTGTGGCCGGTCGCAGCCTGGGGCTGCGGCGACTGAGGTATGGGTAGGCACTGTCATGGTTACAGACCCGCCGCCATGGCTTTATCGATCAGCCAGTTCATGGAAGGACCGCGATCGCTGCTGACTTCCACCGGACGCCCGGCAAAGGTGCTGCTCAGTGGGGCATCGGGTTTGATCTGGACCCGGATATCGGACGACAGGTCGGCGCTGTTGAGGCTGGTGCTGCTGACGATCTTGCCGGTGCGGGTGCTGTCTTCGCCGGCGATCTGGAAGCTCACCGGGGTACCCGGGCGGACGTCGGAGAACTGGCGATAGGAGAAGCGCGCCTCGACGTTAGCCTGGCTGTTGCGCGGCACCAGCTGGAAGATCACGTCGCCTTTGCTGGCGTACTGGCCGTCGGCGACCATCTGCTGGGCCACGGTGCAGTCGCAGGGCGAGGTCAGGGTGCCGGTCATCTGCTTGCCGAACAGCTCTTCGACCTTGGCCGGTTGCAGCTGGTCTTCGTCCAGGTGGCCCTTGAGCACGTCGAGCATGCTGGTGCTGAAGGTGGCCAGCGGCGCGCCTTTGGCAGCGAGGCCGTCGGCTTGCACCAGGCTTTGCACGGTGCCGTCGCGCGGCATGGTCACGTTCATCCCCGGAACGTTGACCAGGCCGGCCTGGGCGTGGCTGACGAAGTACATGCCGTACACCGACTTGAGGATAAAGCCGAAGGCGGCCAGGCCGACGATGAAGATCCCGGCGCTGAAGGTCACGGCGCGCAGGCGGCCGAAGGCGGTCATGCCGTGGCCGCCGTCCTTGACCTTGCGCGCCTTGGTGAAGTTGTCGCGCTGCAGGGTGGCGAGCACGTCGCCCATGGTCACGATATCGCCGGACAGGTGGGAGGTGATCAGGTGACGCAGGGTCGAGATGTCCTGCGGCTCCAGGTTCTGGAACTGGCAGCCGACGCGGCCGGTCTGGCGGTCGTGGGAGCGGATCTGCAACTCGACGTCCATGGCCAGGCCGAGGTTATCGATGACGAATTGCAGACGGCCTTTATGCACCTCGCCGACGGTGAGCGCCTGCTGCCCGGCGTTGAAGCTCAGGCCGCCCGCGGACAGGTCGTGGACCCGTACTTCCAGGGGCGTACGGTCGGTCCCGAAAAAGCGCAGCTTGGCCGGGATCTTGACCCGGGCATGTTGGCGTTGGGCTTCGGATTCATGCACTACGTTGACGTTCACGGCGGTGTTCATAAGGGCTATTTCCTAGTTAATTCAGGCAAGGCAGGTCAGACCATCAGCAGCAACACGGCGACGAACACGCTGCCGGCGGAGAAGGTCATGGTCCGAGACGACCAGGTGTTGAACCAACGTTGAAAGCTGGCGAGATCACGGGTCAGTTTGGTGTCCTGGCGGGTCCAGGACTGTTGGTCGAGGCGGAAGAACACGTAGATCTTCACCAGCGCACCGACGATCTGGTTGTAATAGAGAATCAACGGGTAAGCGGGGCCGATCCGGTGCCCGGAGCAGGACAGCAGCAGGGTCAGGATCAGGCGGGTGATGCCGATCCACAGCAGGTACGCGAGGATGAAGGCAAAGCCGTATTTGAAGCTGGCGATGATCGCCACGGTCAGGCCGAGCAGGGAGGTCCACATCGACACGCGCTGGTCGAACAGCACCACGCTGGTGAACAGCCCCAGGCGCTTCATCCCCAGGCCCAGGGCCCGGGAGTTCTGCCGCAGGTTATTGCCGTACCAGCGGAACATCAGTTTGCGGCTGGCCTTGATAAAGCTCTTTTCCGGCGGGTGCTCGACGGTGTTGATCGCGGCATCCGGCACGTAGAACGTGTCGTAGCCCAGGCGCATCAGGCTGAACCAGCTGGACTTGTCGTCGCCGGTGAGGAACTTGAAGCGGCCCAGGCGCCAGTGTTGCAGCGAGTCGCTTTCGACGTCGGCGATGAAGTCCGGGTCGGTGACCACGGTGGCGCGGAACACCGACATGCGCCCGGTCATGGTCAGCACGCGCTTGGACAGGGCCATGGAGCACATGTTGATGTGACGCTGGGCGAAGCGCAGCTTGTGCCACTCGCTCATGATGTAGCCGCCACGCACTTCGCAGAACTCATTGGTGGTCAGGCCGCCGACATTGCCGAACAGCTGGAACCAGGGCACGGTCTTGCGCACGACGCCTTCGGCCAGCACGGTGTCGCCGTCGATCACGGCCACCACGGCGCGGTCGTCCGGCAGGTGGCGGGAGATGGCGCGGAAGCCGAACGCCAGGCCGTCACGCTTGCCGGTGCCGGCGATGCGTACGAAGTCGAGCTTGACCCGCTCCGGCGGGTTCATCTTGGCCCACAGGCTTTTCACCAGCAGCTCGTCGGACATTTCCACGAGGGAGCAGACCACGGTGGTGGGGAAGCCGCATTCGATGGCTTCGCGGATCACCGAGCTGTAGACCTGGGCGGTGGTCAGGGCATCGATGCGAAAGCTGGTGACCATCAAGAACACATGGGATGGATCGGCGGCCTTGCCCAGCTTGCGCACTTTGCGCCGCAGGTGCGGGTAGACCACGTACAAAAACAGCATGCCGCGCAGAAAGTGCGTGGCGCCCATCGAATAGCGCCAGATACCCACGGCGCCAATCAGGAAGATGAAATCCTTCGACTCGGCGTCAAAGGTGGAGGTGGGCAACGCCAGGGCGAGACCCATCAACAAACTGAGGTAGAACAGCCAACCGGCGGCTTGTAACAGGCTGTGCTTGAGCCATTGCATAATCTGCATCCTAAAATCAGTTGCAAGCTCCAAGCCGCAAGCTCCAAGCGCGGAGCCCTTGCTTACGGCTTGTAGCTTGAAGCTTGCCGCTGCTTTACCAGCAAATGCCTTCGGTACGGCCACTGACGCTGGTGGCCTTGGACATGAAGCCGACCAGGTCGATCACCTGTTTGCCGTGGGGCGCGGTTTCGGCCAGGGCGCGGAACTTCTCGTCGCGGTTGCCGAGGATGATCACGTCGGAGTTGTCGATCACCGAGTCGAAGTCCGAGTTGAGCAGGGACGAGACGTGGGGGATCTTCGACTCGATGTAGTCCTTGTTCGCCCCGTGGACCCGGGCGTACTCGACGTTGCTGTCGTAGATGCTCAGGTCATAGCCCTTGCCGATCAGCATTTCCGCCAGCTCCACCAGCGGGCTTTCACGCAGGTCGTCGGTGCCGGACTTGAAGCTCAGGCCCAGCAGGGCGACTTTGCGCTTGTCGTGGCTCTGGACGATGTTGAAGGCGTTCTGCACCTGGGATTCGTTGCTGCGCATCAGCGAGTTCAGCAGCGGCGCTTCCACGTCCAGGGAGCCGGCGCGGTAGGTCAGGGCGCGCACGTCCTTGGGCAGGCACGAGCCGCCGAAGGCAAAGCCCGGGCGCATGTAGTACTGGGACAGGTTGAGGGTCTTGTCCTGGCAGACCACGTCCATCACTTCACGACCATCGACGCCGACCGCCTTGGCGATGTTGCCGATCTCGTTGGCGAAGGTGACCTTGGTCGCGTGCCAGACGTTGCAGGTGTACTTGATCATCTCGGCCACGGCGATGTCCTTGCGGATGATCGGCGCGTCGAGTTCTTCGTACAGCGATTGCAGGACGTCGCCGGAAGCGGTGTCGAACTCGCCGATAACGGTCATCGGTGGCAGGTCGTAATCCTTGATCGCGGTGCTTTCACGCAGGAACTCGGGGTTGACCGCAACGCCGAAGTCGACGCCGGCTTTCTTGCCCGAGCAGTCTTCGAGGATCGGGATCACCACGTTGGCGACGGTGCCCGGCAATACGGTGCTGCGGACCACGATGGTGTGGCGGGTGGTCTTGTCACGCAGGACAAAACCGATCTCGCGGCACACGGCTTCGATGTAGTTCAGTTCCAGGTCGCCGTTCTTCTTGCTCGGCGTGCCGACGCAGATCATCGACAGGTCGGTATCGCGAATCGCCTCGGCGAAGTTGGTGGTGCCGCGCAGGCGACCGGTCTCGATGCCCTTGGCCAGAAGTTCGCCCAGGCCCGGTTCAACGATCGGCGATTTGCCGGCGTTGATCATATCGATCTTGTCTTTGGCAACATCGACGCCAATTACGTCATGGCCCCGTGCAGACAGGCAACCGGCACACACTGCACCGACGTAACCCAAACCAAATATGCTGATGCGCATCGCATTTACCTCTGTGTTATTCATGCCATTAAATGGCTGGAGTTAATGTTTGCCAGCGGTAGTTACGCACTCGGAAGTGCAGCGAACAGGCGCTGTAGTGCCGTGGCGGGCAGACTAATTTCCGAGTGACTCAATAAATGCACTCAAGTTGTGCGCAACTTGGCCTTGTTGTAAGGGCATGCCCTTGAATGTGGCCGGCCGTCCGTTGGAGGGCCTTTCCGAGCTTCGCTGCAGACCCTGTGGCAATGGCTGGAAGCCATGACGGGCGTGCGTTGGCGGCGCTTTCGGAAGCGCTGAATAGGGGCTATGCCTTGGCCTTGTAGGGGATAGTAATGATGCGTTATCTCCTGTCCTTAAAGGGTTAGTTCAAGTTTTAGACGGGTCGGTCAAACGTTGAAGCTAACTTGCCTGGTGTTAGTTGTTTGCGTGTAAGTCATCTCTTACAGCGACGATGAGAATCGTTACCGGTGGTATGAGCGGTGGTTAAGGACATAGTTCCGACCCACTCATCCTGTTTTCTGAAATTTCTTGAAATAAGGACAAAGATGGCACTGCTCTCATATTGATGGCACGTGCGGTTTGAACCTTTAGTTATGGGGAGTTGCAAGGCGGGGATACTTTTGTGCCACTACCGTTTAAAAAAAAGAGTGCCACTACTGAAAAAAGTCACATCTGTCGAGTGAAAGAAAAGTTATAAATTCAGAACAAAGGCTATTCGCGTCAACTAAATGACGCGAAAAGATCGAGGGAGGAAGGAAAGATATAAAGTTGGCGCGCTGATTGTAGGACAACAGCGCGTGGGGGCGTGCGTTATTCCGGCGCGTGGTCGCGCAGGAACACCAGGTTTTCCGGTTTTGACTGTTCGGCGCTGTAGCGATAACCCTGCACATCGAATTGCTTGAGGGCGGCCGGGTCGTTGATGCGCTCTTCGATCACGAAACGGCTCATCATGCCGCGGGCTTTTTTGGCATAGAAACTGATGATTTTGTACTGGCCGTTCTTCAGGTCCTTGAACTCGGTGTTGATGATGCGTGCATTCAGTGCACTGCGTTTCACCGCCGAAAAGTACTCGTTGGACGCCAGGTTGAGCAGCAGGTCATCCCCTTGCTCGGCCAGGGCTTCGTTCAGCCATTCGCTGATGCGTGTGCCCCAGAAGGCGTACAGGTCCTTGCCACGGGCGTTGGCCAGTTTGGTGCCCATTTCCAGCCGGTAAGGTTGCATCAGGTCCAGGGGGCGCAGCAGGCCGTACAGGCCGGAAAGCATGCGCAAATGCTGCTGGGCGTAGTCGAACTGGGCTTCGTTGAGGGTCTGGGCATCCAGGCCGGTGTACACATCACCCTTGAACGCCAGCAGCGCCTGTTTGGCGTTGGCCGGGGTGAAGGCCGGGTTCCAGCTGCCGAAACGCGCGGCATTGAGGCCGCCGATCTTGTCGGAGACATGCATCAGCTCGCTGATCTGGGCCGGGCTCAGTTCGCGCAATTGCTCGATCAGCTCCTGGGAATGGTCCAGGTATTGCGGCTGGGTAAAGCGCTGGGTAACCGGTGGGGTCTCGAAATCGAGGGTCTTGGCGGGTGAAATCACCATCAGCATGAAGTCGTCTCCTGTAAGCGTCGGGGGATTCTAGGGGCTTGGGCGCCCGGACTCCACCTATGAAGGCGATAGGTGACGCAAGGCGGGTGTGCTGGGCGTTGTGGCGGTTGGCGAGGGAGCAAGCGGCCTCGCCACAGGGGCGGATCGGCTATAGTGCGGCGCGGGTTTTGTTCTGGAGGCGTTTGTTTTGCGTATCGCATTTGTTTTTTCGGCCTGGCTCATGAGCTTTGGCGCCCTGGCGGCGGCCAATGACGTGGCGACCCTGGACCGCAGCACCTGGCCGGAGACGCTCAGCAGCCCGACCTTGTTCGACGTCGCCTCACGTGCCGAGATCCTGACCTTTGCCCGCACCCTGCTGGTCAGCGAAGCCTGGGACGAGGCCTCGCTCAAGCAACGCCTGGGCCTGCGCATCATTAATATGGAGGCGATCGATGCGTTGCGGCAGCGTCTCTGGCAGCGCCTGCTGAGCAACTACAACTATGCCCAGCAGAGCTGCGATCAGGACGCGTCCTTTTGCTACCTGGTGGAAGACATGGACAGCCTGCGCGAGCAGGCCGGCAAGTTTCACCTGGGGGACGATTCCTTCTATATCCGCTGGGCCGAACCGAGCCGGGTGTTTCATGAGCAGTACCTGGACGAGCTGTTGCGCAAGGCTGCGCTGTTCCCGCAGACCAGCAGCGAGGTCGCCCGCTTTGGCGACTACGAGCGCAATGGCGACGAACTCAACGATCGCCTGTTCCTGCTGACATTCGACAGCGCCGCCAACCTGGCCCCGGACAACACCCCGTGGTTGACCGACTACCTGCGCAAATCGAACCTCAACGGCACCTTCTTCGTCCTCGGCAGCGATATTCAGAACCGCCTGAACCAGGCCTCGGTGGCCAGCCTGCAGTCGTTGTACTCGCGGCAATGTGTCGGCGTGCAGGGCTGGCAGTACCGCTCCCACAGCCACTGGCAGGACTGGCAGTACTCGGTCCAGCGCAGCGCCGAGCTGGTGCGCAGCAAGCTGCCGGAAAACTATGTGCCCCTGTTCCGCCCACCCTACGGCCAGCGCCGCGCCGACGCCCAGGCCTTCTTCAATGCCCAGGGCTTGCAAGTGGCGTTGTGGGATATCGACGCCCAGGACGGTCCGGGCAAGCTCAAGGCTGAAGAGAGTGGCCAGCGGGTCCTGACCCTGATGTTGTTATGGCGGCGCGGAGTGATCGCGTTCAACGCCAAACAGGACACGGTCAAGACCGCTATGCCCTGGTTGCTGACACAAACCGCGCAAAGCGGGATTGGTTGGGAAGACTGCCAGGACGCCTTTCGCTGAAAGCCGGAAAAGCCCGCAAATACTGGGTTTTTGGCTGGATAGGGGTGTTTTTTGACGAGAAATGGGTGCAGGCGGACTTCCGACTTTAACGGTGGATGGGCAGCGCGCCAAGGGCTATTCGTCACCCTGAAAAATAAACTTCAAAAAAACGTCAAAGTGCTTTTTCCTGTCACAGGTTTTGGAGTATTACCAAAGTCAGACCGCCGAAACCTGCAACACAGGTGGCGTCTTCCAAGACTCCTTTTGTGTTCATGTCGCCCGAGCCCCCACGGACGAACTCGGTGGTCCTTTCGAGGCGCAGCACCGCCATGGTATTGCGTCGACTGGCTCCCACATAAGGTGACCGAGTATGGATGATCACGGACGCAGCCCTTCTTCCAACCAGCCAATCCTTTATGTACTCGATACCAATGTATTGATTCACGATCCAAACGCGCTGTTGAATTTCGAAGAACACCACGTCGCCATCCCGATGATCGTTCTGGAGGAACTCGACAAGCTCAAGAGCGGCCATCACAGCGTTGCCGCGGAATGTCGGCAGGCGATTCGCCTGATCGACAAGACCCTGGGCGAAGCGACACCGGAAGATGTCGAGCTGGGCGTGCCGATCCAGCGTGGCAAGAGCGGCCCCAAAGGCCTGTTGTCGATCCTGATGAGCAAGCGCTCGGAACCCAACAGCCTGCTGCCGGAAAACCTCAACGACAACATCATCATCAACCAGTTGATCGACCTGCACGCGCGCGACAAGGACCTGCGCGTGGTGCTGGTGACCAAAGACATCAACATGCGCCTCAAGGCGCGCGCCTGCGGGATCGCGGCCGAGGACTACAGCACCGACCAACTGGTCGACGACGTATCCCTGCTGCCCAATGGTTTCCACAACATGACCGGCTCGTTCTGGGACCGTGTGAGCAAAGTGGAAACCCGTCAGGACCATGGCCGTACCTGGCATCAGGTGCAGCTCATCGATAACCTGCCGGCGGTGCACATCAATGAATTCATCATCGACGAGCAAGGGTTTGTCGGCTGGATCAAGGAAATCCGCGCTGACACCTTGCTGATCCTCGACCTGCATCAGGAGCCCCTGTTGCACCAGGAAGCCTGGGGCCTGAAACCGCGTGACATCTACCAGGGCCTGGCGCTGTATGCCTTGCTCGATCCGGACATCCACTTGGTCAACCTGTCGGGGGCCGCCGGTTCCGGTAAAACCATCCTGGCCCTGGCGGCCGCCATTGAGCAGACCATGGTCAGCAAGCGTTATCGGCGGATCATCGCCACCCGCAGCGTGCAGGGTCTGGACCAGGAGATCGGCTTCCTGCCCGGCACCGAAGCGGAAAAAATGGAGCCTTGGCTCGGCGCCATCACCGACAACCTCGAAGCCCTGCACATGGATGACGAAAGCACCCATGGCAGCGTCGACTACATCCTGAGCAAGGTGCCGTTGCAGTTCAAATCCCTGAACTACATCCGGGGGCGCAGCTTCCAGCAAAGCCTGATCCTGATCGATGAATGCCAGAACCTGACCCCGCACCAGATGAAAACCATCATCACCCGTGCCGGCGCCGGTTCCAAAGTGGTGTGCCTGGGCAACCTGGCGCAGATCGACACCCCTTACCTGTCCGCGACCAGCTCCGGGCTGACCTACCTCACTGAACGCTTCAAGGACTTCCCGAACGGCGTGCACATCACCCTGCAAGGGGTGCCACGCTCGATTCTCGCGGAATACGCCGAAACCCACCTGTAACCCATGCAGTGGTGAACGCGGGCGGCCCTTGGGTCGCCCGTTTTGTTTGCATCGCGCGCCGGGCAACCGGGTATTCTGGGCGCCGATTCAGACCCGTGCCCTGGCCCCGGCCATGGCGTGCGCCCGCAGAGATGAGGCCAGGATGAGCACCCAGTTACTGCGTAACATCGACTTGAACCTGCTGGTGGTGCTCGACGCGCTGCTCACGGAGAAACACGTGACCCGCACCGGCGAGCGCCTGCACCTGAGCCAGCCGGCCATCAGCCACTCCCTGGGCAAGCTGCGCACCCTGCTGGACGACCCGCTGCTGATCCGCGACGGCAATGAGGTGGTGCTCAGCGTGCTGGCGCAGAACCTGCGGGCACCGCTCAAGGAGATCCTGCGTCAGGTCGAGGCCTTGCTCGGCAAGACCCTGGACTTCGATCCGGCCAGCTCCGAGCGCACCTTTGAGCTGGCGATGTCCGACTATGGTGCGGCGCTTATCCTCCCGGGGTTGCTGGTGCGCCTGCGCCGCGAGGCGCCGAATATCAGCCTCAACGTGACCCAGGGCAGTCGCCACGAGATGTTCGAACAGGTGAGCCGGGGCAAGATCGACCTGGCCCTGGGGGTGTTTCCCAGCCTGGGGCCGGAAATCGCCATGCAGGTGTTGTTCGAGGAAACATTTTCCTGCCTGCTGGACCGGCAAACGCTGCCCGCCAGCGGTGTGCTGGATTTGCCCGAGTACCTGGCCCGGCCCCATTTGCAGGTGTCGATAGACGCCAGCCTCAATGGGGAAGTCGACAGCCAGTTGCGCGCGCGTGGGTTGCAGCGGCGCGTGGCGGTCAGTGTGCCCCACTGGCGGATCGCGCCGCAGATGATCCTGGGCACTGACCTGATCCTGACCGTCGCCACCCGCACCCTGGATCAAGCCGCAACCGACCCGCAGCTGCTGTGCCTGCCGCCACCGCTGGCGATTGCGCCATTTCCCTTTGTGCACATCTGGCATCAGCGCTTCAGTGATGATCCGGCCCATGCCTGGTTGCGTCGGCAGGTCAGCGAGGTGGCGGCCACGCCCAGGGTTTAACCGCGGGTGGTGATGACAAAACCGCCGACCACCACCAGGACTCCCACCAGCTTTTGCAGGCTGATGTCCTTGCGCGGCAAGCCCACCAGGCCGAAGTAGTCGATGATCAGCGAGATCACCAACTGGCCGATGATCACCGCCATGATGAAGTTCAGTGCCCCCAGGCGTGGGGCCATCAGCAGGGCGATGGTGATGTAGAGCACGCCGGCGATCCCGCCCATCCAGATCCACCAGGGCGCGCCCGAGAAGGCGCTGAGGTTGGGCTTGGGCACCTTGATCACCAGCAACACCACCATCAGCGCCAGCAGGCTGACCAGCAGCGAAACCCCGGTGGCCCACAGGGGGTGGCCCAGGAGCGCCCCGAGGCGGGCGTTGGTTCCGGCCTGGAGGGGGACGGCGAAGCCGGCGAGCAGGCTGAGCAAAATCGGGATAAGCAAGGTCATGGGATAACTCCTGTGTTTTCAACCTTGTACGGTGATTCGCCGACCCCGGCCAATTCGTTGTTCTGATGCCGTGCATTCCCCAGGCTGATGGCCCGTGGGCGCGTCAGACGCCTGAGTGGGAAAGGGCGCTATGGTGCGTGCGAAAAATTGACCCAGGGGTTTACAATCGCCGCTCCTGATCAGGAGTAAGGCTGTGCTGACTCATCTCGATTCCCAAGGTCGCGCCAATATGGTCGACGTCACCGAAAAAGCCGTGACCTCCCGTGAAGCCGTGGCCGAAGCGCGGGTGCGCATGCTCCCGCAAACCCTGGACATGATCGTCAGCGGCGGCCATCCCAAGGGGGATGTGTTTGCCGTGGCCCGAATCGCCGGGATCCAGGCGGCGAAGAAAACCAGTGATCTGATCCCGCTGTGTCATCCGTTGATGCTCACCAGCGTCAAGGTCGAGCTCACCGCCGAGGGCAGCGACACCGTGCACATCGTCGCCCGCTGCAAGCTCGCCGGGCAGACCGGGGTCGAGATGGAAGCCCTGACTGCCGCCAGCATCGCCGCCTTGACGATCTACGACATGTGCAAGGCCGTGGACCGGGGCATGACCATCGAAAGCGTGCGCCTGCTGGAAAAACTCGGCGGCAAGAGCGGCCATTACCAGGCGCCGACGCCATGAAGCTGAACGTGAAGTTTTTCGCCCGTTACCGCGAAGCGCTGGGGATGGATGGCTTGCTGCTGGAGGGTGAGTTCGCCACGGTCGAGGAAGTGCGGCGCTTGCTGGTGGAGCGCGATGGCGCCCAGGTCCTGGCCGAGCCAAACCTGATGTGTGCGCGCAACGAGGAGCTGTGCCAACTCGACGAGCTCCTCAGCGATGGCGACGAAGTGGCGTTCTTTCCAACCGTGACCGGGGGCTGAGATGGCGATTCGCGTGCAGTGCGCCGCCTTTGACCCGGGCGCTGAGGTCAATGCGCTGCATGCCGCCAACGTCGGCGTCGGCGCGGTGGTCAGCTTTGTCGGCTATGTGCGCGACTTCAATGACGGCCTGGAAGTGGCGGGGATGTTTCTCGAGCATTACCCGGGCATGACCGAAAAGGCCCTGGCCAAGATTGCTGCTGAAGCCCAAGAGCGTTGGCCGCTGCTCCGGCTGGAGGTGCTGCACCGCATCGGCGAATTGTTGCCCGGCGAGCCGATCGTGTTCGTCGGCGTCGCCAGTGCCCATCGCCAGGCGGCGTTCGAGGCCTGCGCGTTTGTCATGGACTACCTGAAAACCCGCGCGCCGTTCTGGAAGAAAGAAAACACCTGCGACGGCCCGCGCTGGGTGCAAGGGCGCGACAGCGATCACGCGGCGGCGGATCGCTGGAAACCCTGATCTTCATTAATACCTTCCCTCGCGGCGCCGGCTTGCCGGCGCCTGCGTCATTCCTCGCCTGCTGAACACTCCCTGCACTTGATGGCGCGATGCAACTGCGCACGCTCCATTGACGATAAATACATAAAAGTCCAGTATGGAATTATAAGTACAAAATAGCGGTCCCCCCTGCGTTGCTCTTTTCTTCTGTCTTGCCAAACCTACAACAACCTTGCGAGAGAACGATCATGAAGAAACTCCCCCTTATCAGTGGCCTGGTGCTGAGCCTGCTGGCGTGCAGCAGCCTGTTCGCCGCCGACAAAACCCTGCGCATCGGCATCGAAGCCGCCTACCCACCGTTCGCTTTCAAGACTTCCGAAGGCAAGATCGAAGGCTTCGATTACGACATCGGCAATGCGCTGTGCGCGCAGATGCAGGTCAAGTGCGAGTGGATCGAGGGTGAGTTCGACGGCCTGATTCCTTCACTGAAAGTGAAGAAAATCGACTTCGCGCTGTCGTCCATGACCATCACCGAAGAGCGTAAGAAGTCGGTGGATTTCACCCACAAGTACTACTTCACGTCCTCGCGCCTGGTGATGAAACAGGGCGCAGTGGTGGATGACCAGTACGCCAGCCTCAAGGGCAAGACCGTCGGCGTGCAGCGGGCCACCACCACCGACCGCTACGCCACCGAGGTGTTCGAGCCCAAGGGCATCAAGGTGATGCGCTACAGCAACAATGAAGAGATCTACATGGACCTGGCGTCCGGCCGTCTGGACGCGGTGTTTGCCGACACCATCCCCTTGAGCGACTTCCTGGCGATGCCGCGCGGCGCGGGTTATGCCTTTGTCGGCCCCGAGCTCAAGGACCCGAAATACGTCGGCGAAGGCGCCGGGATCGCGGTGCGCAAGGGCAATACTGAGCTGGTTGGCGAGCTGAACAAGGCCATCGACGGTATCCGCGCCAACGGCGAATACCAGAAGATCCAGGCCAAGTACTTCAAGTCGGACATCTACGGCGACTGATTGGCGACCTCACCCGGGCTCCTGGAACGGAGCCCGGGTGACAGGGGGTCAGCCTTTCAATTCCTTCAGGTGCTTGTACACCGTGGCGCGGCCCATGCTCAGCACGTTGGCCACGTAGTTGGAGGCGCTTTTGCCCTTGAAGGCGCCCTCGGCGTGCAGCGCCAGCACCAGCTCGCGCTTGTGCTCGCGGGTCAGCAGGTTCAGCCCCAGCTGGCGTTCGCGCAGCCAGTTGTGGAGGAAGGTGTTGATCCGTTCCTGCCAGTCATCGCGAAACAGCGAGTCGGGCTGCGGGATCAGCTTGCTCGGCGAAAGAAACAGGTCCAGCGCCGCCTTGGCGTTTTCGAACAGGGAAATATTCAGGTTGATGCACAGCACGGCCAGCGGATGCCCCTGGCTGTCGCGCAGCACGCTGCTCAGGCTGCGAATCTTCTGACCATCCCAATTGAGCTTTTCGTACGGCCCAATATTACGTTCGCTGACCTCCTCGCTGAGCATGTCCTCCAGGGCGGCGTCGTCGCCCACTTCACGCTTGGAGATGTTGTTGGCGATGTAGTCGATCTTTTGCGTGCGCAGGTCGTGGATCACCACCTCGGCATGGGGGAAAAACAGCGTGGCGATGGCATCGGCGATCGCCCGGAAGTTGTCCAGGGCAGGGTCCTGCACAGGTGTGGTCATGGGTCGTACTCCAGGCGGCGTCAGCGCCCTGGCATCCAGGGCGCTGGGAGTTTGCCGCAATCGCAGGGGCGCGTCACCTGAGCCGGGCTTCAGCCCAGGCGTGCCGGTGAGAGCATGGCGGCCTCCAGGCCAAAGCGGGTCAGTGACTCGGGCAGGGACTGGCCACGCACCAGCGCGGCGCTGGCCTGGCCCATGGCCGGCGAGGTCTGGATGCCATAACCGCCCTGGCCGGCGACCCAGAACAGCCCCGGAACCCTTGGGTCGAACCCCGAGAGCAGTCGCCGTCGCTGACGAAACTGCGCAAGCCGGCCCAGGTGCGGGTCGGGCGGCGGATGCTCAGGGTGGTGGCTTCTTCGATCTGGTAGATGCCCATGGCGATATCGAGCTCTTCGGGCTGCACGTCGTGGGGTTCGACCGGGTCGGCGTTGGCCGGCGAGCCGAGGAACATCCCGGCATCGGGCTTCATGTAGAACGACTCATCCAGGCTCACCAGCATCGGCCACTGGTGGATATCCAGGCCTTCGGGCGCGGCGAAGATAAAGGCTGCGCGACGCTTGGGTTGCAGCCCCAGGCGTCGGGCGCCGGCCATGGCGCCGATCTGGTCGGCCCAGGCGCCGGCGGCATTGATGATGATGGGCGCGCTGAAGGTCTGGTGGGCGGTGGTCACCTGCCACAGGCCCTGGGCGTCACGCGCCAGGGACAGCACCTCGCAGTCGGTATGCAGCTCGCCCTGGTTGCGCCGGATACCGCGCAGATAGCCCTGGTGCAGGGCGTCGGTGTCGATATCGCTGGCGCTCGGGTCATACAGCGCGCCGTGGACTTTTTCCCGGCGCAGGATCGGCAGGCGGGCGCAGGCCTGGTCGGCGGTGAGCAGCTGCATCTCCGGCACCGAGGCCTTGGCGCTCAGGTACTGATTGTTCAGCTCTTGCGGGTCGCCGTTGAAGTCTACGGTCATCTCCCCGCGCGGCGTCAGCAGCGGGTGTTCGCAGAAGCCGGCGGGCGGCGCGTCGAAGAACGCGCGGCTGGCCAGGGTCAGGGCCCGCACCTGAGCGGTGCCATAGGCCGCGGTGTACAGGGCTGCCGAGCGTCCGGTGGAGTGGTAGGCCGGGTGCGACTCGCGTTCGAGCACCACAACCCGGCCATGGCCTGACAGCCAGTAGCCGGTGGATGCCCCGGCGATGCCGCCGCCAATGATGATGAAGTCTGCCTGAGGCATGGGTCTCTCCGGAAAAGTCTGGGTAGGGCCGGGTGCCGCGCTTATCGGGCGGGCGCGGCGTCGGCCTTGAGCTGCAAGCGGTACAGCGCATTGGCCAGGGCGATGTCCTCCAGGCCCAGGCCGATGGAGCGGAAAAACACCGAGCCCGTGGCGTCCGGGCGCGGGGCCTGGCCGCTGAGCAACTCGCCCAGGTCGCCGAGAATCGCCTCCTTGTGCCAGCCGTGCTGCTGGCTGGCGATCAGCATTTCGCCCGCCGCGTCCGGTGTGGTCTGGCGGTAGTCGCAATACACCTGCATCTGGCCCAGGCTGTGCGGCGGAACCTCGTGGGCCCGTGGCGCATTGGTGCTGATGGAGGTGATCAGCGCCGGACGGCTCAGTTGCGCAGGGTCGATGACCGGCCCGGCGGATGAGGTGCAGAGCATGATCACATCCGCGTCGGCCAGGGCCTGCTCACGGCTGCTGGCGATCTGCAGCCGTGGGTCCAGGGCCTGGAGCCGAGCCCGTTGTTCTGCGCTGGCGCTGGCGAGGCTCGGCGAGTACAGGCGGATGTGCTGCCATGGCCGCAGGCCCTTGGCGTAATGCAGGTGGGCCAGGGCCACGGGGCCGCTGCCGATGATGCACAGCTGGCGGGCGTCGCCAGGGGCCAGGGCGTCCACCGCCACGGCCGTGGTGGCGGCGGTGCGGGCGGTGGTCAGTTCGCCGGCATCGCACAGCAACAGCGGCTGGCCGCTGTCCATGGACATCAGCAGGGTCCAGGCGGTGACCAGTGGGCCTTCGGCGCGAACGATATAGGGCGAGGTCTTGACCCCATACACCCGATCATCGGCCAGCACCCCCAGGTAGTTGATGAAGTCGCCGGCCCCCTGGGGGAATTCCACCAACTGCTGCGCCGGTTGCACCGCGCGCCCGGCGGCCAGGTCGATAAACAGTTTGCGCAGGATCTGCGGCACATCGACCTGGGCCAGCAGTTCGCGGGCTTGGGCTTGGGCAATCACATAGGGCGTGCTGGACATGCGGGGGCTCCCACGGCGGTGGATATAAACTAATTTGTCTATTATGGACTTTTAGTTGTGTTCGGCAATCGCCAGGCGAAAAAAAACGCAGCCTGGTGGAGGCTGCGTTTTCTTCAGGGCAGAGGTTTCGGGCTACGCCCTTGCCTCAGGTCGCTTGCGGGCGTTTGCGCTCCACGGGGCGCAGCAGCTCGGTGGGCGGTGTTTCGCAGCTGATCTTGCGCCCCAGCAGGGCTTCGATCGATGGCAGCTGATAGGAGTCGTCTTCACCGGCGAAGCTGATGGACACGCCGTTGGCCCCGGCCCGCCCGGTACGCCCGATGCGGTGCACGTAGTCGTCCGGTACTTCCGGCAGGGTGAAGTTGATCACGTGGCTGATGCCGTCGATGTGGATTCCGCGACCTGCCACATCGGTGGCCACCAGCACGCGGATCTTGCCTTCGCGGAAACCTTCCAGAGTCTTGATGCGCTTGTGCTGCGGTACATCGCCCGACAGTTGGGCGGCATTCACGCCATCGCGTACCAGGCGTTCCTCGATGCGCCGGACTTCGTCCTTGCGGTTGGCGAAGACCATGACCCGCTCCCAACCGTTGTCGGTCACCAGGTTGTAGAGCAGTTTGTATTTGTCGGCACCGGCCACAGCATAAATGTGCTGTTCGACGTTTTCGCTGGCCACGTTCTCGGATTCGATCTCGACGATGGCCGGGTCGGTGGTCCATTGCTTGGCCAGGTTCATCACGTCTTCGGTGAACGTCGCGGAGAACAGCAGGGTCTGACGTTCATTTTTCGGCGGAGTCTGGCGAATGATCTGCCGTACCTGGGGAATAAAGCCCATGTCGAGCATGCGGTCGGCTTCGTCCAGCACCATCACTTCGACCATGTCCAGGTGCACATCGCCGCGCTGGTTGAAGTCCAGCAGGCGGCCCGGGGTGGCGACCAGGATGTCGCAGTGGCGGGCTTCGAGGTGCTTGAGCTGCTTGTCGAAGTCCATGCCGCCGACGAAGGTCATCACGTTCAGGCCGGTGTACTTGGTCAGGCTGGCGGCGTCCTTGGCGATCTGGACCACCAGTTCGCGGGTCGGCGCGATGATCAGTGCCCGTGGCTCGCCCATGTAGCGCTCTTTCGGCGGCGGGGTCTGCAACAGCTGGGTGATGATCGAGATCAGGAACGCGGCGGTCTTGCCGGTGCCGGTCTGGGCCCGGCCGATGGCGTCCTGGCCATTGATGGTGAAGCCCATGACCTGCGCCTGGATCGGCGTGCAGTAAGGAAAGCCCAGGTCATGAATGGCATGCATCAGCTCGGGGGCGAGCTTGAAGTCGTGGAAGCGGGTCTTGCCTTCCTGGGGCTCGACGACGAAGTCTTCGAGTTTCCAGGTGCTGACGGGCGGCTTTGGTGCGCGCTCACGACGAGGTTGTTCGGCCTTGGGCTTTTCGCTGCGGGCGGGAGTCGATGGAGCTGCAACAGCAGGGGCGGCGGGTGTGGTCACCGGCTCTTTTTGGCTTGCGGTAGCTGGCGCGGTCCGGCCCGATTGACGGCCTTCTTGATGGCTGCTGGGGCTGGGGGAGGGGACGCTGGAGCTTGGCGCGAGCTGCTCAGCCTCGCTTTTACCGAAGATTTTCTTGAGTGCTTTGAGCACGGTCATCTCATCAATTGGTTAAGGAATGTACGCCGGGCAGTGTAATGCAAGAATCGGGCGCGGCGTAGTGTGTTGGGTCTCGGACTACAGGAAGTTTCGTTTTTAGCGCAAACGCTCGCTCAACCAGACGCCGATGTCGCGAATTTCTTCAGGTAACACCTCATGGCCCATTGGGTATTCCTGCCATGTCACGGTGACACCATGCTGCTTCAAATACTCATAAGCGGTCCGCCCCATGGCGTTCTGCACCACTTCATCGTATTGCCCATGCAGCGACAGCACCGGAATCCGCTGTTGGCTGGCCGAAAGTTGCAGCTCGTCGCTGAAGGTCGGGGCATAAGTGGAGAGGGCAAGTACGCCGCCCAGGGGGCCCTGCCACTCCAGGAAGGCCGTGTGCAGCACCACCGCACCCCCCTGGGAGAAACCGGCGAGGAAAATCCGCGAGGCGTCTATTCCGCCGGCCCGTTGCTGTTCGATGAGTTCGATAAGCTGTTTTGCCGACTGCTCGAGCTGTTCGCGGTCGATCGCTCGGGCCGGGCTCATGGCCAGGATGTCGTACCAGCTGGGCATGGCATAACCGCCGTTGATGGTCACGGCGCGGGTCGGTGCCTGGGGCAGCACGAAGCGGGTGGTCAGCAGGGTTTCCTGCAGGACTTCGGCCACCGGGAGGAAGTCATAGCGATCTGCCCCCAAGCCATGGAGCCAGATCACACAGGCGTCGACGGGCTTGCTGGGCTGAAGAATCAAGGGTTCGGTCATGGTTGCTCCATTGTTGTGCGTGCGCGCTGAAGAGGTGCGTGGTCAAGGTGCGCCGCGAGTTGATCTGTGAAGAAGATGTCGCAAGGTTGAACGTTTTGCTATTGACCATTGGCTGAAACGCTTAAGCGCTGAATATGGTACGGGCTTTGCTAACAGGGATATCGAAGTGATTGCACTTACCCCCGGCGGTAACACTATCAGGCTGCCGCTGGCTGGGGCATAGCAAAAATCCGGTGATGGACGTTCGCCACTGGCCGCTACGGGCTTCGCGAACATGAAAGGGCTACAGCCCGTTCGGCCGATTGGTGAGATGTGGGGGCTCCGTTACGGGGATTTATCCTACTAGACTCATAGCGAAGGTCTTACGCCGCTTGACCCTAAAAAAAGCCAGCACAGGGTCAACAGCGCCTCATAAGGGTGCGGCAGGACTCAAGCTCCGACACAACAAGAGCAAAACTGGAGGTTTGAATGAAGATGTTGAAATCCACCCTGGCCGTCGTCACGGCAGCCGCGGTACTGGGTATGAGCGGCTTCGCGCAGGCGGGTGCGACCCTTGATGCAGTGCAGAAAAAAGGCTTTGTGCAATGCGGTGTGAGCGACGGTCTGCCGGGCTTCTCGGTACCGGACGCCACCGGCAAGATCCTGGGCATCGACGCTGACGTGTGCCGGGCTGTTGCCGCCGCCGTATTTGGCGACGCGACCAAGGTCAAATTCAGCCAGTTGAACGCCAAGGAGCGCTTCACCGCGCTGCAATCGGGCGAAATCGACGTGCTGTCGCGCAACACCACCTGGACCAGCTCCCGCGATTCGGGCATGGGCCTGGTGTTTGCCGGCGTGACCTACTACGACGGCATCGGCTTCCTGGTGAACAACAAGCTGGGCGTCAAAAGCGCCAAGGAACTGGACGGTGCAACCATCTGCATTCAAGCCGGTACCACTACCGAGCTGAACGTTTCCGACTACTTCCGTGGCAACGGCCTGAAATACACCCCGATCACCTTCGACACCTCCGATGAAAGCGCCAAGTCGCTGGAATCCGGTCGTTGCGACGTGCTGACTTCCGACAAATCCCAGCTGTACGCACAACGCAGCAAGCTGGCGACCCCGACCGACTACGTCGTTCTGCCGGAAACCATCTCCAAGGAGCCCCTGGGCCCGGTCGTGCGTAAAGGCGACGAAGAGTGGTTCAGCATCGTCAAATGGACCCTGTTCGCCATGCTCAATGCCGAAGAGGCCGGCGTGACTTCGAAAAACGTCGAAGCCGAAGCCAAGTCCACCAAGAACCCTGATGTTGCACGTCTGCTGGGTGCGGACGGTGAATACGGCAAAGACCTGAAACTGCCGAAGGACTGGGTAGTACAGATCGTCAAGCAAGTAGGTAACTACGGTGAAGTGTTCGAGAAAAACCTCGGCAAGAGCACACCACTGGCCATCGACCGCGGCCTGAACGCGCTGTGGAACAACGGCGGCATCCAATACGCACCACCTGTGCGCTGAGGTCCGGGTGCATGCCCGTCCGCCCAGGCGGTCGGGCGCGCCGTGGTGTCGGGCTCAGGCCGCCTGCCGGGCCTTGGCCCGTCGATGGCGAATCAGCGCCGCGGCGGCAAACAGCAGCACCACGCCGATAAAGATGGGCAAGCGATAGGGCTTGAGATTGCCTAGAAAATGCTCCAACGCTTCACCGGCCCAGTACCCGGCCGTGACGAACAGCGTGGCCCAGACCACCGCGCCGAGCATGTTCAACAGGCTGAAGCGCCACGGCGACAGCCGGCTGGCGCCGATCACCATCGGCCCGACCAGACGCATGCCGTACAGGAACCGCACCGCAAACACCGAGGTCGAGGGGTAGCGCTCGATCAAGCCCTGGACCCGCTCGATCGCCGCCTGGTGCCGCTTGAGCCTGGGCAACAGCCGCGCGCCGAAGTAGCGCCCGCTCCAGAACAGCATCTGGTCCCCCAGCATCCCGCCGACACTGGCCCAGGCAATCACCGGCCACAGCTGCAGCACCTGCTGGTGCGCCGCCATGCCGCCCAGAATCAACACCGTTTCGCCCTCCAGCAGGCAACCGATAAACACCACCCAGTAACCGTATGTGGCGAGCAGGGCGTTGAGGTCGAGGTGTTCAAACATGAGGGACGGGCCTTGTGGTCAATCAGCGAGGGTCAGAAAAGTGAGTGGTTGGCGCTGGGGGAAGTTCCCGGCTTTTTGGCCTGGGTCGACGTGGGAGTGAAGAGTCCGAGGTCGTTTATTTTGGGATATGTCTTTGACATATACATTGCGATATCTACACTGGATATACCTTAGGTATATCCCTCGGAGTGTTTATGGAACAAGGGTCGGTATTTAAAAGTAACCGCAGTCAAGCGATACGCATGCCCAAGGCGGCAGCTCTGCCGGAGGATGTTACTCGGGTGGATATTGTCAGCATTGGACGCAGTCGAATTATTACCCCGGCCGGCGAGTCTTGGGACAGCTGGTTTGATGAAGATAGCGTCAGCGATGATTTCATGAGTGACAGGGATCAGCCTGCCGAACAGATACGTGAGTCCTTCTGATGCTCAAGTACATGCTTGATACCAACATTTGTATCTTCACCATCAAAAACAAACCGCAGCAGGTTCGTGAGGCGTTCAGCCGGCAGCATGGTCGCCTGTGCATCAGCTCAGTGACCTTGATGGAGCTGATCTACGGTGCGGAGAAGTCAGCGGCCCCTGAGAAAAATCTGAATGTGGTCGAGGGATTTTCTGCGCGGCTTGATGTGCTGGACTATGACGACGAGGCGGCGATTCATACCGGTCAGCTTCGCGCAGAACTGGCCAGGCTGGGTCAGCCTATCGGTCCTTACGATCAACTGATTGCAGGTCATGCGCGCTCCCAGGGGCTGATTCTAGTGACCAATAATCTGCGTGAGTTCCAACGGGTTCCCGGGTTGCGCGTTGAAGACTGGGTCTGATGCGTCGGCAACTACCAAGGCGGTGACCACCTGCTTCAACCCGCCTGTGCCCCTTCCCGCGACGGCACAAACAGTTCGGTACTGCCCGTAGGCTCGCTGTGCCAGGCTTGGGTCACGGCTTCCAGGGCGGCTTCACTGTAGGTCTTGAAGGCAATTTCGGCGATGCCGAACGCCTGGTCATGGATCACCGAGGCGTCCATGTCCTCGCCCTCGAATGCCTCGATCCCAAGGTAAGTCTCCTTGGCCTGCAAGTGCAGGCGCTGCACCAAGTGCTGCGCCACACGGGGGTCGATCGGCAGCGGCGGGGCAAACTCCCAGCCACTGTCGCCCAGGGATTTTGTGCTGCCCAGCGCCAGCACAAAGGCCGCTTTGTAACGGTTGCGCAGGGCACCTGGAACCAGCTTTCGCCAGACCTCCCGGGCAATGGCGCCTCGGCCCATGCCGATGCCTTTGGCATGGCGGGCGAAGTCTTGCTGCTGGGTGATGTCCTGCCACTGCTCGACGCTCAGCAATTGCTCATGGGGCGGCGGGCTTTCCAGTTCGAACTCGATAAAGCGCCCGTTCTGGTCGACCAACTCGCCCCACAGGCCGGGCATGCCGGGGAAGTCCAGGTCCAGCCTGAGCAGGATGCTGTGCGCCCAGTCGACGCCCCGGGCGGCGCCGGCCTCACGCAGCGCGGGGGGCAGGCCCTGTTGGCGCCAGTGCAAGGCGCACGTCGTCAGGGCATGGGCGACGAGGGCGTTTTGCTCCTGCACGTTCAACTGGCGCTTTTTCAACAACCGGGCAATGTCCAAGGCGCATCCTGTTCCTGAAGGTTGAGGTGATGTCCTGGGGGCTCAGCGCGCCCCATTCAACGGCAAAACAGCTGAATATTACGCGACGACGGGTAACGAATCTCGACCGTTGCCCCCGCCTCGGCCAATGCCTGCTGCCAGACCTCGAGCGCTGCCGGCCAGGCGCTGAGCACCTGGAACACGCCTTCGGCCAATCGCTGTTTGGCCTCCTGCGGGCTGAGCTGCGTCGCCTGGCGCAGCAGGCTGAACACTTTCGCCGGCTGGGGCCCGACATCGATGACCCACAGCGCCGGGTCCAGGGCGGGCAACGGCGGGTACTCGGGGAAGGGGCCATGCTCGGCCCGTAAGTGCGCCATGGCCACTGCATGGGGCCGATGCGCCAGGGCCTGGGCGCAGGCCAGGTGTTCGTCGCAAAACCACTCCAAGCCGGGCGCCTGGCCCGCGGCGCCCTCGGGCAACGGCCGGAAGTCGGCGAATGACACCGCACCGCCGCCTGTGCCGCGATGACCGTACTCGCAGCGAAAGTCGTTGTGGCACAGGTCACAGATCGGCGGTTTCATGCAGCGCCTCCCAGGTGAAGTGACTTCGGCGATACAGGGTCGAGGTCAGGCGGTGGCTGACGTCGTCCTGCAAGCGTTCGCACAGTTGATGCAGTTGCACGATGCCGGTGGTGTTGGCGGCGTCGGTAAAGGCCAGCACATCCCGCGCCGGCAGGGCGGCCACGGCGCCGTTGGGCAGCAGTTGGGCGTACCACTGCGACCAGAATTCATCCAGCAGGAGCAGGCTGGCCTCGAAATGGCCGTCCATCAGCACCGCAAACAACTCGCCGTGGGCCCGGACTTCAGCCCGTTCCTCGGCCAGGGCCGCGAGGTTGCGCAGGCCGATCAGGTGCAGTGCCTGGGAGCTGATGCCGGCCTGATCCAGGTGGCGTTGTTGCACATAGGCAAATGACTCGCCTTCATCCACCAGGTACGCCACCAGCAGGTCCTGGGAAAAAGGTTGGAGGATCGGGCTGTCGGCATGTGACAGCGCGAGGTCGCTCGCGTCCGCGGCGGGCGCCTGGACCTTGAGGTAGGCAATGGCCCGTTGGCAAAACGCTTCAGCATGGGTCGGCATACGGCTCCCTGTTCACGACGATGATCGGACGGCGAGCGCCAGGGTAACGCGCGCGCCGCCGTTGCGGAATGCAGCCTCGGCGCTGGAGCCGCGAACGGGTTTTTTTCACCCCAGGTGCACGGCAGCTGATCCATATCAAACTGCCATCAGCGAACGGCCTGTAAAACACTTTTATGCGCAACTCCGTGAGGTTGTGCGCCCCGGGCCGTGTGGACACGTGCCCGGTGATACCCATAAAAATAGATGCCGATAACTGCCGAGGAGACCACTCCAGGCAGTTCTTAAAGGAATAACCTGATGGCTTTCTCTCTGTCACGCCTGGCCATTCTTGGCGCGGCGTTGCTCTGCGTTCACTCCGTCCAAGGCAATGAGCCGATACCGGCACCTGCTACCGTCCAGACCACCCCCCCTGCTGAACCAACCCTGGTGGAACGCGGCCTGTATGTGGCGCAACTGGGCGACTGTATCGCCTGCCACACCGCCAAGGGCGGGGCGATCATGGCCGGTGGCCTGGAACTGAAAACCCCCATGGGCACCATCTACTCGAGCAACATCACCCCCGACCCGGACACCGGCATCGGCCGTTACAGCTTCGAGCAGTTCGACCGCGCCATGCGCGAAGGCGTGACCCCCAACGGCAGCCATTTGTACCCGGCGATGCCGTACCCGTCCTACGCCAAAATGACCGAAGAGGACATGCGCGCGCTCTTTGCCTACCTGATGGATGGCGTGGCGCCGGTGGCGCAAGCCAACCTCGAAGCCGACATGGGCTTCCCCTTCAACCAGCGCTGGGGCCTGTGGTTCTGGAACCTGGTGTTTGTCGACAACAAAGAGTTCGCCGCCGACCCGAAAAAAGACGCCCAGCTCAACCGTGGCGCCTACCTGGTCCAGGGCCTGGGCCACTGCGGCTCCTGCCACACGCCGCGCGGCATTGCCTTCCAGGAGAAGGCCATGAGCGACAACGAGTCCGGCGGCGAGCATTACCTGGCCGGCGAGACTGTGGAAGAGTGGCGCGCCCTCAGCCTGCGCAACCTGTGGACCGTGGAAGACACGGTGCAACTGCTGAAAACCGGGCAGAACCGCTTCGCCACCGTGTCCGGCAACATGGCCGATGTGATCAACCACAGCACCCAGCACATTTCCGATGCAGACCTGACGGCGATCGCGGCTTACCTCAAGTCCCTGCCGGCGGGCAAAGATGACCTGCCGATGCCGTCCCAGCCCCTGACCCCGGCCGCGCCACCGAGCAACCTGTTCAGTTCGCGTGGCGGCCTGGGCTATGCGCAGTTCTGCTCCGACTGCCATCGCCAGGACGGTGGCGGCGTGCCGCAGATGTTCCCGGCGCTGGCGGGTAACCCGAGCATCGCCTCGGCCAACCCGACCTCGCTGCTGCACATTACCCTGACCGGCTGGCAGACCGCGCAAACCGCGGCGCACCCGCGGGTCTACACCATGCCGGGTTTTGCCCAACTGGCGGATGAAGAGATTGCCGAGATCCTCAGTTTTGTTCGCAGCAGTTGGGGCAATAGCGGCTCGGCCATCAGCCCCGCGCAGGTCAAGGCCATGCGTGCCCAGCTCAGCCCGACCGTCGAAAGCACTTTGTTCGAGACCCCGCGCCTGGCCAATCTGCTGGCCGCACCCAATGCCGAGCAAGTGGTGCGCGGCATGCGCCTGCACCTGGAAACCAAGGCGCTGCTGCCGGACAACGTCGGCAACTCCCTGAACTGCACCAGCTGCCACCTCAACGCCGGCACCGTGGCCGACGGCTCGCCCTTTGTCGGGGTTTCGGCGTTCTTCCCCGGCTATGCGCCGCGGGCCGGCAAGACCATCACCCTGGAAGAGCGCATCAACGGCTGCTTCCGCCGCTCGATGAATGGCAAACCGCTGCCGGTGCAGGGCACGGACATGCAGGCGATGGTGGCCTACTTCGACTGGATGAAAAACAACACCAAGCCCGAAGACAAAGTGGCCGGGCGCGGTGTCGGCAAGATCGACCCGTCGCTGACCCCCAACCCGGAACACGGCCAGCAGGTCTACGCCAAGCAGTGTGCGGTGTGCCATGGCGCCGATGGTGAAGGCCTGAAACGCGCCGATGGCAGCCTGATCTTCCCGCCGCTGTGGGGCGAGCAGTCGTTCAATATCGGTGCCGGCATGGCCCGCACCAACACCGCCGCGGCCTTCGTCAAACGCAATATGCCCATCGGCTTCCATGAAAAATTCCCCCTGGGCCAGGGTGGCCTGAGCGACCAGGAAGCGCTGGACGTGGCCGAATACTTCTCCCACCAGCCGCGTCCCGACTTCCCGGACAAGGTCAAGGATTGGCCCAAGGATAAAAAACCGGTGGATGCGCGTTACTGATTGCGCTCACCGCGTGGCGGCGTCTGCCTGACAGGCAGCGCCGTCCGCGCCTTTGGCGAAAGAAAGAGCAGGCGCCGGCAATCGGCGCCCTGGTAAAAACTCCTCAGCGGCCTGTGGCCCTGAGGTAGGATTGCCAATCTTTTTCAATGGTTGCCACCCCCTGGCAGCCGTCCGCCATGCTCAAGGACGAACGATGAAACCCACATCCCTGTTGTTGCTGTGTCTGGCGTTGGGCCTGGGCCTGGGTGGCTGTACCCGCCTGTCGACACTCAAGGCCACCACCGTCAGCTATCGCTTGCCCGAAGGCAGCGGGCCAACCGCGCAAATCCGCATCATCGCCAAAGGCATTGTCCGCGGCGTACCCAGCAGCGACTGCATTGACTGGCGCAAGCCCGACTCGGGGTTGATGGTCCGCCCCCACGGCAATCGCCCCAACCCCAACTTCCGTTCCCTGGGCATGCCCATGAGCGCCGAGGCCGACCGCCTGCGGCGCAGCGACGACTTCGGCGCCAACGAGCTGAAAATCCCCGCCAACCGGCCGTTCGCCCTGATGTTCAGCAACACCGAGCGCCCCAGCAACAGCGACTTGATCTACAGCTGCGCGCAGTCGGTGCGCTTCACCCCTGAGGCCGGGGTCAACTACCAACTGGTGTTTATCCATGACACCCAGCAGCAATGCCTGGCGCTGCTGCGCAAGATCGACGGCCAGGGCAATGCCCTGCCGGACGAGGTGAAACTGGAAAAAGCCGACTACTGCAGCGCCGATGCCCGGCCTTGAGCCTTATCGCGCCTTGCACCGCTCCAACTGCTCCTGGTTCTGCAACTGAGTCACGATACCCAGGCGATAACGGCAGTAATCCATCACCTGCTGGCGTTGGTCGTGGTTGAGTTCGACCAGGGATTTGTCGTCTGCCTCGTAGGCAAAAATATTCTCGAAGCGGATACGCAGGGTCGGTGACTTTTTGATGAAGAACCGGGTTTCGGCGTAGCCGTCTTCCATGGTCTGGTAGGTGCCGGTGAACAGTACGCCGAGCAACAGCAGGGCCAGGGCGGTGAAGAGTATTTTCATCAGCGGCGGGGCTCGCAAGGGTCAGGGGCGAAGGCGTTTTACCGGGCCGGTCAGCGGCTGGATGGCTCATCCGGCGCGACCATCCGAGTCGGCGCCGAGCCGTCGGCATTGTGCTGGTAAATCTGCTGCGGTTGCCCCTGTGCATTGAAAAAAACCTGGCCGATCCCCGCCGAGTTCCACAGCCGCTCACCGGCTTCGGCCCGTTCGGGGATGTGCGGGATGACCCGCATCAGGCGGCGCTTGGTAAACCAGTTCAGCGGCGAGCGCGGTGAATACAGCCAGCGGTTGAGGCGGTCGAACCATTCCAGCAGGGCCGGGGGGAATTCGTTCTTGATGCCGCTGCTGGTGATCTGCCAGATCCTCGGCCCGCTCTTGCGGTGACGGATCAGCACCTCGTACACGAACGAATAATGCACGTCCCCCGACAGCACCACGTAGCTGCCCGGGGTCCGCGAGTGGCGGAAGATATTCAGGATCACCTGGGCCGAGCCGCGATGGGCCATCCAGTTTTCCGCATCCACCAGCAGCGGGTAGCCGCACCAGCTGAAGACCTTTTGCACGGTCTCGATCAACTTCACGCCAAAGATCGGCGCCGGCGAGACGATGATCGCCGAAGGGTGGTCCAGCAGCTCTTGTTGCAGCTCGCTCAAGGCCTCCCAATCCAGCAGGCCCGAGGGTTGGCCGAGGTTGAACTCGCTGCGCCAGCGCCGGGTGCGGGTGTCCAGCACCACCAGCGCCGGGGCGGTTGGCAGCACGTAATGCCAGTGCTGGAAGCGCAGCAACTCATCGATCAATTGATCCTGGGCGGCGGCGTTCAGGTGCCCGTGCTGTGGGGTGCTGCTCAGGGCCCGGGTTTGTTCGAGCAGCGCGGGAAACGCGTCCGGGTTGTTGCCCCAGCCCTGGCACAGCATGTAGGCCAGCAGCGCGTTGCCGATGATGCGTTTGGAGAACGGGTGGCCGTAGGCGGTTTCTTCCCATTGCGCGCTGAGGTTCCAGTCATCGGTGATGTCGTGGTCGTCGAAAATCATCAGGCACGGCAGGTGCGCCATGACTCGCGCCACGCCGCCCAGGCCGGCCACGAAACCGTCGATATGCTGCTGCTCGCGTCGGTAGCGGGCCTGCTCAGTGGGCAGCAACGGCGGTGGTGATGGGGCGATCAGGGTCCAGGGCAGCGGCGACCAAACCAGCAGGTACATCGCCAGTACTTCGGCGAAGGTCACCAGGTGGTTGTCGGCGCTGCTGCTGGTGAAAATCGGCTTTTTCACCCCGCCAAAAAAGCGTTCGCGCAGGGTCTCGTTGCTTTTCAGCGCCGGCAGCAATTCGGCGCGGTGGTAGTAGCTGGCGCGGTGGCCGTAGAGCGCGGCGCTGTCATCCACCACCGCGCCCTCCAGGTGCTCGTCGAACAGCCCGAGGCGGGCAATCAGGGCATGGATCGCCCGCAGCATCGGCCCGGCCACATCGTCGGCATACACCTGGTCGCCACTCATCATCAGCAGGGCCGGGCGCTGCTCCGGCGCCGGGGCCTCGGCCAGCAGGCGGTCGGCGCACAGTAAGCCGTCATTGGCCGGGTGATGCGGCTTGCGGCACGAGCCGTGGAGCAACTGCCCAAGGCGGCTGTGCAGCACAAACTCCGGGCTGCGCGCCTGGCCGTACAGCAGGTGCGGCGCCCAGTCGGCGATGCCCGAGGTGACGCCATCGCCGTGGTCGAGCAGCAGGTCGTAGCCGATGGCGACGTCCTGGGGCAGGGCCGCCTCCAGGGTGACGTCGATCAGGTGGATGAACGCCTGTTGGCCGACCGCGATCACCTGGCACTGCCGGGCGTCCAGGGCGATGTCCTGCGCCGGCTTGCCCGCGGTCACCTGCAAGCGCAGCGTCAGTTGCAGCGCCCGTGATCCCACCAGCCACAGCACCAGGCGCGTGGGTTGCAGGCGCCGCAGCAGCGGGCCGGCCAGCACAGGGGGCAGGGCGGTGGTAACAGGTGCAGTCAGGGGCATGGACGATCGGGGCTCATCGGGCAAACAGAGGCGTGAATCTTACCGCAGAGGATGTCGAAGAATTGTCAGATCAGGCTGTGTGTGGTGCCGGGCAGGTCGCTAATTGCTGTCAGCCAGGTCGCGGTATCAAGGCGTTGCCGGTATCTGGGCCACGTTATCCAGTGCGTCCTGCTCGATCTGCGCGCGCATCCATTGCATAAACAGTTCGGCGTCAGCTCCGGCTTCCGGTGACAGCGCGTAGTAATAGCGCGGCAGCGGCTGGCGCAAGGTCGGCAACGGGCACACCAGGCGGCCGCTGGCCAGGTCCTTGCCCAACAGCGAGGCCGGGCACAGGGCCAGGCCCAGGCCGTCGACGCAGGCCTGCAGGACAAAATGCATATGGTCGAACTGCAGGGTCGGCGGGCTGCCCAGGGGCGCGAGGTCGCAGTGGGCCGTCCATTTGCTCCAGTCGGTGGCGCGGGTGCGGCTGGTCAGCAGGGTGTGTCGGCCCAGGTCGCGGGCGCTGGCCAGCGGCGTGTTGTGTAGCAGTGCGGGGGCGGCCACCAGCAGCATTTCATCCTCCAGCAGCCGCTGCGGTTGCAACGCCGCCGACCAGCCGGCCCGGCCGCGCCGAATCACCAGGTCAAAGGTTTCCCGCGCCGGGTCGGGGTATTGGGTGCTGGTCACCACCTCGGGCTGGATCTGCGGGTGTTGCGCCATAAAGTTCGGCAACCGCGGGATCAGCCAGCGCACGGCAAAGGATGGCCGCACATTGAGCGTCACCTTGCGCAGTGCCGCGCCCTGGCGCAAAGACGCGGCGGCGCTGGCGATCTGGGTCAGGGCCACGCTGACCTGCTCATAAAACGCCTGCCCTGCGGGGGTCAGTATCGACTGCCGCACACGGCGCTCGAACAGCAGCACCCCCAGGTGCTCTTCGAGCAACTTGATATGGCGGCTGACCGCGCTGTGGCTCACGTGCAGCTCCTCGGCCGCGCGGCTGAAGCTCTCGTGGCGAGCGGCGGCGGCAAAGGCGCGAACGGCATTCAACGGGGGGAGGTCGGCAATCATGGGTCTAATTTAGTCACATATAGGGCGCAATTAAAGCGTTTGTCAGTGCGGGGGCTTGCCGCCACCCTGAAGGCCGCCTTTGCCCGGTTGCCCAGCCCATGCCCGATGCCATCCCCAGCAGCACCCGCAACACTGATCGAGATTCAGCCCGCGCCGCGTCGATCCTCGGCCTGTGCCTGCCCGGCGACACCCTCTTGTACCTGCTGCTGCCGATGCAGCACGAAGCCTTTGGCGTCAGCCTGGCCGAAGCCGGGCTGCTGTTGGCGGCCAACCGCTTGATCAGGATCTTTGGCTACAGCTACGTGATGCGCTTCTATGCGCGCCACGGCGACCGCCCGATCTGCCTGCTGGCCGCCGGCACCGCCGCGCTCTGTGCCCTGGGCTACGCCAGTTTGTCCGGGTTCTGGTGGCTATTGGTGTTGCGCCTGGGCTGGGGCTTGTCCTACGCCGCGCTCAACCTGTCGACTCAAGTCATGGCCACCGCCGAACCCACCGGCGCAGCCCGCCGCACTGGCCGCTCCCGGGCGCTGATCGCCACCGGACCGATGCTGGCCCTGCCCTTGGGCGCGCTGCTGACGGTGGAGTACGGCCCGCGCCTGATCTTCCTGGTCATGGCCGCCACCTCGCTGCTCGGCCTGTGGCTGTCCTTCGGCCTCCCGGCCAACCCCCACCCCCTGGCCAGCTCGCCCCGGCGCTTTCAACGCCCCGACAGCGTCGCCGTCTGGTCCTTTATCGAAGGCCTGGTGCTCGACGGCCTGTTTATCATCGGCCTCTCCCTGCAAGCCGAACACCTGATGGCCGGCGACGCCGTGGTGGTCGCCGGCGTACTTCTGGCCCTGCGCTACGTCTCGGAAATGCTCCTCAGCCCCCTCGGCGGCGTCGCTGCACAACGCTGGGGCGCCACCCGCATGCTCATCGTCTTCTCCCTGCTCACCTCCATCGCCCTGATCGGCTTCGGCTGGCACTGGCTGATCGTCGGCGGCGCCCTGGTCCTGATCCTGCGCGCCCTGCAACTGCCGCTAGTGGTCACCGTCGTCGCCGAACGCCACCCCGGCCCCGGACGAGTACGGGCCTTGGCCGCCAACGCCGTGTGGCGCGATATCGGCGCCGGGATCGGGCCATTGTTGGCCGGCGTGTTATTGCCGGTGGCGCCGTCGGTGTGGGTGTATTCGGTGGCGGCGGGGTGTTTGGCGGTGAGTGCGGTGGTGTGTAAAAAAGCTCCACACAATTTAAACTAAGGGCGAACGTGGGATATTCAGAAAAACTCAATTTTGAGCTCCGCTATATCTCAGTGATTATTGCTCTTTTAGGTTTGTTAAAGTTTGAGGTAAGTTTCTTGAGTTAGTAATGGAGTAATTGGTTATATTGTTTTGAGGTAAAGATTATCTGTAATGCTTTATAGTTGTGGGTTTGAAGGTTTTTTCGAAAGGGTATGTTAATACCCTCTCTTTTTCTATTTTGTTATTAAAGTGTTTTTATTAGTTTTAATGTTGTGTCAACCATTATGCTGAGCTCGTGCTCATCAATGAATTGGTCTGGCTGGTCAGGATTTGAATGGTGATAGCTCTTTGAGTAGTCATTGACATCGCAAATATTGTCTAATATTTCGGAGGTTTTCAGTCTGTATAGTTCATCTTTTTCAGTTGAGGAGCGAATTAAGCCAATGAAGTCGCCGAGCCACTGAGAGTTTGTTAATGTGTCGTAGTATTTTATTCTAATAAAACCTTCGAGTGTTGGTCTCAGGCATCTGACAATGTCACGTCTATCCGACTGATGTTCAGCACCATTTTTTTTGAAGTCTGTAAGTGTTTTTATATCTAAGAATAGTCCGGTGATGTGCTCTTCTTGATGCTTTCTCTTCTTTAGCCAGCTCTCGGCGTTAGTAGATATTAACTCTAGAGAGGAAACCTCTCCCCGTATCTCACGTTCAAGTTCCGCTGCAAACGACGCGTCGTGAGTTAGCACGATTAATTGAGAGATCTTGTTGGAAAGTTTTGATAGCTCTTTAATTGTTAAGTGTCTACGTCCTGAGTCCAAGCTAGACAGAGGGTCGTCAAATATTATTGTCAAGTCCTTAGGGTCCGGGCCACAAGAGATCTTCGCTAAAAATACAGAAATGGAAAATGCATTTTTATCACCTTCTGACAAGGTATAACGAAATTGGTGACTGCTCTTCCTAGAGTCAAATGTTACTCTGTTTTCTCCAAATTGAAGATAGAAAGTTGTTCGTTGGTCAAGCTCCTTTGAGAATTTTTCAAGTCGTAATGATCGTGAAAATTTGCTTAGATAATAATTTACACGCTCTACAAATTTCTGAAATATTATTTGTGACTCTAAGCCCATTTCTTTGTTGGCTTCTGAGATTTTTTCAGCATAATAGAGTCTTTCGGTTTCAATTGCGGAGAGTTTGTTAACGCGATCTTCTTTAGTTATTTTGCTTTTTCTTGCAAGATTTTTTATCTTTTGTATTTCCTTACTTATCTCTTGTCTTTTTGCGACGAGTTTTGAAAGTTTAATGTTTTTTTCGGTTATTGCCGGGCTTGATAAGTAGTCAAATAAGTTAAGTTGGTTTTTTCTCGGTTGTGCGGACCAGGAAAATAGAGTTTCTTCAATGAAGTGTATGTTGAAAACTTCAATTGATGGAAAGTGTTTGTTCCAGTTCCCATGTTGGAAATCGAATGTTTCACCATTTGCACGTAGGGAAATCTTCTGATCGCCGTTGGCGTGTCTTTGATCAGGGAATGTAGTTTTTTCTTCTAGAAGTTTAGGAGAGTCTTTCAGTGATTTAAATATTAAAGAAAGCGTGGTTTTTCCAGAGCCGTTTGGTGCATAAATAATATTGTTTTTTGCGAGGACTCCGTTCCAATCACCTTTTTTGATATTGAATTTTGAAAATTTCCCTATGTTTTGGATTGCTAAGAACTTTTCAATCATTGCGTTATTCTTTCTTTGAGTTTGTGGTTTAATTTGGTAGGTTAGCTGATCCATGGTTTATGGAAAAAAACCTGTTTTTTAATTGCAGTGCCGCGAATTAAGTTGTTCCAACTGATTACCTCTATGTATAGATTTAGGTTGTGATGTTGTTTGAGGTAGTCAGGTCTGTCAGGAATCGGTTTGAGATCTTTTCTTCCTCAAGCCAAGACTTTACTCTGTTGGTTAAGTTTCATGCGGCAAGCCCATAAAAAGCATGTAGTCAACTATTATGTTTTTTTGACTGCTGGCTGTTTTAAAGTTTCCAGGTCGAATGTTCCCAATAGTTCGCCGAATATTTGATCTGTTCATGATGGGTGTTCTGGATTTTTATAATAAGGTCTAGATTTATGCATTGTGTTGAAATCGCTACGCTGATAATTTTTTTGCGTTGTAATGATGTTTTTTTCGTGTTGAATAATCAGCGTCGAGTTCATTGTGGTAGTGCGTCCTTGGTCAGTACTCAGTATTCATTCGATTCTTAATGCTGGTAATTAGCCGTTGCAATGTCTATTGGCTTAATGCGGGCTGAAAAATTTCGATGTTTTTTGATGTCGCGTTTAGGTCTCTAGCAATTGGAAATTCTAGAAGGCATTTTTAGCAGTTATTTTTTATGACTGAAAGAAAATATTTTGTAATCGTCGCTTACGTCATAAGCACCTTTCTGCTCGCGCTCTGATCAACTCTTTCGAGTTGTTTGAACGGTCGCTGACAACTCGGTGACCGGGCTTGGAAACCCGTATAGGCGCATCAGCACCCAGATCACGATTGCAGGAGCTTTTTTTGCCTGCGGTTTCGTGTAGAAGCGGCTGCGCTCGGGAGGGCTTCGGTCCTGCCGGGTTCTATACCCCGGTTTTACCAACTAGCGTACAACTGCCACCCATTCGCTTGGAAACGAACGTGGTAGCTCCTTCTCAGGCATAGGAGCAGTCGCATTGTTTCTCTCCCGCAACACCTTCCACTTCTTGGCCAATCTCACAGGTGCCCTATGACCACCTTCCTCAAAACCCTCGGCAGCGTCACCTTCGCCCCCAGCGGCGAGGCTCGATACCCGTTGTTTCGGGTCAACCCCGATGTGCCGCTGCGCGAGGCGCTGGAGCATGTGTCGCAGTTGTTGTTCCAGGCCAAGATGCTGGCCTTGGATGCGGCCATGGAGGGCGATGATCGTTATGCCTGGGCTGCGCATTACTTCAGTGAGATGGGCAAGGCGATTGTCGACGATGTGTGTTTGCGCGAGTGGCCGCTGAACGGGGAAGGGCAACGGCGAGATTGAGGTGAGGCGGTGGGCAGGTCGGGGGCGCCTGGCGCGCAGGCACCCCTGAGCTGTTTCTGTTGATGCGCCGCCCAGGTCGGGCGGCGTATGCGTCTTAGGCCGATACCCGGCGCGGTTCGCTGCTCTGTTCCAGTTCCAGCGCCTGGCCGTGTTCGATCACCCAGCGCATCAGGTCGGTGATGCTGACGCGGTGGCGGCGTTCGACCCATTCCATGCCTTCGGGGCTGTAGCGTTCGTTGTAGCGGGTGAGGATCAGGTGTTGCGAATCGGCTGCCAGTTGCAGGCTGATTTCGCGGCAATGCAGGGTGGCGTCGGCGTGTTTGGCCACGCGTTGCAGGAGCATCAGGCTGGGGCGTTCAGAAGTCATCGGCGTTGGCTCCGGGGCAGCGGTGCTGGGCGGGCTCGGTGGCCCCTTGTTTGCCTTCTTCGACAAAGGCGGCGCGGTGTTCGGCGACCACGTTGCGCAGGGCGCTGTAGTAGTCCGGCAGTTTTTCCAGGCTATCGGTCAGCGGCAGCAGGGCGGCGCGTTCGTCGACGATACCGCCGACCGTGGCCACGGTGCCCAGGGTTTGCACGGTGTCGCTGTGATCGCCAAAGGGGTCGACGAAGAAGCTGAGGATTTTGCCCGCCGAGTCGCGGCTGTTGCCGTTGCCCAGCAGCGGCAGTTCGACGATGGGACCGTTGCCGATGCCCCACACGCCGAAGGTCTGGCCGAAGTCGGCGCTGTGGCGCGGGATGCCGATCGGGTCGGAGACGTTGATCAGGCCCAGCACGCCCACGGTGCTGTTGACCGCAAAGCGCCCCAGGGTGTTGACCGAGCGCTGCGGGTTGCCCTGCAGCAGGTCGTTGATCAGGACCTTGGGCTCGCCGAAGTTGCTGGCAAAGTTATGCACACCCTGTTGCATCACATCCGGCAACTGCCGGTAGCCTCGGGCAACGGGGGCCAGGGCGTATTTATCCACCGTGCGGTTGAAGGCGAAGATGCCACGGTTGAGCGGCTCGGCCGGGTCGTACACCGCGGTGGCGCTCTGGACGCAGGGGTCGCTGCCGGCTGGCGGCTGGCTGCTGCAGCCGGTGAGGTAAGCCAGGGTCAACAGCAGGGCGGCGTGACGGGCCGGGGCCAGGGAGTGAGTCAGTGAGGGCATGAGCGCGCAGTCTCCAGGAAAGTGCGCCGATCCTGGCAGCCGCACCTTGCGCAAAGATGTCTGCTTTGTTGCGCCGCTGACGGTTTGTTACCGGGTTGAAATATATGACGGAGCGGGCCGAATGGTTTTAGATAGCGGCTCTTTCCGACCTGAAGTGATGCCCGCTGGTGAGCAGTCTGTTGATCGTGGACGACGACCTTGAGGTCCTCGCGCTGCTGAAGAAGTTTTTTGTCCAGCACGGCTATCAGGTGGCGGTCGCCACCGATGGTGCCTCGCTGTGGGCGGCGCTGGCGCAACAGGTGCCGGACCTGATCATCCTCGACCTGATGCTGCCCGGCGACAACGGCCTGACCCTGTGCCAACGCCTGCGGCTGCTGCATGCGACGCCGGTGATCATGCTCACCGCCATGGGCGAGTTGAGCGACCGGGTGGTGGGCCTGGAGATGGGCGCCGACGATTACCTGAGCAAGCCCTTCGACGCCCGCGAATTGCTGGCGCGGGTACGTGCGGTGCTGCGCCGTGCCGGGGAGAGCCGGCCGCTGCTCGGCGAGGTGCCACGGCCCTTGATCGAGTTTGCCGACTGGCAGTTGGACGTCACCCGGCGCGAACTGCGTTCGCCGGAGCAGGTGATGATCCCGCTCTCGGCCGGCGAGTTCGACCTGTTGCTGGTGTTTGTCGAGCACCCGCAACGCATCCTCAGCCGCGAGCAGTTGCTGGACCTGGCGCGCGGGCATGCCCATGACGCTTTTGATCGCAGCATCGATGTGCAGGTCAGCCGCCTGCGCCGCAAGCTGGAGTTCGACACCAAGCGCCCGGCGATGATTCGCACGGTGCGCAACGGCGGCTACCTGTTCACCCCCAGCGTGACCCGCCAGTGAGCGGGCTCAAGGCGGCACTGGGTTACCGCCTGCGGGACACCGTGCAGCGCTGGATCGCCCTGACCATCATCATGGCCATGCTCACGGCCCTGGCGTTCAACGCGCTGTTCGTGCAGCTGGCCGGGGTCTGGGCGTATCCGCCGTTGAGCGAGTCCGGCCTGGTGGAAAGGGTTGCCTCCATCACCAATCTGCTCGACGCCTCGGAACCGGCCAGTCGTTCGCGCCTTACGCAAGCGGTCAGCGATCGAGGGGTGACGGTGGCCTGGTACGCCACGCGCCAAGGGGTTGAGGTGCCAGTGGTCGACGACCCGGAGTATCACCAGGATTCCGAAGGGCTGCGGCGTTTGCTCAAGGCGCCGGGGGTGCGTATCGAGGCCTATCAACCCAGTGACTGGCCCGGTTCCAGCGGGCGCTATGCGTTGTTGCTGCAATTGGGCGATGGCTCCTGGCTGATGTTCTCCTCGACCTCGCGCAGTTGGGGGCTGGAGGAGGGGCCGCGCAACCTGATTGTGATTGTCCTGGTGCTGATCTCCACCGGCCTGGTGGCGCTGTTTGCCACCCGCCGCCTGGCGAGGCCGCTGCAACAGTTCGCCCAGGGCGCGCGGCGCTTTGGCGTGGATTTTCGCGCGCCGCCGATCGAGCCGGTGGGGCCCCATGAAATTCGCCAGGCGATCCTGGCATTCAACGCCATGCAGGCGCAGTTGCAGCACTTCATCAAGGACCGCACGCAGATGCTCGCGGCCATCTCCCACGACTTGCGAACGCCGCTGACGCGCATGCGCTTGCGCGGGGAATTTATCGAAGACCCGGAACAACAGCAGCGGCTGTTTCGTGATGTGGACGAGATGCAGGCCATGATCAATTCGGCCCTGGAGTTCTTTCGCGACGACGCGCGCCTGGAGCAGGCGACCCAGCTGGATCTGGCGGAGCTGGTGCAAACCCTGATCGACGATTATCGGGACCAGGCCATTGATATCGCGTTCAGCGGCCCGCCACGCCTGGTGTACAGCGGCCGGCCCCTGGGGCTGCGGCGGGTGATGGGCAATCTGTTGGACAACGCGATCAAATACGGCGGCGAGCCGGAGATTGTGCTGGAACAGGGCGCGCAGCAGTTGATCCTGCGCGTGCTGGACCGCGGGCCGGGGATTGCCGCGGATTGCCTGGAGCAGGTGGTTGAGCCGTTCTTTCGCCTGGAACAGTCGCGCAATAAAAGCACCGGCGGCGTGGGGTTGGGGCTGTCATCGGCGCGGGCCATCGTGCGCGAGCACGGCGGCCAGTTGACCCTGTACAACCGCGAAGGCGGCGGTTTGGAAGCGCGGGTGGAGTTGCCGGTGTAGCCGCTGCCGAAGGCTTGGGGCGCGTTAGGCAGCGGCGACGGGTCAGGACCAGTCGAAGGTGAACAGGACCAGGCCGTCGACGGGTTCGTAGAACATGACGATGCGGTCGGCACCGGCGCTGCGGTAGTGCCAGCCGGGGACGCTGAGGACATGCTGGAAGCGGCGCCCGGCGGGGCTCAGGGGCCAGACGCTGGAGTCGCCGCTGTCATCGTCGACTTCGACCACGTCCATGGGGAATTCCACGGTCTCCACCCAATTGGCACGGGCGTCGAGCTCGCCGCCCAGGGTATCGATAAATTCCACCGGGTCGCTGCCCCAGTCGGTGCGGGCCAGGTGGCCGTGCTCACGGTAGAACTGGCGGTTGGCTTCAAATGCCGCCTGCTGTTCGGCGTAGTGTTCCAGCAACTCCTGCTGCAGGTCCGGGCCCCCTTCGTGCAGTTGGGTGTTGCCTTCATCGAGGAAGAAGTAGCGCGGATCGCCGCACAGGCGGTAGCGGCCGTTTTCCAGCGTGAAGCCGATCCAGTTGGTTTTCAGCAACTCGCTGTGCAGTTCCCAATCCTCGGTCAGCTCGCCCACCAGGCCCTCGTAGGGTTCCAGGGGGCTGAGCAGGTGCAACTGGCCGGACCACTCGGGGTTGACCTTGCTTGCGTCGATGCTCAACAACGGGTGCAGGTGGCGGGCCAGGCCCTGTTGGTCGGCGACGAACACCGCACTCGGTTCGGGGAAGGCGACGGCGCCGGTCGGCAGTTGCTTGAAGTCCGGGGTACTGCTCATGGGGAGTCCTTTCTGGGGGCGTTGGCCCTGGGGGCCGTTCAGGCGCGGCTGTTGCGGAAGCTGCCGGGGGTCACCCCGACCACTTTCTTGAAGGCACGGGCCATATGGCTTTGATCGAAGAAACCGCAACTCAGGGACGCTTCCGCCAGGCTGGCGCCGCTGCGCAGCAGCTTCTGCACCTGGGCCACGCGATTCTGGATCTGATAGCTGTGGGGCGAAATACCGAGCCGGTTCTTGAACACGCGGATCATGTACAGCGGTTCGAGGTCGACCAGTTGCGCGAGTTCCTCGAGGGGGATGTTTTTATCGAAATCCTCGTCGAGTTTTTTCCGGATGCGCCGGACCGCATCGCGCTCGGCGCCATCGCCCAGGTTCACGGCCACGCCGCAGCGCTGGAACAGCTGCGCCACCAGTTCCAGGAGAATGGTCTCGCGCTCAAGGGTGGGGTTTGCCCGTTCCAGGACCTGGTGCTGCTGCAGGAACCACTGGGCAAAGGCCGGATCCTGGCGCATCACCTCGCGGAACAGGTGGATGTGCTCCGCTGCAAAGCGTCCCTGGAAGATCACCCGATTGAGCCAGGCCGGGTCGATGTAGAGCATGCGGTACATCCAGCCATCGGCACTGCCGGGCACGCCGTCGTGGATCTCGCCGGGGCTGATGGTGACCACGCTGCCGGCGCCGCCCAGGTGATGGGCGCCACGGTAGAAGAGTTTTTCCACGCCGCTGCTGATCACGCCGATGGCGTAGCGCTCGTGGGAGTGGCGGCCGAAGGTCTGGTGGCTGTAGCGCGCTGAAAGCAGCTCGCAGTCGCCCTCGGCAATGCGCCAGAACTGGGAGAAGTCGCCAGCCGGGGTTGCAGGCTCTTTGCGCGTGGGGCGGTGGTCCATGAGCCTGTCCAGTTTTGTGCAATACGGTGGATAAAACGGCGGATAAATTTAGCACCCATCCCGTCATGCGAGCTAGATCCAATGAAACCCACGCAATTGTTGATAGGCGATTACCGCAAGTCTTCCTGGTCGCTGCGTGCCTGGCTGGTGCTGGTCAGCGCCGGTGTGTCCTTTGAGGTGATCAAGGTCCGTCTGGACCAGGCGGATACGCTCCAGGCGATTCTCGAGTATTCGCCGTCGGCCAAGGTGCCGGTGCTGTTCCAGGCCGAGTTGGCGATCAACGACAGCCTGGCGATTGCCGAGTACCTGGCCGAAACCTGCCCCGACGCCGGCCTGTGGCCCGCCGATAAAACCCTGCGCGCACTGGCCCGTGCCGCCTGCGCCGAGATGCACGCGGGTTTTGTCGCGCTGCGTACCCAGTTGTCGTTCGGGGTCGATACCGGGGAGCCGCCGCCGGTGCTTGCGGCCCAAACCCAGGCCGATCTGCTGCGCATCTTTACCCTCTGGAACCAACTGCGCAGCCTGAGTGGCGGCCCGTTCCTGTGCGGCGAGTTCGGGATTGTCGACGCCTTCTACGCACCGGTAGTCTTGCGTTTGCGGCGCTATGGCATCGAGGTACCGCACGCCTTGCAGGACTATGTCGACGCCGTGCTGGCCAGCGCCCCCGTGCAGCAATGGCTGCGCCTGGCCGCAGACGAGCGTTGAGCGCCGCGCAGCCAGCGGGCTGCGCGTCTGAAAGCATTTTGCCTAACCCTTCATGGAGTCGCGTATGTCGACCAACAGGGCTGTACTTGAGTTGACGGTGGGGGGCTTGATGCTCAGCCTTTCTGCCCTGGCCGTGGCCTTCGCCCATATCGGGGCGGGCGGCGCCGGTTTCTATCGGATGTTGTTCGCGTCCGTGCTGTTTTACCTGTTGCTCAAGCTGCGCAAGGTCCCGGTGCGTCTGCCCAGCCGCAAGGCCCGGTTGTACACGGCGCTGGCCGGGGTGTTTCTGGCGGTGGACCTGATTCTCTGGCACCAGAGCATCTACATCGTCGGCCCGGGTATCGGTTCGATCCTGACCAATTGCCAGGTGTTCTTCATGACCCTGCTCGGGTTCTCGCTGCTCAAGGAAAAACCCTCGCTGTACTTTGTGCTGTCCATCAGCCTGGCATTTGTCGGCCTGTACCTGTTGCTGCTGCCGGAAATGGGCAGCAGCGTCGGTATCCAGGGCGTGGTCTATGGCGTGTTGTCGGGCCTGGCCTATGCGGTTTGCGTGTATTTCCTCAAGGTCAACACTGGCTTGCCGGACGGTGGCGGCGACAAGATCGCGCAGATGCTCAACCTCAGCCTGTGGTCGGCCCTGGTGCTGCTGGCTTATGCCCTGGCCATGGGTGAGAGCCTGGTGATCGCCGATCGGCAGACGCTGCTGATGCTGATCATTTATGGGGTGCTGGTGCAGTTTGTCGGCTGGCTGCTGGTCAACCGCTCCATCGGCGCCATCAGCCTCGGGCTGGCCGGCTTGATTCTGTTGCTGGAGCCGGTGATCACCTATTTCATCGATGTGGCCTTTCTCGGCAAGGCCAGTTCGGCGCTGCAAATCAGCGGCGCCTTGCTGACGGTGGTGGCGGTGTACATCGGCTCGATCAAGCCGCCGCACAAGGCGCCGGCGCTGAGCGAACCGGCGTGAACGCGCCAGGCAAGACACGCCCCGGGCATTGCCCGTAAGCTGCGCGTCGGGCGATGGGGAGACGGCGATGTATATAGGTGAGCTGGCGAAGTTGGCAGGGTGCACCCCCAAGGCGATTCGCCTGTATGAGCAGCTGGGCCTGCTGGCCCCGCAGCGCCGTGGCAGTTATCGGCTGTACTCGGCCCATCACCTGACCCTGGTGCGGATGATCCGCAGTGCCCAGTCCGTGGGGTTCAAGCTCGGGGAAATGAGCCAGTTGCTGGCGGCCAAGCAGCATCAGGCGCCATTTCCCCTGGCGCTGGCCAACCAGGGCATCGAGGCCAAGCGCCTGGAGTTGCAGGCGCAGATCCTCGCCTTGCAACTCCAGGAGCAGCGCCTGAGCGAGCTGCAACGGCAGATCAACCAGCAGTTCGCGCCAGCGGCCGATTTCAGCGCGCCAGTAAATGCGCAAATGCCTGCCTGAGGGCGTCGTGGGGTGAGCGCGGCTGGTAGCCCAGCTCGGCGCGGGCCTTGTCGATGCAGTATTCCTGGCGCACCCCGTAAAACATCTGCACCTGGCTGCGCAGCAGTTCGGCCGGTTGCTGGCCGTATCGGGCGCGTTGTTCCTGCAGCCAGGCGATCAGCAGCAGCAAGGCCTTGGGCGCCCGGCGCGGCAGACTCCAATCTGGGCTCAGGCTATTGAGGGCCTCGATCACCTCGGCCAGGGAGGACGCGTGCCGATTGGCCAGGATGTAGCGCTGGCCGGAGCGGCCATGCTCTGCGGCGCGGATCAGGCCGTCGGCGACATCGCGCACATCGACAAAGTTGAAATGAAACTGGGGGTCGAGTACCAGCTTGCGCGCCAGTACCGCGGCGAGAAAACCCATGGTGTCGGTCAGCCGTGTGGCATGGGGGCCGATGATGGCCGAGGGCAACACCGTGACCAGCGACAGGTCATGGGCCTGGGCACATTCCCAGGCGGCGCGTTCGGCGAGGATTTTCGAGCGGTAATAGGGGTTGCGCTGGTCGCTGTTCCAGGTGCTTTCGTCCAGGGGCTGGCCGTTGTGCCCGACCGCCGCCACCGAGCTGACATAGACCACCCGCTTGACCCCGGCCTCGGCGGCAGCACGCAGGATGTTGCGCGTGCCTTGCACATTGACCTCGACGATTTCCGCCTGCGGGTCTTTGGCCCAGTGCTTGAACACCGCCGCCACCTGATACAGCACATCGACCCCTTGCAGGGCTTGGCGCAGGGAATCCGGGTCTTGCAGTTCGGCGTAGACCCGCTGGCAGTCGAGCCCGTCCAGGGCCGGGCTGCGATTCGGGTCGCGAACCCCGGCGCGCACTGTTTGCCCTCGGGCGAGCAGGGCCCGGACCAGGGTGTTGCCCAGGTGCCCGTTGGCACCGGTGACCATTGCGAGGGTGTTCATTGATTGGCCTTATCCGCCACTGCGGAAGCTGAAACAGATAAGGCAGGGTGCGGCTTGTCCCTAGGGGCAGAGTCAAGGGCGGGCGAGCAGTCCACGATGCGCCACCGGTTGATGACGCATCAGGCTCAGGCCGGCATCGCCAGGTGGTCGACGGCGGTGCCTGCGGTTTTGTTCGAGCCGCGCTCGTCTTCTTCCAGGACCCGCGAGGCGCGGTCCACCAGCAGCGGGTCGGGATGATGAGCCACACGCAGGTCTTTGCCCGGGTAATCGAGGGAGTGCAGGAAGTGCCGAATGCAGTTGATCCGCGCGCGTTTCTTGTCGTCCGACTTGATCACCGTCCATGGCGCATCGGCGGTGTCGGTGTGGAAGAACATCGCCTGCTTGGCGCCGGTGTATTCATCCCACTTGTCCAGGGACTTGATGTCGATCGGCGACAGCTTCCAGTGCTTGAGCGGGTCGTCGCGCCGGGAGATAAAGCGCCGCAGTTGCTCTTCGCGGTTGACCGAGAACCAGTACTTGAACAGCAGGATGCCGCTGTTGCACAGCATGCGCTCCAGGTCCGGGGTCTGCCGCATGAACTCCAGGTACTGCAGGGGCGTGCAGAACTCCATGACCCGTTCGACGCCGGCGCGGTTGTACCAGGAGCGGTCGAAGAACACCATTTCCCCGGCGGTGGGCAGGTGCTGGATATAACGCTGGAAGTACCACTGGCCCTTTTCCTGGTCGGACGGTTTTTCCAGAGCCACGATCCGCGCGCCCCGTGGGTTCAGGTGCTCCATAAAGCGCTTGATGGTGCCGCCCTTGCCCGCAGCGTCACGGCCTTCGAACAGCACGACCACCCGTTGCCCGGTTTCCTTGACCCAGCTTTGCACCTTGAGCAGTTCGATCTGCAAATCGTGCTTGGCTTTTTCATACTCGGCGCGGCGCATCCGGCTGCGGTACGGGTAGGTGGCCGGCAGTGCCGCCGACACGCTGTCTTCGTTGGAGCCACGGGGCGCACTGGCGACTTGCAGGGCAATCGGCTTCTGGCTGATGGCGCTGATCTGGGCTTCGGCGACGTTGACTGGCGCCGCCTTGGTGGTGCGCGGCCGGCGTGGGCGTGGCGTGGCCGGTTTGCGTGGCGTACTGGTGCTGGCGGTGGTGGCCGGCTTGGCCGCTTTGGCAGAAGGCGCGGGCAAGGGGCGGACGGTGGATTCTTCGCTCATGGAGGACCTATTTTCTAGTTCTGATGTCTTGGTCACAGTTTAGGAGCGTGATGGCGCTGCTTTTTGACCCTGATCAAGGTTTGCCGGGGAAGAATCTGTAACGGGCGAGGGTTTTATCTGGAGGGCGTGTGGGAATGTGCTGCGCAGCGCTTCGAGCGGCACGATCGGCTGATCGTGCCGCTGCGCCGCACGCAGGCCGGTGGGCCTGGGGGGAGGGGCGGTCAGAGCATGCCGAGGATGGTGGCCTTGACGGCGGCTTCGGCTTTATTGGCGGCGTTGAGCTTTTTCAGGGTGTTGACGATGTGAAATTTCACGGTGCGGGCGTCGATGGTCAAAATGTCGCCGATCTCGGAATAGGTCTTGCCGGACGCTGTCCACCTCAAGACCTCTTTCTCGCGGTCGGTCAGCCCGGCCTGGGATTCGGGCAAGCGCTCCGGCAGCAGGAAGTTGCGCATGGTCGAATGCACCAGGCTGGTGAGCCACATCAGCTTATGTTCCTGATGGGCCAGTTCCTTGGCCGAGATAATGCCGTGACTGCGCACCATGGACAGTTGGCCAATATCACCGAAGCGCCCGGCAGTGCTTTGGCACCAGCCGTGGGACAGGCCGTGCATCCGCGCTTCTTCCCAGAAGGGCCCGTCCTGGACACTGTCCTGCGCCGCCCAGGCCAGGGGCAGGTGAGTGCTCAGGGCATGGCGCACCGTCGGGTCGAGAAAGAAGTAGTTATTGCTGATGTAGCTCTCTTCCCAGGCCTTGGGGTAGGAGGAGCGCAAATGGAATGAAGGGGCGCTGATAGGAAGAGGCAGTCGAATACCATAAGAGCACGACTTGAAACCCAGATCCTCCGCGATACTTTGCAAGCTGGAAAACAATGCCAGTTCGGATGTCGACTCTGTACACACTGCTAGAAACTCTTCGCGCCAATCAGCCAAAAGCATGGTTGTTTTTCCTGTCACACATCCGTGGATCCGGCAATATGCTGTAATGCCGCGGCATAAGGTATGGGGCGTAATTGTACTTTATGCTTATAGGGTTTTCTATTGTTCTTATTAAACATGCGATAAACAATGCCAGAGGAACTTATGACATTAATGGTGGATGGCTTTATCAGAGTTTCAGTTAAAGAGTTCATGGAGACACGCTTTGTTCATCATATGTCTTGGGAGGATGACGAACTGCGCGATGAACTCCAGGGCCTGGGGGTCAATGCAACCGCTGCCGGTTACTGCGAGTGGAAAAGCCACGCCGCCCCCGGCATCAGTATCGGCTGGACCTGGTTTCGCCTGGCCGGTCGCCGGCGCCCCTTGCTCGGGCCCGAAGGGCTGCGCAGCAACCTGATGCTGCGCTGTGCCAATGGCTACGACATGGGCAGCAACATCTCCCACAACCTGATGATCAGCTGGCTGTCGTGCCTGGCCTGGGAGCGGCAGTGTCCTTGATTTGAGGCCCTGACCTGCCCGAATGGGCAGCTATGAAAATAGGGGGGTTGTATCTCTAATTGGTGGGTTGGCCAATTGGAGGGGGTTATGTTGCGTTTGATTGCGGGAATGAGTAGTGAAATAAATCAAAGTGTGATGAATGGGCTCGCGGAGTATCGTTACGAAGTCTTTGTGAAGAAAATGGGGTGGCCACTTAGTTGCCCTGAAGGTTTTGAACAAGATGAGTTTGATCGTCCCGATACTGTTTACGCTATTGTCCTGGATCCCGATAACAGTGTTCGTGGTTGTGCGCGCTTATTGCCCACTACTAAGCCTTACTTGTTATCGGAACACTTTGTCCATCTGATGGGAGGCGCCAGTCTCCCTAACCATCCGCGGACTTGGGAACTCTCCCGTTTCGCCATTACTCCTTCAAAAACAGGCACTACCAGCGCCACTCAGGCCTGGGCCAATACGGTCGCCCTGGTGCGCAAAGTATTGGTGACGGCATTAAGCCTGGGCGCCGAGCGTTTGATCGCGGTATCGGCCGTGGGCAATGAGCGTTTGTTGAAGCGCATGGGGGTCAATGTTCACCGTATTGCCGCGCCGCAACTAATCGATGACAAACCCGTGATTGCCTTCTGGATTGAAATTGATCACCAGACCCGTTCGGCCCTGGATATCGATTGTCCGCCCAGAGCGTTTTCCAACTGATTTAACCACCCGGCTCGCCACCCCGTTAATGGACTAACGAGCCGCAGTGGTTATGGGGCTGTGCCGTATTTGTTATTAGCCAGCACCCACTTGATGGGGATTTATGGGGCTGTGGAGAAGTTGCCGTCCGGCACCCCGGACGTGCCCCGCAGAGCCGGCGACCCACGCCGGCCCGGTTGCCCATTCAATCATGCAGAGTGATTAACACCGTGATGATCGAATACCTCGCAGAGCATCGTTACCCGGAACTGCTCGGCTTCATCAACACCGCGGCGGACGGCGATGGCCTGCTGTTCTTTTCAGGCGTGCTGCGCAATCGTCCCGATGGCTTGAACGTGCATGTCCAGCGCCGTAACGGCGAGGTGGTCGGAGCGATCGCCTTGTTGCCGGCCTTGCCGCCGTTTGCCATGCCGCTGATTCTGCCGGCCGGCGAGGTCTCCCAGGAGTTGCTCGATACGGTCAGCATCCTGGCCCAGAGCCCGCATATGGCCCTGGGGCCGAAAGCCGCGACCAAGGCGCTGACCCGCGCGTGGCCGGAGACCTGGAAGCCCTTTCTCAGCCAGCGCAACGAAGTGCTGCTCAAGCAACTCAAGCCGTGCCGGGTCGAGCAGGACGCCACCCTGAAAACCCGTCTGGCCCGCTTGAACGATGTTGAAGTACTGATCGACTACCAGATCCAGATGGAGTGCGATGCGCAGGTGGCCCTGGTGTGCAGCCGAGAGCAGGCGCACCACAGCGTGACCCGTTTGCTGGCTCGGGGCTGCCTGTTCGTGATCGAGGTCGACGGGGAACTGGGAGGTTGCGCGGCATTGATCACCAGTGACGAGATTCATGAGCAGTTGGGCTTTATTTATGTCGAGTCGCGTCATCGTGCCCGTGGCGTGGCGGACCGCCTGCTGGGTGATCTCTGCACCGCGGTCCATTCCCGGGGCAAGATCCCACTGACCTTCACCAGTTCCTCCGGACCCCTGTACAAGCGGCTTCGCGCCATTGGGTTCACCGTGGTCGGCGAGCAGGTCAAGCTCTACTTCGGTCATTGAGTTGATTCCAGTCCTCTCTGGCGGCCCAGGTCGCGTCCTGCTGTTCCCCCGCTACACCCGCCTGCGATGCTGACGTACAGCAATATCATTTTGGTATTATCGCGGCTTCTGAAATGAAGCGGCTCCTGCGTTTCTCAACGTGCTACGGGGATACACCATGAACAGGATTCTGTGCGGTTGGCTGCTGGCGGGTGCCATGGTCAGTGCGGCGACTGCGGGTGCTGATGAGCGCTTCACGTTCGAGGCGTATCCCGCCTCCGCCGTGGCCAGCAAGCCGTTGGCCAAGGTCGACTGGAAGTCGAACCCGGCCTACGCCAAGGACCTCAAGTCCAAAGACGCCGTGCAATGGGCGGTGGGCCGCCAGGCGGACTTCGCCGGGCATTTTGTCGTGACCTCGTTTAGTTGCGGCACCGGCTGCCAGAGCACGGCCTTTGTCGACGTGAATGACGGCAAGATCTACAAGTCACCCATGCAATTCCCGAGCGAAGGCAGCGACCTGCCCCAGGTCAGCGGCGGCAAGGCGTACCGGCCCACCAGCAACATGATCTTCATGTCGAGCCTGGGCTACGCCGGGACCGACATGGTGCAGTCCGACGGTGTGGTGGTGTGGGACGAAAAGACCCGGCAGTTCCAGGTGGTGGCCAAGTCCAAGCCTTACAAGATGAAGATGTAAGAGGGCGGCGTGCGGCCGCTGTCACTGGCGCCAATGCGTTGCTTTCGATCACCGTTCCCCTCAGGGTGTCGCTGCACAAAGAGTCCCGGCCACTCGCCGGGGTCGTCTTTTCATGGATCAGCCCGCGCTGGTTGCACCTGAATGCATGGATGAGCCTAAGGTGTCCTGGTTGTGAAACAGCGCTTCGCAGATTTTTTCATCAGCAGAAACTTTTCCCTGCTGTGGCTGGGCCAGGCGCTGTCTTCGTTCGGCGAGTTCGTGTTTGAAAGCACGGTCATCGTCTGGCTGGTGACGGATCTGTATCGCGACAGCGCCTCCTTGCTGGGCACCTTGATGGCGTCCCAAACCCTCAACCTTGCGCAGGCCGTGGCCAGCCAGCAACGGTTGTTCATCGACATCTACGGCGCCTACATCGTTGGCGCCGCTTGCCTGTTGCTGATGGGCGCAGAGCTGATGCTGCGCGGTCAGGTCAGAGCACGTGGCGGGAAATAAGCTTGGAAATCTCAACCATCGAGGTCCTGCCGGTGAACTCGAACTTCACTTTTCCCAGGGCTGAAAAGTAGATTTCCAGCTCCGAATCCAGGTCGAAGGTGCCGGAGGTTTCCACGGAGTAGGCGACGATGTTTTTGTAGGGCAGGGAGGTAAAGTCCTTTTTGCTGCCGGTGATGCCTTGCACGTTCACGGCAATGATCCGCTTGGTGGTGAAGACCACCCCGTCGCGCATGGACTTGTAGGAGTCGATGACCTGCTCGTCCTCCAGCAACAGGGAGGTCACGCGTTCGGCGTATTCATCGTTTTGCTTGAGCTTGAAGAAGCCTTTGTTATTGAAGTCGATCATGGGCCAGTCCTTGTGGTGGAAATCCGTTACTGAATGTCTTTCAGGTAATCCTTGAGTGCAAGCAGGGGCGCGTGCAGCGTCTCCAGGGTCTGCGCCTGGCCGACCTCGGCCGCCAGCTTCTGCAATTCCCGGCCCATGACACTGTGTGCACCGCCCAACGCTGTAAGCGCCACCGCCACGCACTGCCCCAGCTTGAGCTGAATGGCCGCGACATCACCCTGGCGCACCAGCAAGCCAAAGGCTTCACGCTCGTACGCGGCCATGATCGGGTCATCGCGCAAGACCGGGCTCGCATCATCCGTCTCATGGGCCAGCTTGAGGGCAAACAGCGCAACGGTTTCCAGCGTCGATTCCATGGGGCGGGGTCCTCTGCGATGGTGATCGGGCGGCGATCATCACTTTTCTGCAGGCGAAAAAAAAGACCTTGATCAGCAAGGTCTTTTTTAATTTGGTGCCGAGGGAGACTGGAGTAACCCATATAAGCCGTGGCTTGCAGCCAGGTTCATCTGTTAGGGATACAAACAGGGATACAAATTCATTTTTGTTGACCAGATGATACTCGGGCAGTGAGGGCTCACCAACTGAGCTCACCGACCAGGCCACAGATGAGGCGATGGTCGGTAACATTGAAATATGTCGGGTCCTGTTCGTCCTGCTCTCCTATGAAAAATGCATAGGCACGCTTTTTGGATTTGCTTTTTTTCTCCTTGATGCCTTCCTCGCGCACGACCTCCATTTCGTTCTGTACCTTCGTCCGTTTGTATTTGGACCACTGGGACCAACAGATACGAAGCATGTATTTGCGTACTAGCTGACGTTCGTCGTTCCACTCGCCTGCCGATAGCTGAATAACCAATGAATCATCTGTCGCTTGAGCCTTTGCCCAGGCCATCTCAGCATAGAAAACTTTTGATCGAGCAAAGTGCTCGATTCCTGCGTTTGCAGCGCCCAATTTTTTATAGGCAGTCAGGTACGTCTTATCCTCAATCCCAGGAATGTCTAACGACATATTCCGGTCATAGGGGAAATTGATGAATGCGCGACAAATCGGCCGGATTGTATTGGACGGTCTTCGCCCTGCGGGCTTCGTAGCGCCATCATTGGAGTTTGTGCGGCTGGTGCTCTTGCTACCTGTCTGTACGGATGACCTCGGCAGGGTAGCGTCTACTGCTGTGCGTTCGTCCTTGAGTATCAGTCTCGATGGGGACAGGCCAGGGCTCGTTTCAAGCTCATTACGAACGCTGCCTTTGCGGCCGCTAGCAACGGTTTTCCTTTCCCCGTCTACGTCACACCCATCTAGATGATCAGTTTTAGGGAATAGGCTGAAGTGTGGACGCTTCAGGTTTGTTTTGAGATATGAGGCTGGGTATACGGGCTGTTCGCAACCGCTACATGCATAGCCATCCCTGTCAACGTGAGGAAGCATCCATAAATCTTCAGCTTCTACGATTTCTTTCGTGTGCTTATCCCGAGCTGACTCCATCCTGCGTCTCCAAAAACCATAGCCTTTCCGTAACTTAACACGCTTCAGCCCTCCAAAAACTGCCGGGGCCCCTGTGACTTTCGTCTCAACACGGGGCATGAAACCCGTGGGACCGCGTTAGCGGCAGCCGTGCCAGCTTATTGAAATTTCAATGTTGAAATTGAAAGGATCTTGAAGAAAAGAGGGCATCGTTACCGTATTGGTAATGGTGTTCGCAGAGGGGCCAAACGGTAGGGCAAATGCACAGGTGAACTCGAGTTCACCGGGTTCACCTGTTCACTAAGCTGGGTGACTTTCCGCTAACACGATCCTGCGGGTTTCTACCCCGTACCGAATCAACATGCGTAGGGCCCCCCCGGGTGTCTAGGCAAAACCAGGAGCATGATTGATCTCGCCGCGCGGGGGGGGGCATTTCAGAAGGGGCTCGGGGGGATACCTTAAAAAACGGTGTTACGGGTGTTTCATGTATGTATAACTATATGATTTTAAACGATTTATATAGTGTTACACGGATGTGTTTCATTTGTAGATAGACGTGTTACATGGCAAATAGGTGTTACATCAATAACTGCTCAGGGAGGGGCGGTTTATGATGATTAAGACGACTGTCATCGCATCAGAGCCCTTCGCTTTGAAGTGTCGCTATCGGCCTAAGCGGCCATTTCGTGGCACTCAATTTCATCCTCTAGGAGGCCTACACGGATGCGCAACAAGCCTGGCCGAAATGATCCCTGCCCTTGCGGTAGCGGCCGCAAGCTCAAAAAATGCCATGGGTCCATCAACAATCTCGAAATAGTGCTGAAGCTGAATGGACCGCGCATGCGACAGGAGATACAGATGACACTTGCTCGTCATGAAGCCCAAGAGTTTCAGAGGCGTGAGCAGCAGGGCCTCGGTAGGCCGATCATTTCCGCTGAGTTCCATGATCACAGAATCATAGCCGTCGGTCAGACGATGCATTTCTCGCAGAAGTGGAAAACGTTTCACGACTTCCTGAACGACTACCCGAAGATCGTCTTGGGTAGTGAATGGTGGATGTCTGAGGGAAGTAAGCCTCCAGAAGAGCGTCATCGTATTCTCACCTGGGCGGTCCGCTGCTATGAGCACTCGAAAGCTCATATGGAACAGGTGGGGACAGGTGTCCCGCAGCCGATGACGGGGGCTATTGGTGCCTATATGCGCTTCGCATATGACCTTTACAGCCTGAAGCACGCCATCGAGGTCCAGAAGCTGCTTATCGACCGAATCAAGTGCCCTAAGAACTTCCCCGGCGCGTTGTACGAGGTACGGGTCGCCGCCGCCCTGATTCGGGCAGGCTTCAGCCTGCAGCCCCAAGATGAAACTGACAGACGTACTACTCACGTTGAGTTCATCGCTACGGACACTAAGTCCGGTGCGATCTACGCTGTTGAGGCCAAGCGACGAGAAGGGGGGCGGATGAAAATCAACAGGCAAATGAATCGCGCTTTGAGCAAAAAGTCGGATCATCCTCGCATTGTTTTCATTGACACAAACGACGGACGCCTGGAACTGGGCAGAGGCCAGCCTAACCCTGTAGCGCTTGTGGAGGCTGAAAACCTCTTAAAGCTATATGAGCGAGACCCTACCGGGCAAAAGCTTCCGCAGGCATATGTCATAGTCACCTTCGATCCAGAGGAGCATCACCTTGATGCCATTGATCTGCCTTCCGGAGTGCTGCTATGGGGCTTCCACCTCGAAGATCTTCACCCTGGGCTGAAAAACCTGCTTCAACAGGTCAAAATTAGGCGCCGGCATGCGCCCGTCTTTGCGCTGCTGGAGTCGATGGAGAAGCACCGGCGCATTCCCGCTACGTTCGATGGAGAGGCCGAGTCGTTCTCTGGTGGAATTCCCAAGACACGGCTACAGGTTGGTCAGCGGATGGAGGTACCAGGACCTAATGGGACGCAGATCGAGGCGACGCTAGAGAATTGCGTCGTCATGCCAAAGTCGGGAGAGGCATTTTGTATCGCTTGTAGCGACGATCAGCAGCGCTTCATAGTCAAGATTCCGTTGACGGATGATGAACTAAAGGCCCATGCCCAGCACCCTAAGACCTTCTTTGGAGTTATTGATAGGAATGCTGGCCGCTCTTGTCCGAAGACTGACCTGGACTGGTTCGACTTCCTCTGGGAAACATACTCGAGCAGCACAAAAGAGAAACTGATCGAGCTCATGGACCATGTACCCGACGTTGAACGATTGAACGAGATGACCCAAGAGGACTTGGCCGACGAATATTGCGTTCGAATGGCAAGCGCAATGGTGGAAGCCCATATGGAAATGATGTGACTCATTCTCCGACTCTATCGACACTTTTTCGGTGCTATTGAGGAACAGCTATGAACGATATTCCCAAGACACTTTCGGAGACTCATCCGCATCTCAGCGGCTTCATGGACTTCCCTGCCGACTTTAACAAAGAGACGGAGCGCGGAACTGCATTGGCTGCTGCAGCAATGCTCGATGAGCAGCTTGCTCGGATCATCGAGTCCTTCCTCATCCCTAACAAAGGAAGTAAGTCTCTCATTGACGGCTTCAATGCGCCGCTTGGAACATTCTCCGCACGCATCGCTTCCTCGTTCGCCTTGGGCCTTTTATCTGAAGTCGAGTACAGGGAATGCGAGTTGATCCGAAAGGTACGCAACGAATTTGCGCATCAAATCAAGGTTTCATTTAAGAGTGAAAAGGTCGCGAGTCTCTGTGCGCTACTGCAGCTTTCGGCGAAAAGCTATGGCGATGTTTACGTTGACACCAGAGGCCAGTCGCGCTGATCTTGAATTTGACGAATCGCCCACACTACGTTGGGCAGAAGCGGTTACAGGTAGAGAACTGGAAGACGTAGCCCTTGCTTTCATTGCCGGGCTCACCCATACCAGTGGCCGGTGAGGTGATGTCAGGTAGTGGCGACTGGATGCTGCCGGACCCAAAGCGGAAGCATAAAGAGAAGGGCGGATTGAGGTGAACATTCGTGATGGCCAGTTGACATTCCTTTGCTAAATCCGCGATACAGTACACCATTACCTTTGAGGCTGATTTAACGCGAGATAGGGGCAGTTTCCGAGAAACGCAACGAAATCCTAGAGGTTAATTTTATCAGACTCGAGACCTTTGACCATGGCTAAGAACGACACCATTCTTGTGGACTCTTTACTACAGCAAACGCAAAAAGAAACACCTGGGGACATTGGTGATATTTTTGAGAGGTTTGCTTTAGATCAAATACTCAAGAGTTTTGATCTTTCAACAGAAGAAATGGATTTTGGATGGACTGACGGATCACTGGATGGTGGGATCGATGGTTTTTATATTCTCATAAATGGGCGTTTGCTAACCGACGCCACAGATTTTTCTTGGCCAAGAACTGGAGCAGAGATAAAGGTTTTCATAATAACTTGCAAGCACCACGAAACATTTCAACAAGCTCCGCTTGATTCTCTACTTGCAACTGCCCAGGATATTTTTGATCTTTCACTGTCAAACTCTGAGCTTTCTGGAAAGTACTCGGCAAAAATTAAGCAGTGTCGGGACTTGTTCGTTTCTGCATTTAAGCAGCTGTCACTTTATCGGCCGACAATTTCATTTGAGATTGTTTATGCCTCTCGTGGCAATACTGAGCTGCTCGGTGCGAGTATAAAGGCACGGGCAAAGCAACTTACTACTTTATTCAATTCTTACTTTAGTGCTTCAACGTCTGTGTTTCATGCTCTCGGGGCGTCAGAGCTTGTTGAACGCTACCGTCAAGTACGCAGCTTTGCACTTGACTTACCTGTGCAAGAGTGTCTGACTGCTGGGCAGGAAGGCTACGTGGTCCTCGCCAAACTAAGGGACTACAGCAATTTTGTTCAAGATGAAAGCAAGAATCTTCGACGATATCTTTTCGATTCAAATGTAAGAGCTTACCTGGGTAAAAATCTTGTAAATGCTGATATTCGAAATACCTTAGACGACAATTCGGGTCCTAATTTTTGGTGGTTAAATAACGGGGTTACGATTCTTGCGACTAGCGCTTCTCTTGTGGGGAAAACGCTAAAATTGCGTGATATTCAAATAGTTAATGGTTTGCAAACCACAGAGTCAATATATAAGCATTTCTCTTCAATGCCAGAGTCAGAGGGTGATATAAGAACGCTGCTGGTAAAAGTGATTGTGTCCCAAGACGAGAGTGTTCGAGATCAAGTGATTCGGGCTACTAATAATCAAAGCGCTGTCGAGCCCGCGGCTCTTCATGCGACTGAAAGGATTCAGCGTAGCATTGAGGAGATATTGCTTCAACATGAATGGTTTTATGAGCGCCGAACCAATTTTTACAAAAATGAAGGGAAGCCCGATGGGCGTATAGTTTCACCTCTTTTAATGGCGGCTGGAGCTGTAGCCTTACTGCTGAAAAACCCTGTTAGCTCATCAAAGTTTAAACAAAAAGCTATCCGGGCTCCTGAAGCCTACCAATCAGTGTACTCAGAGTCATTTCCGCTTAACGCTTGGCCCGTCATAGCAACGTTAATGAAAAGTGCAGAGCTAGCAATTATAAGGGGTCATATAAAGCGCAGCCCTTATACAGGAGTCATATCAGCTTGGAGAGGACCTTTAGCTTATGTTGCTGCTTCCCGGGCGCTGGGAACGTTTGCGTTTGAACATCGCGAACTGATTTTGATAGATACATCTATTCTCAATGAAGCCTTTATGGATGAATGTTGGAGTTGTATTAGCTCAGTTCCTGGGCGTCAAAAGTCTGTCAAAATAAGTGAAGCAGTTATGCTTAAGATTATTGAAAAGGTAAGTTTAAGCTGGAACGTTGCTGGAATGCTATCTGATGGTAGACGTGAAATTCAAGGACCTTCGAGAGGAGAGGCCAAAGTCTATCGCGAGAGCGAGGAGTTTTTGCTTTCTGTCCTAGAGAAGCTTCCTGTTCAGCCTTGGAAGCCAAATATCCATGTGGAGGTAGCAAGGCTACTTGAAGTAAAACCAGTGAGAGTAAGTAAAGCGATTAATGTCATGGTCCAACAAGGGAGACTCATGAAACAGGTCAACGGCGTCGTGTTTGATTCCTCTGGTGCTGAAATCGCTCGTGACTCCAGCAGGTTAGTGTGACTGTTACCGTCTACTTTTAGAGCTGCTTTTTGCCAGTAGCGGTCGTAGACAGCTATTGGCCGTTTTCTGCCTCTCGCCAAGAGAACACAAGTGAATGAAGATGTTTGGAGCTCAGAGCAAGGAAAAGTCTTGTGCCTGGGACACACCAGCTACCCTCAAAACTCAGCTTTCCGTTCACCCCAACTCCCAGCCTCGTGGGCGGGTTATCGGTGGTTAGCCAAGTGATCGCAGGGGGGGGGCGTGCAGGATGGTCCATCGATCAGTTGGCATACGATGGATTGCGTTCTTGAGGAAGCGTTCGAGCTGCCAAATCCGTAACTTCCGTCCGCCCGGAACCTTCGCCTCACTACCGCCCTCGACAGATTGCTGTATGGGCTACAACTGGGGCGGGCTCAAGTTTGATAACGGAAGCCAAATGCGCATCAACATTGAGAACCGTCCACTCCATCAATGCAGACAAAACTGCTCCAAGCGTTTCGTTCTGCCGCTTCATAAATTGCAGCAAGCGAGGGGGGGGCTGAGTCATAATTAAGTAATAGTATTAACAATTTCTACCACGTCGTCAATGAAACCGACCAGCTTAACAACGTTTTCAGCTACGTTCACGTCATTATTTATTTCGCTAATAGTGCTTTGCATTTTTTTGTTGATCAATTTCACACCAGCAACTATTTCTTCGGAGCTTCCTATCCAGTCACTCATCGTTTCGCCTATTAAATTGTCAATTCTTCTGGATAACTCTTTACCATGATTTTTTACTAAGTTTGCCTCATCAGGCTTTTGCTTTAATAGCAATTTAACTTCGGCCTGATATGATTTTGTTTTTGAAGTCAATAGTTGTTGTATTATTTCTTGTTTTTTTGTCATGTCAATTGGCATGTTTTGGCTCCTTAATTGTTGATAATGCTTTTTTTGACTTCATTAGCACTTTCTTGTACAGCTGTTGCAGCCGCTCTTAGAGACTCAGCGGATTCTTTGAGAACATCAGTCTCTATTTTAAGGTTTTCAGCTATTTTCTTCTTTTCTTCAGCATCCTTCTTTTTGATTTGGTTATCGGGAACTGCATCTGAATTATTTTGCGCCAAGATGTATTCAAATTGAGCTTTAGTGTATTTCAACTTAGATTGCTGATATATTATTTCGGCCGTTGTAGCTTCACTGCTCGCAGCATTTGCCTTTGCTTGTACCAATTCTGCTTTGTTGATTTTTGCCTTCGCCTCATAAGAAGAGTGAAGCTGTATTCCTTTTTCCAACAGGTCATTAATTGCAGCTATAGATGAATCTGATTTAGCTAGTCGTGTAGCCAACGCTTCATGAGCGTCAGGTATTTTCCCATATGCTGTATGAAGTCCATGGAGAAACTCCATTTGGTTTGAATGTGTGGTTTTTTGATCAATCATATCCCCGATAATTTTTTGCATCTCTGCATCGTTCTTACTATTTTCATTACTGCTCACCAATCCGACAAGATCTCTAGTTAAGTTTTGCTGCTTTTCTGAGTGTTCTTGCGTACTGATTTGTGCCATTGTCACTATCGCACTTTGCATTTGCTTGACATAAGAGCTAATGCTATTTTGATTGTTGGTGAGAGTGTCCATAAGCTTATTCTTCTGTTTTGTTCTTATGTACTCTTTAGCTGCTACAATGGCCAGCTCTGAAAAAAGTGCTGTATTTTTAGCAGATATATCGCTGGGATCATCATTGAGCGACTGAACAGCGTCAAAAGAATTTTTATTCAGGTCTTCTGATAATTTTGAAAATTTTGCGTCATCGACAAGGGTTTTTGATGAGAGTTGTAGCAAAAGATTGGAATACTCCAGCCAAGCCATGTTGGCTTTCGAGATTCCCAGTTTAAATTTTTTCGCTTTTATAAAAACTGGCGGTTTAGATATAGAAAATGGATCCTCCGCCTCAGTCAATATGTAAAGCTCCTGTAACATCTCGTCATTCCCTTGCTTTAATTGATTCTCTACTTCTTTCCGGTAACGTCCTTCCGCTAAAGGAATGCTCACATCAAGCGATGATGTTGCCCCTTTATCCAACTCTGTTAGTGAGGTGTTAAACTGTTCGAAAGGTTTCGTATCAATAGAGGGGCATCCTGCTAATAGAGGAAACACAACCATAAAAACAATATTTCTGGTCCAGGCATTGAAATACATATTTGACACCCTTCTTAGGTCGATTTGCTTTCAGGCGATATTAAAATAGAAGCATGTCTTTACGGATTGTCAAATCGACTAGCTTCGGGTACTCCCATGCCATAGCGAGGATTTATCGAGCCACGCATCATTGCTGACGAGCTAATCATAATTTTGCGGCGCAATGTCTCAGCATTAAACACGTCAAGCATATTGGTGAACCAACAAACTTGGTTCGTGTTTTCCAAGCATCCTTGAGAGTCCTGGCTTGGTACGTCCGCTTTTGGCCGAGGCTGTGTAAAAACGTTTTTGAGCGAGTCAGGTACCAAAGCCGGACTGGAAATCGCGTTTCTACGAGAAATCAACATCTGCAGACGTGCCGATAAATTTCAGATTTAATGTAGATGCGCGCACTTTAATTTTGGCGAAGCGTTTTTACACACTTTGGGCCGAAAGGTGGTCGTAAGCCTAGTGTCGCTATAGACCAGAAGCCGAAAAGGTCTAAACCCTTGCCTGTGAGGATAGGATTTAGTGAAGCGGAAGCTGCTTGTCTCAGTCTTCCGCTTCTTCATCACCCGCTCTTTCTTTTGAGCTGGAGGTCAATGAAATCAAACTCTGCCTTGATCGCATCAATCGTAAGTGTCTCGACTTTAGCGTCTTTGTTTGCCCTTGCATTGAGCTTTTTCATGCTGGCCAGGACGACGATTATCCCGTTCAAATGAAGCTTTCGGGCCTTTAGGTAATCAGGCATCTGAGCGCTGTTCTGTGGTGGTTTATTCATGGTTAGACCGATGGTTGGCCCGAAGCAGCCGACCCTCGCCGGTTGCTTCGGGGAGGGTTCAGGTTAGGCCGCCAATAGGTCAACTAGGCTGTGTTGATGTGAGCGAGTCGCGAGTTCTCGCCAGGTCCAGCTTCCAAAGTGCTCGCCCAGTTCTGGGATATCCAGCTTCATCAGTGCAACCGGGTCACGACTAATCAGGTTGCGTGCGGCCCACAGCTTGCCGCCGGTCTCCAGCAGTGTTTTGGCGGCCTCATTCCACTGTTCTTCCAGCACAGTGTTCGCCAGGTGAGCCGCTTTATTCTCGATCTCGGTGCGTTCCTTTTGTGCCTCTGTGATATGCAGATTAATCGTCACCAGCTCCTGCTCCAGTGCGGTGATGAGCAGTTGTTGGCGGCGGTGATGCTCAGCCGCAGCTGTGAGGTTTTTTGCTGCCTTTTGAGCTTCTGCGTTAGCCGCTTTTTCGCCCTCTACATCGCCCCAGGCGACAGCCTGTGCATAAGCGGTGGCCGCGTCCGTTTCAGCTTGTCGAGCTTTTGCCATGTCTTCCTGATCGCTCTGGCGGACCTGCTGCAACCGGGTCTCGATGCTGCTGCGCTTTTCGTTGAGTTCCATCTCGTCGGCTTTCCAGTTCGCCATATCGCTGAGATACCCCGCAGCCAAGCTCTCACGGTTTGCCAATCTCTCAAGGCGAAGAATCTTTTGATTCAGGTTGCTGATCTCCAGATTTCGCGAGTCGATACGTCTTTTGTGATCGTTGATTTCATCCTGCACGGCTCGTTGACCGCCCTGCTGGATAACCTCCGGGCTTTCCAGCGCCTCTTCGAAGGGAGCCAGGTCACCCTGAATGCTCTCCACTTCGAGGGTCAGTTGGTCGCGGCGGTCTTTCAATTCTTGGATAGTGTTCATCTGTATTGTCTCTGGGTACTGCGGTTCATAGGGATGGTTGTCGAATGGCTGGCAAGGCCGGTAATGAGCCGGCGCTACCTCGAGCAGCAGGCTCGCCGTCAGGCGGCCCTGGCCTCGCCTTCGTCCGTTCCTGGAACGGTCTTCACCACGTAGCAGCGCTGGGGCCCTAACCCTGGCAGACGGATCAAGCTGTAGGCCTTGCCGTCACTACCCGGCTCAAGCACGCCGCGTTGCAGCAACTCCTTGTTCACCGCACTGATATGTTCATGCCTTTGAAGATCTCGGTCCTCCAGGCTTCAGGCAGTACGTAATAGGTGTTGGTGGTGTGCAGGGCGTCGCCCATGCCGTGTTCCAGCGTCTTGCGAAAGCCCAGCCGATCAATCGTGCGTGGGCCGTGTTCATCGATCTTGGCGGCGGCAGATTCCCAGCGGGTAAAGCGGCTTTCTCCAAAGCGTTCGATGACCTGGCGCAGCCGCGCCAAGATCGCATCGCCCTCGAAGTTTCCGGCGCCGCCGCGTTCGGCCAGCCACGCATGCAGACACACCCGAGCGGCGGTCGTGGCCGTGCCATCGGGCCAGCCGGTGACGCCGAAGGCTGTGGCCAACTCTCCGGCCGCTGCCGCGAGCCCGAATCGAAGGGCGGTACGTTGGGCTTGCCCACTGGCTGATGCGGGCAGGTTTTGGGTGATGAACTGTTCCACCGTGCGGCGCACGATCACCGTCCATCTGAGCATTTCTCCAGGCGCGCACAGTGCGTGCAGGAAGGCGGTGAGGGGGGTTTGGCTACACGGGCTTTGAGCGCATCGGAGAGGGCGGCAGCGTCCTCAAAACCATTCAGCACATCGAACATGCCGAGGCCTTTGCTGGCATCCGCTGGCGTCTCTAGCTTCGAGGGATGCCTGGAGATCTGCACAGTCGGTGCGGGTGATTTCGTCGAGGGGCTTATCTCCCAATGCCGGGAGTATGTCCTTGTCGAGGTAGGTGCGGATTTTGTGAAGGGTAGAGGTTGCGAGGCCCTTTTCTTCTTTGGCCTTGAGCCAAGCTTCAGCAGCAGCTCGAAACGTTCGAGCCTTGGCCGCATCGATTGCAGCTTTAGCGGATCGTTTCTGCTCAAGGGGATCGGCGCCACTACTCACTACTTTGCGTAGATCGGCAGCTTTCTCTCTTGCCAGCGCACCACCGACCTCTGGGTAACCCCCGAGCCCCATCCAAGCCCAATTGCCCGCCGGACGTTTGTAGCGTAGCTGCCAGGATTTACCACCATCAGGTTTGACCCTGAAGTAGAGGCCGTTTCCGTCTAGCTCCCGGTATTCCTTTTACTCCGGCTCCAGCCCTGCAAGCGTCGTGTCTGCGAGAGGGCGGCGCTTGATATCTGCGCGCTTCATCCTTGTATCCCAAAGTTCGGTATTTTTCTCAGGATACAAGCAGGGATACAGGGATACAGGGATACAGGGATACAGGGATACAGGGATACAGGGATACAGGGATACAACGGATAAAGGGATACAGAGGTAGATAGCCAGACACAAAAAAACCGGCTCAAATGGCCGGTTTCTCTGGGGCTGAGAGTCTGGTAGAGACTTTCAGATACTGCTATATGGTGCCCCGAGGGAGACTCGAACTCCCACTCCTTTCGAAAACGGATTTTGAATCCGCCGCGTCTACCAATTCCGCCATCAGGGCTCAATGGCGGCGAAGTATAGAGAGGTGATTACCGTTGGTCAATCAGCTTTCATGGTCAATTTTGGCTATTTCCGCTAAACTTTCCGGCCCTGCTAGACGAACCCCATCATGCGCGTTGCTGACTTTACCTTCGAGCTTCCCGATTCGCTGATCGCCCGCCATCCCCTGGCTGAGCGTCGCGGTAGTCGCCTGTTGACCCTTGATGGGCCTACGGGTGCCCTGGCCCACCGTCAATTCACTGATTTGCTTGAGCATTTGCGCCCGGGCGACTTGATGGTGTTCAACAATACCCGGGTGATTCCGGCACGGCTGTTTGGCCAGAAAGCGTCCGGCGGCAAGCTGGAAATTCTGGTGGAGCGGGTGCTCGACAGTCATCGCGTGCTGGCCCATGTGCGCTCCAGCAAGTCACCCAAGCCAGGTTCGACGATCCTCATCGAGGGCGGCGGCCAGGCGCAGATGCTGGCTCGGCATGACACGCTGTTCGAGCTGGGGTTTGCCGAAGAAGTGCTGCCCTTGCTCGATCGCGTCGGCCATATGCCGTTGCCTCCTTATATAGATCGCCCGGATGAAGGCGCGGACCGCGAGCGCTATCAGACGGTGTACGCCGAGCGCCTGGGCGCGGTGGCGGCGCCGACTGCCGGGCTGCATTTCGACCAGCCGTTGCTGGAAGCGATTGCCGCCAAGGGCGTCGAGACCGCGTTCGTGACCCTGCACGTCGGTGCCGGGACGTTCCAGCCGGTGCGCGTGGAGCGTATCGAAGACCATCACATGCATAACGAATGGCTGGAAGTCAGCCAGGACGTGGTGGATGCGGTCGCGGCCTGCCGTGCGCGCGGCGGCCGGGTGGTGGCGGTGGGCACGACCAGCGTGCGCTCCCTGGAAAGTGCCGCGCGCGATGGTGTGCTCAAGCCGTTCAGTGGCGACACCGACATCTTTATCTACCCGGGCCGGCCGTTTCATGTGGTCGACGCCCTGGTCACCAACTTTCATTTGCCCGAGTCCACGCTGTTGATGCTGGTTTCGGCGTTCGCCGGTTATCCCGAGGCCATGGCCGCCTACAAAGCCGCCGTCGAGCATGGGTACCGCTTTTTCAGCTACGGTGATGCGATGTTCATCACCCGTAACCCTGCGCCAACCGCTCCCAAGGATTCGGCCCCAGAGGAAACAGAATGAGTCGCACAAGTCGTATGTCTTTCGAGCTGCTGGCCACCGATGGCAAGGCTCGTCGTGGTCGCCTGACCTTCCCCCGCGGTACGGTGGAAACCCCGGCGTTCATGCCGGTGGGTACCTACGGCACGGTCAAGGGCATGCTGCCACGGGATATCGTCGCCACCGGTGCCGAGATCATTCTGGGCAACACCTTCCATCTGTGGCTGCGTCCCGGCACCGAAGTGATCAAGAAGCACGGCGACCTGCATGACTTCATGCAATGGAAAGGCCCGATTCTCACTGACTCCGGCGGTTTCCAGGTGTTCAGCCTGGGCGCCATGCGCAAGATCAAGGAAGAGGGTGTGACCTTCGCCTCGCCGGTGGACGGCGCCAAGGTGTTCATGGGCCCGGAAGAGTCGATGCAAGTGCAACGCGACCTGGGTTCGGACATCGTGATGATCTTCGACGAATGCACCCCGTACCCGGCTGACGAAGACGTCGCGCGGATCTCCATGGAGCTGTCGTTGCGCTGGGCCCAGCGCTCCAAGAATGCCCATGGCGACAACACCGCCGCGCTGTTCGGCATCGTCCAGGGCGGCATGCACCAGGACCTGCGCATGCGCTCCCTGGAGGGGCTGGACAAGATCGGCTTCGACGGTCTGGCCATTGGCGGCCTGTCGGTGGGCGAGCCCAAGCACGAGATGATCAAGGTGCTGGACTACCTGCCGGGCCAGATGCCAGCAGACAAACCTCGTTACCTTATGGGCGTTGGCAAACCGGAGGATCTCGTAGAGGGTGTGCGCCGCGGTGTGGACATGTTCGATTGCGTGATGCCAACCCGCAATGCCCGCAATGGGCATCTGTTTATTGATACTGGCGTGCTGAAGATCCGTAACGCGTTCCATCGCCATGATGATTCGCCGCTCGATCCGACCTGCGATTGCTACACCTGCCAGAACTTCTCCCGCGCTTATCTGCATCATCTGGACAAGTGCGGCGAAATGCTGGGTAGCATGTTGAATACCATCCACAATTTGCGGCATTACCAGGTGCTTATGGCTGGTTTGCGCGAGGCTATTCAACAGGGTACATTGGCCGCCTTTGTCGATGCCTTCTACGCCAAACGCGGGCTCCCTGTTCCGCCTTTGGACTGAGTTTTCTGACCCCAAGATTCAATATTTGCAACTGGAGTGCTAAATGAGCTTTTTTATCTCTAACGCCATGGCTGACGCTGCTGCACCTGCTGCAGGCCCTATGGGCGGCGGCTTCGAGTGGATTTTCCTGGTCGGCTTCCTGGTCATCTTCTACCTGATGATCTGGCGTCCACAGGCCAAGCGCGCCAAAGAGCAGAAGAACCTGCTGGGCAGCCTGCAAAAAGGTGACGAAGTTGTGACCACTGGCGGCATCGCCGGCAAGATCACCAAAGTGACCGACGACTTCGTGGTCCTGGAAGTGTCCGACACCATCGAGATGAAGTTCCAGAAGGGCGCTATCGCCGCCACGCTGCCAAAAGGCACGCTGAAAGCGATCTGATTCATCTTTTACCAATCGACGGGGCGCGCAAGGCGCCCCGCGTTATAAGCGGGCGGCGTGATGCTGAACAAATACCCTCTGTGGAAATACGTACTGATCCTGGCGGTGCTGGCGATCGGTTTTATTTATTCCGCTCCCAATCTATACCCTGATGATCCGGCCATTCAGGTCAGCGGTGCGAGCACCGCGTTGCAGGTCACTCAGGCTGATCTGGATCGTGCGAGCAAAGCGCTCACCGACGCCGGGATCAACGTCAAGGCAGCCACTATCGCGGCCAATGGCAAGGGCGGCTTGCTGCGTCTGATCAATAAAGAAGATCAACTGCCAGCCAAGGACGTCGTACGCAAGGCCCTGGGTGACGACTACGTCGTTGCACTGAACCTGGCACAAACCACCCCGCAATGGTTGCGCAACCTCGGCGCGCACCCGATGAAGCTGGGTCTGGACTTGTCCGGTGGTGTGCACTTCCTGCTGGAAGTGGACATGGATAAAGCCCTCGATGCACGCCTGAAAGTCTACGAAGGCGACGTCAAGAGTCTGTTGCGCAAAGAGCGCCTGCGCTATCGCAGCCTGCCGCAACTCAACGGTGCCATTCAACTGGGCTTCAGCGACGACGCGACCCGTGAACAGGCCCGTGCACTGATCCGCAAGAACTTCAACGATTTCGACATTGTTCCGGCCGACCTCAATGGTCAGGCGGTACTGCGTCTGGCGATGACCCCGGCCAAGCTGGCGGAAATCCGTGAATACTCCATCAAGCAGAACTTGACCACGGTCCGTAACCGCGTCAACGAGCTGGGTGTGGCCGAGCCGCTGGTACAGCGTCAGGGCGCCAACCGCATCGTGGTTGAACTGCCAGGCGTGCAGGACACCGCTGAAGCCAAGCGGATCCTGGGCAAGACCGCCAACCTCGAGTTCCGTCTGGCTGCAGAGCCGGGTGCTTCCAAGGCGACTTCCGAGTCTTTCGAATTCCGTGAAGGCAATCGTCCTCCCGCGTTGATCGAGCGTGGCCTGATCATCACCGGTGACCAGGTGACCGACGCCCAGGCGGGCTTCGATGAGCACGGTCGTCCGCAGGTGAACATCAAGCTCGACGGTCACGGTGGCGAGCTGATGAGTCGTTCGACTCGCAGCAACGTCGGCCGCAGCATGGCGGTGATCTTCATCGAGCAGAAGCCGACCACCACCTACACCAAGCAAGTGGTTGATGGCGTCGAGAAAGACGTACCGGTCCAGACCTTCAAGGAAGAGAAGAAGATCATCAGCCTGGCGACCATCCAGTCGCCGCTGGGCAGTCAGTTCCGTATCACCGGCCTGAACGGCCAGGGCGAGTCTTCCGAGCTGGCCCTGCTGCTGCGTGCCGGTGGTCTGGCGGCGCCGATGTACTTTGCCGAAGAGCGCACAATCGGTCCGAGCCTGGGTGCTGACAACATCACCAAGGGTATCGATGCCTCGCTGTGGGGCATGCTGTTCGTGTCGCTGTTCATCATCGCCATCTACCGCTTCTTTGGCGTTATCGCCACCGTGGCGCTGGCGCTGAACATGGTGCTGCTGCTGGCCCTGATGTCGCTGCTGGGAGCAACGCTGACCCTGCCAGGCATCGCCGGTATCGTGTTGACCATGGGTATGGCGGTGGACGCCAACGTGCTGATCTTCTCGCGGATACGTGAAGAGATCGCCGCCGGCATGACCGTGCAGCGAGCTATTAATGAAGGCTTCGGCCGGGCATTCACTGCGATTCTCGACTCCAACCTGACCACATTGCTGGTCGGTGGCATCCTCTTTGCCATGGGCACCGGCCCGGTCAAAGGGTTTGCGGTGACCATGTCCCTCGGGATCTTTACCTCGATGTTCACGGCCATCTGGCTGACCCGTGCGATGGTCAACCTGATCTTCGGCGGTCGTGACTTCAAGAAGTTGTGGATTTAAGGGGCTGCCATGTTACGTACTATCAACTTCATGGGCGTGCGCAACGTTGCGTTCGGCGTCACATTGCTCCTTACCGTTCTGGCGTTGTTCAGCTGGTTCCATAAGGGCCTGAACTACGGTCTGGACTTCACCGGCGGTACGCTCATCGAGCTGACCTACGAGCGTCCTGCGGATGTGATGAAGGTTCGCGCACAACTGAGCGAATCGGGTTATCACGACGCCATCGTGCAGAGCTTCGGTGCAACCACCGACCTGCTGGTGCGGATGCCGGGTGAAGACCCGCAACTGGGCCATCAGGTCGCAGCCGCCTTGCAGAAGGTTGGCGGTGACAACCCGGCACAGGTCAAGCGCGTCGAGTTCGTTGGCCCGCAGGTGGGTGAAGAGCTGCGCGACCAGGGCGGCCTTGGCATGCTGATGGCGCTGGGCGGCATCCTGATCTACCTGGCGTTCCGCTTTCAGTGGAAGTTCGCGGTCGGTGCCATTGTTTCGCTGGTCCACGACGTGATCGTGACCGTGGGTATCCTGTCGTTCTTCCAGATCACCTTCGACCTCACGGTGTTGGCGGCGGTACTGGCGATCATTGGTTACTCGCTCAACGACACCATCGTGGTCTTCGACCGGGTGCGTGAGAACTTCCGCGTGCTGCGCAAGGCCAGCCTGATCGAGAACATCAACATCTCGACCACCCAGACACTGTTGCGCACCATGGCGACCTCGATCTCCACCTTGTTGGCGATTGCTGCGCTGCTGTTCTTCGGTGGCGACAACCTGTGGGGCTTCTCCATCGCACTGTTCGTCGGTGTATTGGCGGGTACCTACTCGTCGATCTACATCGCTAACGTGGTGCTGATCTGGCTGAACCTGAGCAGCGAGGATCTGATTCCTCCTGCCAACACCGAGAAGGAGGTGGACGACCGCCCATAACGGTCATCACCTTCCGGCTGTCACCTAAAAAGGCGCGAGTATTGAACTCGCGCCTTTTTTATTACTCCAAGGCTGGGAGAAGCGCGGGCTTGTCCCGCTTGTGATGGTCAGGAGGTTCATGTGAACAAGTCGTTACTGGTTGGTGCGGTATTGGGTGCTGTCGGTGTGACTGCCGGGGGTGCTGTTGCCACCTACAGCCTGGTTAAAAGCGGCCCTGAGTATGCGCAAGTGCTGGCAGTTCAGCCGGTTAAGCAACAGATCAAGACTCCACGCGAGGTCTGCAAGGACGTCGCGGTTACCCGTCAGCGCCCGGTCAAGGATGAGCATCAGATCCTTGGTACGGTGGCCGGCGCGGTTGGCGGTGGTTTGCTGGGCAGTATGATCGGCGGCGGCAACGGCAAAAAGATCGCCACCGTGGCAGGTGCAGTAGGCGGCGGTTATGCCGGTAACAAGGTGCAGGAAGGCATGCAGGAGCGTGACACCTACACCACCACTCAGACTCGCTGTAACACCGTCAATGACATCAGCGACAAGGTCGTGGGTTATGACGTGAAGTACGAATTGGATGGCAAGCAAGGCCAGGTGCGTATGGATCGTGATCCGGGCAACCAGATTCCGGTCAATAAAGAAGGCAAGTTGATCCTGAGTCAAAGTCAGGAACAGCCGGGTCAGTAATTCCAGGCCTGAAAAGAGCCGTCCTCAGGGGCGGCTTTTTTATGAGCTGAGTATTTTCAGGCATAAAAAAAGCACCCCGTAGGGTGCTTTTTTGTCGCTGGCGCTTAGCGCTTCAGCGAAGCCGGCAGGTGCGGCTGGATGGCGGTCAGGACCGCTTTGAAGCATTTGGTGTTGCCGGCAACCACGTGGCCTTTTTCCAGGAAGTCGTGACCGCCGGTGAAGTCGCTCACCAGGCCGCCCGCTTCCTGGATCAGCAGGGCGCCTGCAGCCATGTCCCACTCGGACAGGCCCGACTCCCAGAAAGCATCGAAACGGCCAGCGGCAACGTAAGCCAGGTCCAGGCTGGCGGCGCCGGCGCGGCGGATACCGGCGGTCTGGCCAACCAGGGCGCGGAACATGCCCAGGTAGTTGTCGAGGTTGTCCATCTGGTCGTCACGGAACGGGAAGCCGGTGCCCAGCAGGGCGCCGTCCAGGCTGGTGCGGCCGCTGACGCGCAGGCGACGACCGTTCAGTTGGGCGCCACGACCGCGGCTGGCGGTAAATTCTTCCTGGCGAACCGGGTCCAGAACAACAGCGTGCTCCAGGCGACCGCGGTATTTGCAGGCAATGCTGACGGCGAAGTGAGGAATGCCGCGCAGGAAGTTGGTGGTGCCGTCCAGTGGGTCGATGATCCACAGGTATTCTTCGCCTTCACCGCTGCCCGCGTGCAGGCCGGTTTCTTCACCGAGGATGCCGTGGGTTGGGTAGGCTTTGCGCAACGCATCGATGATCTTCTGCTCGGCAGCGCGATCAACTTCGGATACGTAGTCTTTGGCGTCTTTTTCGTCGACCTTGATGGTATCCAGGCGCTCGATGGAGCGGAAAATCAATTCACTGGCGCTGCGGGCGGCGCGCAGCGCGATATTCAGCATTGGCTGCATGGATGTGTCACCTAAGGTTGTTAAAGAAAGCCGAGCATTCTAGCAGAAAACTTTTGCAGATGAAGGTCGACATTCGCTTTCCTCATTTTGAGCGGGGCGCTGACCCAGTAAAAGTGCGCACTTTTTGACCAGTGGTCGTTTGCGCAAGGCGCTGTAAGGGGCGTGTCGCTGAGTGTATCCGGGGCTTACGGTTATTTTTGAGGCGTGACTGCTGGCTGTTCTGTAAGATTTGCTCCCCTTTCCGTGTCCGAGAGCGCCTCCCTTGCTGCAGAACATTCGTGTCGTCCTGGTCAATACCAGTCATCCCGGGAATATCGGTGGGGCTGCGCGTGCCATGAAGAACATGGGCCTGTCGCGGCTGGTGCTGGTTGAACCGCGGATTTTCCCGTCCCACGAGGCGGATGCCCGTGCCTCCGGTGCCACGGACATCCTGGAAAATGCGCAGGTCGTTGCCACCCTGGAAGAGGCGCTGGCGGGCTGCACCCTGGTGTTTGGTACTAGTGCCCGTGATCGGCGTATTCCCTGGCCCTTGCTCGACCCCCGTGAGTCCGGGTTGAAGGTGGTGGAAGAGGCGGGGCAGGGTGCGCAGATTGCCCTGGTGTTCGGCCGTGAAGACTCCGGCCTGACCAATGACGAGCTGCAGCGATGTCACTTTCATGTGCATATCCCGTCGGACCCTGAGTTCAGTTCGCTGAACCTGGCGACGGCGGTGCAGGTGTTGACCTATGAGGTGCGCATGTCCTGGCTGGCGGCCGAAGGCCGGCCGAGCAAGGTCGAGAAGGATGAAGTGGCGTCGCCGCGCAGCGATGAGCTGGCGACCATGGATGAGTTGGAGCGGTTCTACGAGCATCTGCAGCAGACGCTGGTGGCCATCGACTTCCTCGATCCGGAAAAGCCGCGGCACTTGATGGCGCGCCTGCGTCGGTTGTACGGTCGCAGCTCGGTCAGCCGGGCGGAAATGAATATTTTGCGAGGCATCCTCACGGAGACCCAGAAAGCGGCCCGTGGCGAGCTCATCAAGCGGAAGAATGAAGATGTTTGAGCGTTTGCGTGAAGATATCCAGAGTGTTTTTCACCGTGATCCGGCGGCGCGCAATGCCTTTGAGGTGCTGACCTGCTACCCGGGCATGCACGCCATCTGGATTCATCGCCTGTCGGGCGCGCTGTGGGGCATGGGGTGGAAGTGGCTGGCGCGGCTGGTCTCGAACTTCGGCCGCTGGTTGACCGGGATCGAGATTCACCCGGGGGCCAAGGTCGGTCGTCGGTTCTTTATTGACCACGGCATGGGCATCGTTATCGGTGAAACCGCCGAGATCGGCGATGACGTCACCCTGTACCAGGGCGTTACCCTGGGCGGCACCAGCTGGAATAAAGGCAAGCGTCACCCGACCCTGGAAGATGGCGTGGTGGTGGGGGCGGGCGCCAAGGTCCTGGGCCCATTCACTGTCGGTGCCGGGGCCAAGGTCGGTTCCAATGCGGTGGTGACCAAGGCCGTGCCCGCGGGCGCGACCGTGGTGGGAATTCCCGGGCGCATCATTATCAAGTCCGATGATGAGCAGGAAGCCAAGCGCAAGGCCATGGCCGAGAAGCTGGGCTTCGATGCCTACGGTGTCAGCGAAGACATGCCGGACCCGGTGGCTCGCGCCATTGGCCAGCTGCTGGATCACTTGCAGGCGGTCGATGGTCGCCTTGAAGGCATGTGCGGCGCGTTGAAAGACCTGGGCAGCACCTATTGCGCCAAGGATCTGCCGGCACTGCGCGAAGAGGACTTTGCCGGGGTCAAGGACAAGGGCGACAGTCAGGTCGGCTAAGGCTGCTGGCGCAAATCGATGTATGTGCATTGATGGCGATCTGCCTCGGATTATCGGCGGCTGGATCGCCAGCGAGCCTGGTTGGGCGGGGTGGATGATGTCGTTTTGATGGTAGTCTGATCTCCCGCAGGTCGGCCGTCAGCGCCGGGATGTGCCATTACGTCGCAGACTTTGCTATGATTCGCGCGCTCTTTTGCGGGTAAACCCGACTAAAGTAGTTGGTCTTATAGTTGACTCGATTACTCGGGTATTGCATACTCGCCCTCATCCCGAAACACTCTGTGGTAATTGTCCATGCGACTCACTACTAAAGGCCGATACGCGGTAACTGCCATGCTCGACCTGGCGTTGCACGCGCAACATGGCCCGGTGTCCCTGGCCGATATCTCTGAGCGCCAAGGCATCTCCCTGTCCTATCTCGAACAGCTCTTCGCCAAGCTGCGCCGCAGCAATCTGGTGTCCAGTGTGCGTGGCCCGGGTGGCGGCTATCAGCTGTCGCGCGACATGCAGGGAATCCAGGTAGCTCAGGTGATCGACGCGGTGAATGAATCGGTCGATGCCACCAAATGCCAGGGCCAGGGTGACTGCCATTCCGGCGACACCTGCCTGACTCACCACTTGTGGTGTGATCTGAGCCTGCAGATTCACGAATTTCTGAGCGGTATCAGCTTGGCTGACCTTGTGACTCGCCGTGAGGTGCAAGAAGTAGCCCAGCGTCAGGATCAGCGCCGCTGTAATGGCAAGGCGCCACGCCTGGATAAGATCGAAGCGTCCGCCGTCGAATGACAGCCAAAGAGCCAGCGGAACGCCAGCCAGCCTGATTTAGGAGAGAGTCCATGAAATTGCCGATTTACCTTGATTACTCAGCGACCACCCCGGTTGACCCGCGTGTCGCGCAAAAGATGAGTGAATGCCTGCTGGTCGACGGAAACTTCGGTAACCCGGCGTCCCGTTCTCACGTGTTTGGCTGGAAGGCCGAAGAATCGGTCGAAAACGCCCGTCGCCAAGTGGCTGACCTGGTGAATGCCGATCCGCGTGAGATCGTCTGGACTTCCGGTGCCACCGAATCCGACAACCTGGCAATCAAGGGTGTCGCGCACTTCTACGGCAGCAAGGGCAAGCACCTGATCACCTCCAAGATCGAGCACAAGGCTGTCCTGGACACCATGCGCCAACTGGAGCGTGAAGGCTTTGAAGTCACCTACATCGAGCCGGGCGAAGATGGCCTGATCACTCCGGCCATGGTTGAAGCCGCGCTGCGCGACGACACCATCCTGGTGTCGATCATGCACGTGAACAACGAGATCGGTACCATCAACGACATCGCCGCCATCGGCGAGCTGACGCGCTCCAAGGGTGTTCTGTTCCACGTCGACGGTGCTCAGTCCACTGGCAAGGTCGATATCGACCTGCAGAAGCTGAAAGTCGACCTGATGTCGTTCTCGGCCCACAAGACCTACGGTCCGAAAGGCATTGGCGCGCTGTACGTCAGCCGCAAGCCGCGTGTACGTCTGGAAGCCACCATGCACGGTGGTGGTCATGAGCGCGGCATGCGCTCCGGCACCCTGGCCACTCACCAGATCGTCGGCATGGGCGAAGCGTTCCGTGTGGCCAAGGAAGACATGGCTGCTGAGAACCTGCGCATCAAGGCCCTGAGCGACCGCTTCTACAAGCAGGTCGAGCATCTGGAAGAGCTGTACATCAACGGCAGCATGACCGCCCGCGTACCGCACAACCTGAACCTGAGCTTCAACTACGTTGAAGGCGAGTCGCTGATCATGGCCCTCAAAGACCTGGCAGTGTCCTCCGGTTCGGCCTGCACCTCGGCTTCGCTTGAGCCTTCGTACGTGCTGCGCGCCCTGGGCCGCAACGACGAACTGGCCCACAGCTCGATCCGCTTCACCTTCGGCCGCTTCACTACCGAAGAAGAAATCGATTACGCCGCGCAGAAAGTCTGCGAGGCCGTCACCAAGCTGCGCGCTCTTTCGCCGCTGTGGGACATGTTCAAAGACGGCGTCGACATCTCGAAAATCGAGTGGGCGGCACACTGATATATAAGTCGCCGCCAGCGGGTTCTGCCGAACGTATCGATTACGGCGATTTGCAGGACCCCAAGAGCGACTCTCTGATGAGTGAGGATTAAGAATCATGGCTTACAGCGAAAAGGTCATCGACCATTACGAAAACCCGCGCAACGTCGGCAAGATGAACGCGGAAGACCCTGATGTCGGCACTGGCATGGTCGGCGCTCCGGCGTGCGGCGACGTGATGCGCCTGCAGATCAAGGTCAACGAGCAAGGCATCATCGAAGATGCCAAGTTCAAGACTTACGGCTGCGGTTCGGCCATCGCCTCCAGCTCCCTGGCCACCGAGTGGATGAAGGGCAAGACCCTGGACGAGGCTGAGACCATCAAGAACACTCAGCTGGCCGAAGAACTGGCCCTGCCGCCAGTGAAAATCCACTGCTCGGTACTCGCGGAAGACGCCATCAAGGCCGCTGTTCGCGACTACAAGCAGAAGAAAGGCCTGATCTGATTCATTCGGATTCAGCTTTCACAGATTGAGCGACAAGTAAGGAGTCACGATGGCTATCAGCATGACAGAAGCGGCTGCTCAACACGTGCGACGATCCCTCAACGGGCGCGGCAAGGGTGATGGGATTCGTCTGGGTGTTCGCACCACGGGCTGTTCCGGCCTTGCCTACGTGCTGGAGTTCGTCGACGAGGTGGGTGAAGACGATCAGGTGTTCGAAAGTCACGGCGAGAAAGTGATCATTGACCCGAAAAGTCTGACCTACCTGGACGGCACCGAACTGGATTTCGTCAAGGAAGGGTTGAACGAAGGCTTCAAGTTCAACAATCCCAACGTACGCGGTGAATGTGGCTGCGGCGAAAGCTTCAACATCTGAGGCTTCTTGTGGGTACTCCTTGTCATTTCGCTTTATTTGAACTGCAGCCCAGCTTTCGCTTGGACCTCGAGCAGTTGGCTACGCGCTACCGTGAGTTGGCGCGCGGCGTCCACCCCGACCGTTTCGCTGACGCTTCCGAGCGTGAGCAGCGGCTGGCGCTCGAGCAATCCGCGAGCCTCAACGAGGCCTACCAGACGCTCAAAAGCCCTCCCAAACGTGCGCGCTACCTGCTCGCCATGGGCGGTCGCGAGTTGCCGCTGGAGGTCACGGTGCATGATCCGGAGTTTCTTCTGCAGCAGATGCAGTGGCGCGAAGAGCTCGAAGACCTGCAGGACAGCGCCGACCTGGCGGGTGTTGCGGTTTTCAAACGGCGTCTGAAAGTCGCGCAGGATGAGCTGAACGAAAGCTTCGCAGCTTGTTGGGATGATGCAGCGCAACGCGAACAGGCCGAACGCCTGATGCGGCGCATGCAGTTCCTCGACAAGCTCACGTATGAAGTGCGCCAGTTAGAAGAGCGCCTCGACGATTAACCCAGTGCTGCCCATGTTGCACGCCTGATAGACAGATAAGACCTGATTACCATGGCCCTACTGCAGATCGCCGAACCCGGCCAAAGTCCTCAACCGCACCAGCGTCGTCTGGCTGTGGGGATCGACTTGGGCACCACCAATTCGCTGGTCGCTGCATTGCGCAGTGGTCTTTCCGAACCGCTGGCGGACGCTGATGGGCGGGTAATCCTGCCTTCCGCCGTGCGCTACCACGCTGATCGTGTCGAGGTCGGCGAGTCTGCCCGGCTGGCGGCGTCTGCCGATCCCTTGAATACCGTGCTGTCGGTCAAGCGCTTGATGGGTCGTGGTCTGTCCGACGTCAAGCAATTGGGCGAGCAACTGCCGTATCGCTTTGTCGATGGCGAGTCGCACATGCCGTTCATCGACACGGTGCAGGGCCCGAAAAGCCCGGTCGAAGTCTCCGCCGAAATCCTCAAGGTGTTGCGTCAGCGCGCCGAGTCGACCTTGGGTGGCGAGTTGGTGGGGGCGGTGATCACGGTTCCGGCCTACTTTGACGACGCGCAGCGCCAGGCCACCAAGGACGCAGCCAAACTGGCGGGTCTGAATGTGCTGCGCTTGCTCAACGAGCCGACCGCAGCGGCGGTGGCCTATGGCCTGGATCAGCACGCCGAAGGCGTGGTGGCGATCTACGACCTGGGCGGCGGCACCTTTGATATTTCCATTCTGCGCCTGACTGGCGGTGTGTTCGAAGTGCTGGCCACCGGTGGCGACACCGCCCTGGGCGGCGATGACTTCGACCACGCGATTGCCGGCTGGATCATTGACAGTGCCGGTTTGTCGGCCGATCTCGATCCAGGCGCGCAGCGTCGCTTGCTGCAAACCGCCTGCGCCGCCAAGGAAGCCCTGACCCACGCCGATTCGGTGGACGTGGTCTATGGCGAATGGCGCGCGGCGCTGACTCGCGAGCAGTTCGACGCTCTGATCGAACCTATGGTTGCGCGTAGCCTCAAGGCGTGCCGCCGTGCGGTGCGTGATTCCAATGTCGAGCTCGACGATGTGCAGGCAGTGGTCATGGTCGGCGGTTCGACCCGTGTGCCACGCGTGCGCCAGGCTGTCGGCGAGATGTTCGGGCGTGAGCCGTTGACCGAAATCGACCCGGATCAAGTGGTGGCCATCGGGGCCGCGATCCAGGCCGATACCTTGGCCGGCAACAAGCGCGACGGTGGCGAACTGCTGTTGCTGGACGTGATTCCGCTGTCCCTGGGGCTGGAAACCATGGGCGGGCTGATGGAGAAGGTGATTCCACGCAACACCACCATCCCCGTCGCCCGTGCCCAGGACTTCACCACCTACAAGGATGGCCAGTCGGCCATGATGATTCACGTGCTGCAGGGCGAGCGCGAGCTGATCAGCGATTGCCGCTCCCTGGCGCGCTTCGAATTGCGCGGTATTCCGCCGATGGTGGCGGGTGCGGCGAAGATCCGCGTGACCTTCCAGGTCGATGCCGATGGCCTGCTCAGTGTGGCGGCCCGCGAGCTGGGTTCGGGCGTTGAAGCCAGCATCCAGGTCAAGCCGTCCTATGGCCTGACCGATGGCGAAATCGCCAAGATGCTCAAGGACTCGTTCCAATATGCCGGCGACGACAAGGTTGCCCGTGTTCTGCGCGAGCAGCAGGTCGATGCCCAGCGCCTGATCGAGGCGGTGCAAGGCGCCCTGGAGGCTGATGGAGAGCGCCTGCTGGATGCCGAAGAGCGCATGGTCATCGAGTTGCAGATGCAGGAACTGTCCGAACTGATGAAGGGTACCGATGGTTACGCCATCGAGCAGCAGACCAAGCGTCTGTCGCAAGTGACCGATGCTTTTGCTGCCCGACGCCTGGATTCGACGGTGAAAGCCGCGCTGGCGGGGCGCAACTTGAATGAAATCGAGGAATAACTGATGCCGCAGATCATTTTTCTGCCACATGCCGTGCTGTGCCCGGAAGGTCTGGTTGTAGAGGTTGCGCCCGGTACCTCGATTCTCGAAGTGGCCCACGATAACCATATCGAGATCGAAAGCGCCTGCGGCGGTGTCTGTGCCTGCACCACCTGCCACTGCGTGATTCGTGAAGGGTTCGATTCGCTGAATGAAGCGGACGAACTGGAAGAAGACATGCTGGACAAGGCCTGGGGGCTTGAGCCTCAGTCGCGTCTGTCCTGCCAGGCGATTGTCGGTGAAGAAGACCTGACCGTCGAAATCCCGAAATACTCGCTCAACCATGCCGCCGAAGCGCCGCACTGATTCAAGGAATAGTCATGAGTCTGAAGTGGGTTGATGTGCTGGAAATCGCGATTCAGCTGGCCGAATCCCGGCCGGAAGTGGATCCGCGCTATGTAAACTTTGTCGATCTGCACAAGTGGGTTCTGGCACTGCCGGAGTTCAGCGACGATCCGGCTCGCGGTGGCGAGAAAGTTCTTGAAGCAATTCAGGCTGCCTGGATCGAAGAAGCGGACTGAATCCGCGCTGTACGCAGTTAGGCAATCCCTATAAACCCGCGTATAATTCGCGGGTTTAATTTTTCGCAAATTACCGTTTCTGGAGTTACACCATGGCTGTTCAACGTACTTTCTCCATCATCAAGCCTGACGCTGTTGCAAAAAACGTCATCGGCAAGATCGTTTCCCGTTTCGAAGAAGCCGGCCTGCGCGTTGTAGCTTCGAAAATGAAGCAACTGTCCAAAGCTGAAGCCGAAGGCTTCTACGCTGAGCACAGCGCTCGTGGTTTCTTCGGCGAGCTGGTTGCCTTCATGACTTCCGGTCCGGTTGTCGTTCAGGTTCTGGAAGGCGAAAACGCTATCGCTCTGAACCGTGAGCTGATGGGCGCTACCAACCCTAAAGAAGCTGCTGCCGGCACCATCCGTGCTGACTTCGCCGAGTCCATCGACGCCAACGCCGTTCACGGTTCGGACTCCGAAGCCGCTGCTGCTCGCGAAATCGCTTACTTTTTCGCTGCTACTGAAGTAACCACTCGCTAAGCATTGGCTTAAGAGTGAAGGTGAATCCATGACTACATCGACTGTAAAAACCAACCTGTTGGGTCTGACTCAACAGGAAATGGAAAAATTCTTCGACTCAATCGGGGAGAAGCGTTTCCGTGCCGGTCAGGTAATGAAATGGATTCACCACCTTGGCGTCGATGATTTCGACGCCATGACGAACGTCAGCAAGGCCTTGCGCGACAAGCTCAAGGTGATTGCTGAGGTTCGCGGTCCGGAAGTCGTCAGCGAGGATATCTCCAGCGATGGCACCCGTAAATGGGTGGTGCGCGTGGCGTCCGGCAGCTGCGTCGAGACCGTGTACATTCCCCAGGGCAAACGCGGCACTCTGTGCGTTTCGTCCCAGGCAGGCTGTGCCCTGGATTGCAGTTTCTGCTCCACCGGCAAGCAAGGTTTCAATAGCAACCTCACCGCCGCCGAAGTCATCGGCCAGGTGTGGATTGCCAATAAATCGTTCGGCAGCATCCCGGCGACCGCCGACCGTGCCATCACCAACGTGGTGATGATGGGCATGGGCGAGCCGCTGCTGAACTTCGACAACGTCGTTGCGGCCATGCACCTGATGATGGACGACCTGGGTTACGGCATCTCCAAGCGCCGAGTGACCCTGTCGACCTCCGGCGTGGTGCCGATGATCGATGAGCTGTCCAAGCACATCGACGTCTCGCTGGCGTTGTCCCTGCACGCTCCCAACGATGCGTTGCGCAACCAGTTGGTGCCGATCAACAAGAAGTACCCGCTGAAGATGCTGCTCGAGTCGTGCCAGCGCTACATGTCGTCCCTGGGCGAAAAGCGCGTGCTGACCATCGAGTACACCTTGCTCAAGGACATCAACGACAAGGTCGAGCATGCGGTTGAAATGATCGAGTTGCTCAAGAACATTCCGTGCAAGATCAACCTGATCCCGTTCAACCCGTTCCCGCACTCCGGTTACGAGCGGCCGAGCAACAATGCCATCCGTCGTTTCCAGGACCAGCTGCATCACGCCGGTTTCAACGTCACCGTGCGCACCACCCGTGGCGAAGACATCGATGCGGCCTGTGGCCAACTGGTCGGGCAGGTGCTGGACCGCACCCGTCGCAGCGAACGCTATATTGCGGTGCGCGAGTTGAGCGCCGATGCCGATATGCCGCAAAGCGCCGCGAATCGTACTTGAGAGAGGCTCTCCATGACCTTTCGCGTTGCGCTGCTGTTGCTGGTTGTCAGCCTCTCGGCTGGCTGCGTTCTGTCGGGTGATTTCAACCCGCTGAACACCAGCAAGGGCCGCGATGAAGCGCGTCAGGCCTATGTGCAACTGGGTTTGGGGTATCTGCAGCAGGGCCTGACCGAACGTGCCAAGGTGCCGCTGAAGAAGGCCCTGGAGCTGGATGAGTCGGACGCCGATGCCAATGCTGCACTGGGATTGGTGTTCCAGGCCGAGATGGAACCGGAGCTGGCCGACGAGCATTTTCGCAAGGCCCTGGCCGCGCGCCCTGCCGATGCTCGGATCCTCAATAACTACGGCAGCTTTCTCTTCGAAGAAAAACGTTACAAAGAGGCTTATCAGCGCTTTGAACAGGCTGCTGCTGATACCCTGTACCCCGAGCGTTCTCGCGTGTTCGAGAACCTTGGCATGACCGCAAAGAAATTGGGGCAGCGCGAGTTGGCCCAGCAGCAACTGGAAAAAGCCCTGCGTCTGAATCGTCAACAACCGCACGCCTTGTTGGAAATGGCTGAGTTGTCCTTCGAAGACAGGCATTATGTCCCCGCACGCGACTATTACGACCGTTTTAGCCTGCTGAGCGAGCAAAATGCACGTAGTCTATTGCTCGGCGTTCGGCTGGCGGATGTGTTTGAAGATCGCGACAAGGCCGCCAGTTATGGTCTGCAATTAAAACGACTCTATCCCGGTACGCCGGAATATCAGCAATACCTGTCGGAGCAATGATGAAAGCGGCGCATCCCGAAGTTCTAGCAGTGACTCGCGTAAACCCCGGTGAGACCCTGCGTCAGGCCCGCGAAAGCAATGGTTGGTCGCAGGCAGAAGTGGCCCTGAAGCTCAATCTCACCGTGAACTCGCTGAATAATCTGGAAACCGGTGCTTTCGACAAGCTGCCGGGACATACCTTTTCCCGTGGTTATATCCGTGCCTACGCCAAGTTGCTGGGGATGGAGCAGACCAACCTGGTCCAGCAGTTCGATCTTTACACCGGCTCCGACTCTCAAGGCAGCAGCGTGCATGCCTTGGGTCGTATTGAAGAACCGGTTAGGGTTTCCCACACCATTTTGCGCATTGTCAGCCTGTTGCTGCTGGTGGCGGTGGTCGGCGGTGGCTTTATCTGGTGGCAGGACCAGACCTCGTTGCGCAGCAAGGACCTGACTTCGTTTGGCCAGGAGCACGTCGAAGTCGAAGGCGCCGATGGCACCACACAGATTCACCCGATCGACGAGCCGGAAGACCAGGCCGTGGTCGAAAGCCAGGCTGAAGGGGGCGCAACCAACCTCGCCCTGCCACAGGCTCAGACCCCGGTTGAAGCCCCGGCCAGCCCTGCCGCACCTGCGGCGTCTGCTCCAACCGTTGCCGCGCCGGCCCATACCGCGCCGGCTCCGGTGGTCAGCGCCCCGGCAGCTGCCGCGCCGATTGCGCCGGTAACTCCAGCACCAACTGCTGCCGCGTCAGCCGTACAGGCCCCCGCAGCAGCCCCGGTGGCCGGTTCGGGCCAGGTGCAGATTCAATTCATCGCTGATTGCTGGGCCCAGGTCATTGATGGCAATGGCAAGGTGCTGCTCAGTGGCCTCAAGCGCAAAGGCGAAACCGCCGACGTGACGGGCAAGCCGCCATTTGCCGTACGCCTGGGCTACGCCCGTGGCGCGCAAATCAGCTACAACGGACAAGCGGTCGATGTGGCTCCGTTCACCAGTGGCGAGACCGCTCGCCTGAAGTTAGGTCAATAAGTCATGCACGGCGAATCTCCAATCAAACGTCGCGAGTCCCGCAAAATCTGGGTCGGCTCGGTGCCCGTGGGGGGCGATGCCCCGATCGCGGTGCAGAGCATGACCAACAGCGATACCAATGACGTGGCCGCCACCGTGGCCCAGATCAACCGCCTGGAAGCCGCAGGCGTGGATATCGTGCGGGTATCGGTCCCGGACATGGACGCTGCCGAAGCATTCGGTCGCATCAAGCAGTTGGTCAAGGTCCCGCTGGTGGCCGACATCCACTTCGACTACCGGATCGCCCTGCGCGTGGCCGAGCTGGGCGTCGATTGCCTGCGGATCAACCCGGGCAACATCGGTCGTGAAGACCGTGTGCGTGCGGTGGTCGATGCCGCCCGTGATCGCGGGATCCCGATCCGCATCGGCGTCAACGCCGGTTCCCTGGAAAAGGACCTGCAGAAGAAATACGGCGAACCGACCCCGGCAGCCCTGGTTGAGTCGGCCCTGCGTCACGTCGAGCACCTGGAACGCCTGAATTTCCAGGACTTCAAGGTCAGCGTGAAGGCTTCCGACGTGTTCATGGCCGTCGAAGCCTACCGCCTGCTGGCCAAGGAAATCGTCCAGCCGCTGCACCTGGGCATCACCGAAGCCGGTGGTTTGCGCTCAGGCACGGTGAAATCCGCCGTGGGCCTCGGTATGCTGCTCGCCGACGGGATTGGCGATACTATTCGCATCTCGCTGGCGGCTGACCCGGTCGAGGAAGTGAAAGTCGGCTACGACATTCTCAAATCCCTGCACCTGCGTTCCCGTGGTATCAACTTCATCGCCTGCCCGAGCTGCTCGCGGCAGAACTTCGATGTGGTCAAGACCATGAACGAGCTGGAAGGGCGCCTTGAAGACCTGTTGGTGCCGCTGGATGTTGCGGTTATCGGCTGTGTGGTCAACGGTCCGGGTGAAGCCAAGGAGGCCCATATCGGCCTGACTGGCGGTACACCGAACCTGATTTACATCGACGGCAAGCCGTCGCAGAAATTGACGAATGAGAATCTGGTGGATGAGCTGGAAAAGCTGATCCGCCAGAAAGCGGCCGAAAAGGTCGAAGCTGACGCTGCGGTGATCGCGCGCGGCTGATTCAACAGAATTTAAGGATTTTTAGTGAGCAAGTCTCTGCAAGCCATTCGTGGCATGAATGACATCCTGCCCGAGCAGACGCCCCTGTGGCGCTATTTCGAGAGCACTGTGGCGCGCCTGCTGGATAACTACGGTTACAAGCAGATCCGCATGCCGATCGTCGAGTTCACCGATCTGTTCAAGCGCTCCATCGGTGAAGTGACCGACATTGTCGAAAAAGAGATGTACACCTTCGAAGACCGTAACGGCGACTCCCTGACCCTGCGTCCGGAAGGCACCGCCGCGTGCGTGCGCGCGGTCCTTGAGCACGGCATTACCGGCGGTGGCCAGGTGCAGAAGTTGTGGTACATCGGCCCGATGTTCCGCCACGAACGCCCGCAGAAAGGCCGTTATCGCCAGTTTCACCAGATCGGTTGCGAAGTGTTCAACCTTGACGGTCCGGACATCGACGCCGAACTGATCGTGCTGACCTGGCGCCTGTGGGGCGAGCTGGGTATTCGTGATGCGGTCAAGCTCGAACTCAACAGCCTGGGCACCGCCGAGGCTCGCGCCCGTTATCGCGACGCGTTGGTGGAATTCCTCTCGGCCCGTCTCGAGTCGCTGGATGAAGACAGCCAGCGCCGTCTGAAAACCAACCCGCTGCGGGTGCTCGATACCAAGCATCCCGAGACTCAGGCGGTATTGGTGGATGCGCCGAAACTGGCCGACTACCTCGACGAAGAGTCGCGGGTGCATTTCGAAGGCCTCAAGGCGCGCCTGGACGCTGCCGGCATTCCGTACGTGATCAACCCCAAGTTGGTCCGTGGCCTGGATTACTACAGCAAGACGGTTTTCGAATGGGTCACCGACAAGCTTGGCGCCCAGGGCACTGTCTGCGCGGGCGGTCGTTACGACGGCCTGGTGGAGCAGATGGGCGGCAAGCCGACCCCGGGCGTAGGTTTTGCCATGGGTATCGAGCGCCTGGTGCTGCTGCTGGAAACCCTGGAGCAGATCCCGGACGAGATTTCTCGTCAGGTCGATGTCTACCTCTGCGCCTTTGGCGAGGCTGCCGAACTGGCTGCCCTGGCCCTGAGCGAGCGGGTTCGCGATCAACTGCCAAACCTGCGCCTGCAGATCAACGCCGGCGCCGGCAGCTTCAAGAGTCAATTCAAGAAGGCCGACAAGAGCGGTGCGCTGTACGCACTGATCCTCGGTGACGACGAACTGGCCCAGCAAGTGGTAGGTTTCAAACCCCTGCGTGGCCAGGGCGAACAACAAAGCATTGCCTGGGATGCGCTCGCTGCACACCTGGCCACCTGCGTCGTGCAGGGTTGAAGCTGTCAAACAGCCGAATTTAGCGATTAAGGAGTATTGGGGTGTCGAGTACCGAAGATGAACAGCTGACGGAATTCAAAGACTGGTGGCAGCGCAACGGCAAACCCCTGGTCACTGGCGGCCTGTTGGCGCTGGTCATCGTGTTCGGCTGGCAGGCCTGGCACAAGTATCAGAGCAACCAGTCGCAAGGCGCCTCGATGCTCTATCAGCAATTGCTTGAAACCACGCTGACCCCTGACGGCAAGCCGGATGCGGCGCGCGTTGCGGACCTGGCCGGCAAGCTCAACAGCGAGTTCGGCGGCACCGCCTACGCGCAGTACGGCAGCCTGTTCGTGGCCAAGGTCGCGGTCGATACCGGCAAGCTGGACGATGCTGCCAGTGAGCTCAAGGCGATTGCCGACAAGCCTGTGAACCCGACTCTGGGTGAAGTTGCACGTCAGCGCCTGGCGCAGGTACTGGCCGCACAGAACAAAGCCGATGAAGCGCTGAAGCTGCTCGACGGCGATGCTGACAAGTCGTTCCTGGCCACTCGCGAAGAGCTCAAGGGCGACCTGCTGGTCCAGCTGGGCCGGATCGACGAAGCCCACGCGGCTTACCAAAAAGCCAAGGCTGCGCTGTCTGATGAAGCGGCGGTCGGTGGCCTACAAATCAAGCTGGACGACCTGGCCAAAGGGGATGCGTGACGTGATTCGTTGGAAACATGCAGCATTGCTGGCTCTGGCCATTCTGGCCGCGGGTTGCAGCAGCAACAGCAAAAAAGAACTGCCGCCGGCTGAGCTGGTCGACTTCAAAGAAGAAGTGGTCCTGCAGAAGCAGTGGAGCCGTTCGATCGGTGACGGCCAGGGCGAAACCTACAACATGCTGGTTCCGGCCATCGACGGTGACACCATCTATGCCGCGGACGTTACCGGCGTGGTGGTGTCCCTGGATCGCATGAACGGCGACGTCAAATGGAAGAAGGACCTGGAACTGCCTGTTTCCGGCGCCGTTGGCGTGGGTTACGGCCTGGTCATGATCGGCACGCTGAAGGGCGAAGTGGTTGCCCTGGATGCGTCCAGCGGCGAAGAAAAATGGCGCGCTCGCGTGACCAGTGAAGTTTTGGCCCCACCTGCCAGCAATGGCGATGTGGTGGTGGTGCAAACCCAGGACGACCGTGTGATTGGCCTCGACGCCAGCACCGGTAACCAACTCTGGCTCTATGACAGCACCCCTGCGGTGCTGACGCTGCGTGGTACCAGTGCTCCGGTGGTGACCAACCGCCTGGCAGTTGCCGGCCTGTCCACCGGTAAAGTGGTCGCGCTGGATATCCGCAACGGCGTGCCGGTGTGGGAGCAGCGTGTGGCTATTCCCCAGGGCCGTTCCGAGCTGGATCGGGTCGTCGACATCGACGGTGGCTTGCTGCTGTCGGGCGGCACCCTGTATGTCGCCAGCTATCAGGGTCGCGTTGCGGCACTGGACCTGGAAAGCGGTCGCCCGCTCTGGCAGCGTGATGCTTCCAGCTATGCCGGCGTCGCCCAGGGTTTTGGCAGCGTGTACGTGAGCCTGTCGTCGGGCACCGTTGAAGGTGTCGACGAGCGCTCCACCACTGCCCTGTGGAGCAACGATTCGCTGGCTCGCCGCCAACTGTCGGCTCCGGAAGTGTTCTCCAGCTACGTGGCGGTCGGTGACCTGGAAGGTTACCTGCATCTGCTGAGCCAGGTTGACGGTCGTTTCGTCGGCCGTCAGCGCATCGACAGCGACGGCCTGCGTGCGCGTCCGCTGGTGGTGGGTGACATGATTTATGTGTATGGCAACAGCGGCAAACTGGAAGCCCTGACCATCAAGTAATGGTTTGACTATGCTTGGGGGCAGCAATGTCTCCAGGCGGCCTTGCCTTGGCAAGGCTCGTAGCACTTGAACGTGCTGCCCCGAGCACCAGCCGCTGCCTCGCAGCGGCTTTTGTATTTTCTGAAATAACGCAGTGGAGAGCCGCATGGTTCCCGTAATCGCCCTGGTGGGTCGACCGAACGTCGGCAAGTCCACCTTGTTCAACCGCCTGACTCGGACTCGCGACGCCATCGTCGGCGACTTGTCCGGTCTGACCCGTGATCGCCAATACGGTGAGGCCAAGTGGCAAGGGCGCTCCTACATTCTGGTCGACACCGGTGGTATTTCCGGTGACGAACATGGCATGGATGAAAAGATGGCCGAGCAGTCGCTGCTGGCCATTGAAGAAGCCGACGTCGTTCTGTTCCTGGTAGACGCCAAAGCCGGTTTCACCGCGGCTGACCAGATGATCGCCGAGCACTTGCGCAAGCGTAACAAGCGCTCCTACGTGGTCGCCAACAAGGTCGACAACATCGACCCGGAAATGGCCCGCGCCGAATTCGCCCCGTTGGGCATGGGCCACGCGATTCCAATCGCCGGCGCTCATGGCCGTGGCATCACGCAGATGCTGGAGATCGCCCTGAGCGATTTCCCGAGAGATGAAGAAGAGCCGGAAGAAGGCGAGGAAGAGATCGTTGCCGAAGGCGAGGAAGCCAAGCGCATTCCTGGCCCTAGCGAAAAGGACGGGATCAAGATCGCCATCATCGGCCGGCCGAACGTCGGCAAGTCGACCCTGGTCAACCGCATGCTCGGTGAGGATCGGGTCATCGTCTACGACCAGCCCGGCACCACCCGCGACAGCATCTACATCCCGTTCGAACGTAACGAGGAAAAGTACACGCTGATCGACACCGCCGGTGTGCGCAAGCGCGGCAAGATCCACGAGGAAGTTGAAAAGTTCTCGGTGGTGAAAACCCTGCAGGCGATCAAAGACGCCAACGTGGTGATCTTTGTGATGGACGCCCGCGAAGGCGTGGTGGACCACGACCTCAACCTGCTGGGCTTTGCCCTGGAGGCCGGTCGGGCACTGGTGATCGCGATCAACAAGTGGGACGGCATGACGCCGAGCGAGCGCGATTTCGTGAAGATCGAGCTGCAACGTCGGCTGTTCTTCGTCGAGTTCGCCGATATCCACTTTATCTCGGCGCTGCACGGCACCGGCGTGGGCAACCTCTACGCGTCGGTCCAGAACTCGTTCAAGTCCGCAGTGACCCGCTGGCCGACCAACCGTCTGACCCAGATCCTGGAAGACGCGGTAGGCGAGCACGCACCGCCGATGGTCAACAACCGCCGGATCAAGCTGCGTTACGCCCACTTGGGTGGTGCCAACCCGCCGATTATCGTGATCCACGGTAACCAGATCGAGAAGGTGCCCAAGTCGTATGTGCGTTACCTGGAAAACACCTACCGCCGTGTCTTGAAACTGGTCGGTACGCCGATCCGTATCGAGTTCAAGGGTGGCGAGAACCCATACGAAGGCAACAAGAACACGTTGACTGACCGTCAGGTGAACAAGAAGCGCCGTTTGATGACTCACCACAAGAAAGCCGACAAGAAACGCCGCGATAAGAAGTGAGCCGCGGCGAGTGACACGCAGCAAGTTTCAACGCTTGCCGCTTAAAACGTGAAGCCTGCAGCTGCTGTCAAAAAGGGTCCTATATGGACCCTTTTTTAATGGCCGGCGTTTGGGCTATCCTCGGGCTCTCCCGCGCCGCCGTAGAGCCGGGTGTTCAGCAGGGAATCCCCATGATCACCAGTAAGTTGCCGAACGTCGGCACCACCATCTTCACCCAAATGTCTCAGCTCGCTGCCGAAACCGGTGCGCTCAACCTGTCCCAGGGTTTCCCGGATTTCGACGGGCCGCAGGCATTGCGCGACGCCGTTGGCCGGCATATCGCCAATGGCCATAACCAATACGCGCCCATGACTGGGCTGCCGGTGCTGCGCCAGCAAGTGGCGGCCAAGATCGCCCGCAGCTATGGCGTGCAGGTTAATCCCGACACTGAAGTGACCATCACGCCTGGCGCGACCCAGGCGATTTTCTGCGCCATTCAGGCGGTGATCCAGCGCGGTGACGAGGTGATCGTCTTCGACCCGTGCTACGACAGCTACGAACCTTCGGTCGAGCTGGCCGGCGGCCGTTGCGTGCATGTGCAACTGGGTGTGAAGGACTTCGCCATCGATTGGCAAAAGCTCGGTGAAGCCCTGAGCCCGCGCACCCGCATGATCATTCTCAACAGCCCGCACAACCCCAGCGGCGCGCTGATCTCACGGGCCGAGCTGGATAAGTTGGCGGCGCTGATTCGTGATCGCGACATTTACCTGGTCAGCGATGAGGTGTACGAGCACCTGGTGTTCGACGGTGTACCCCATGTCAGCGTGCTGGCCCATGAGGAGCTGTATCAGCGGGCGTTCGTGGTCAGCTCGTTCGGCAAGACTTACCACGTCACCGGCTGGAAAACCGGTTATGTGGTGGCTCCCCCGGCGCTGAGCGCCGAGCTGCGCAAGGTGCATCAATATGTCAGCTTCTGCGGCGTGACCCCTTTGCAGTACGCTTTGGCCGACTACATGGCCGAGCACCCGGAACATGTCGAAGAACTGCCCGCGTTCTACCAGGCCAAGCGTGATCTGTTCTGCGATCTGCTGGCCCCTTCGCGGTTCAGTTTTACCCGGGTGGCCGGTACTTATTTCCAATTGGTGGACTATTCACAGATTCGTCCGGACCTGAATGATGTCGAGATGGCGATCTGGATGACCCGTGAACACGGCGTGGCGACCATTCCGGTGTCGGTGTTCTACCAGAGCCCACCGCAGGAACAGCGTCTGGTACGCCTGTGTTTTGCCAAGCGCGAGGAGACGCTGCGTCAAGCGGCAGAGAAGCTATGCGTGATTTGAGTGCGTTACCCAATCTGAATGTGGCGCTGATCCAGACCACCCTGGCCTGGCATGATCGCCAGGCCAACTTCGAGCACTTCGAGCAGTTACTTGAACAGGCCCGCGGTGCGGACCTGATTATCCTGCCCGAGATGTTCACCACTGGATTTTCCATGGAGTCCGAAACCCTGGCCGAGGCCGAGAATGGCCCCACCAGTAAATGGTTGCGCACCCAGGCCGCGAAACTCGGTGCGGTGATCACTGGTAGCGTGATTGTCCAGGCCGCCGACGGCAGCCATCGCAACCGCCTGCTGTGGGCGCGGCCCGATGGTGAGGTCTGGCACTACGACAAGCGCCACCTGTTTCGCATGGCCGGCGAGCACAACCACTACACCCCCGGCGAGCGCCAGGTGCAGTTCGAGCTCAAGGGGTGGCGAGTGCGTCCACTGATTTGCTACGACCTGCGCTTTCCGGTGTGGAGTCGCGATGCCCACGACACCGACCTGCTGCTGTACACCGCCAACTGGCCAGGTGCGCGGCGCCAGCACTGGAATCGCCTGTTGCCGGCGCGGGCCATTGAAAACCTGTGCTATGTGGCCGCTGTGAACCGCGTGGGCACCGACGGTAAAGGCTTTGCCTATACCGGTGACAGCCAGGTGCTGGATTTCCAGGGCGAGACGCTGCTCAGCGCCGGCGACGCCGATGGCGTATTCCAGGTATGCCTGGATGCGGCGGAACTGGCGGCCTATCGCACCCGGTTCCCGGCCAACCTGGACGCCGATACCTTTGTGTTCACCTGAGGGCGACGGCCGCTTTTTGCATGGGCGGCCTATCAAGATTTGTCGCTGAAAGTCGATAGCAGGTTCAACCAAGGAGATTCAATTCATGACCAGTATCGGCGTCACAGCGGTTAACCCTTTCCCGGTCTCAGCGCCCAAGGTCCTGATCAACGGTGCTGATCCGAGCACTGCCAACAGCGCTGTACTTGCGCCGGTCGAGGGCGAGGCGGAAGGGGGCAGTAAAGAGCTGCGTGTCGACTCTGCCGGGGCCAGTATCGATGCGGTGAAAGGCGGTGGTGACCCGGTCGCAGAGCTGAAAAAGCAGATCGAGCAAACGCAGAAGATGTTGGCGCAGCAGCAACAGGAGCTGGCCAGCGCGCAGCGCAGCCAGGCCACTGAAGAGCAGAAAGCCCAGCGCGTGATGACCATCCAGGCGCAGATCGCCGTCACCAGCAGCACCCTGCAAACCTTGCAGGCGGCGCTGTTGCAAGCCATGTTCAGCGTTGATGTGCATGCTTGAGGGCCAAGCCCTCGCTGTGAATAATCAAGCCCAATAAAAAGGCCCCGAGGCGTTCACCTCGGGGCCTTTTGCGTTGCGGCCGGGGTTTATGCGGCCTTGGCTTCCTGCTGGCTCAGGGAGCGGTTCAGGGCACTGAACAGCGCCTTGAAGCTGGCAGTGGTGATGTTTTCATCGATACCCACGCCATGCACCGCACGTTCACCGTCGACCCGCAGCTCGATGTAGGCTGCGGCCTTGGCGTTGGTGCCCGCGCCGATGGCGTGTTCGTTGTAGTCCATGATCTCCACCGGGATTGGCAGGCCGGCCACCAGTGCCTCCAGGGCACCGTTGCCTTTGCCGCGCCAGTGCAGGTTGGTCTCGCCCTGGCCCTTGCTCGACACTTCGACTTCAACGGCGCTGTGGCCGTTCTCTTCCTGCAGGCGATGGCTGACCAGCGCATACGGGGTGTTGGCTTGCAGGTACTCGCTGTGGAGCAGGGCGTGGATCTGCTGCGCGGTCATCTCCAGGCCGAGGCGGTCGGTTTCACGCTGTACCACCTGGCTGAACTCGATCTGCATGCGGCGCGGCAAGTTGATGCCGTATTCCTGCTCCAGCAGGTAAGCGATACCCCCCTTGCCCGACTGGCTGTTGACGCGAATCACCGCCTCATAGCTGCGACCGATATCGGCCGGGTCGATCGGCAAGTACGGCACTTCCCACAGGGCGTCCGACTTCTGCTGGGCGAAGCCTTTGCGGATGGCATCCTGGTGCGAACCGGAGAACGCGGTGTGTACCAGATCGCCGACGTACGGATGACGTGGGTGCACCGGAATCTGGTTGCACTCTTCCACCACCTTGCGCACGCCGTCGATGTCCGAGAAGTCCAACTCAGGGTCGACGCCCTGGGTGTAGAGGTTCAGGGCCACGGTCACCAGGTCGACGTTGCCGGTGCGTTCGCCGTTGCCGAACAGGCAACCTTCAACGCGGTCAGCTCCGGCCATCAGGCCCAACTCGGTGGCGGCTACGCCGGTGCCACGGTCGTTGTGGGTGTGGAGGCTGATCAGCACGCTGTCACGACGGTTGATATGGCGGCCGAACCATTCGATCTGGTCGGCATAGATGTTCGGGGTCGCGCATTCGACGGTGGCCGGGAGGTTGAGGATTACCTTGTTGGTTGGCGTCGGGTTCCAGACTTCAATCACCGCATCACAGACTTCCTTGGCGAAATCCAGTTCAGTGGCGCTGAAGGTTTCCGGCGAGTACTCGAACTGCCATTGGGTTTCGGGCTGCAAGGCGGCGTATTTGACGAACAGCTTGGCGGCGTTGACCGCAATGGCCTTGATCCCGTCCTTGTCCTGGTTGAAGACGATGCGGCGGAAAGAAGGGGAGGTCGCGTTGTACAGGTGAACGATGGCTTTTTTCGCCCCGCGCAAGGACTCGAAGGTGCGCTCGATCAAGTCTTCACGGCCTTGGGTCAGCACCTGGATGGTGGTGTCGTCCGGGATGTGGCCGTCTTCGATCAGGGTGCGCACGAAATCGAAGTCAGTCTGGGAGGCGGCTGGGAACGAGGCTTCGATTTCTTTCACGCCCACGGCGACCAGGGTTTTCCAGAAGCGCAACTTCTTGACCGCATCCATCGGCTCGATCAGCGACTGGTTGCCATCACGCAAGTCGGAGCTGCACCAGATCGGCGCGCTGGTGATGGTCTTCGACGGCCAAGTGCGATCCGGCAAGTTGATGGTCGGGAACGCGCGGTACTTGGAGGACGGGTCTTTGAGCATGCTCATGGGGAAATCCTTATTGTCCGGGCCGAAAAGAGGCGGCCTGCCGGTGGGTCAATGGTTTTTGAAGCAGGGGGGACGAGGCACCGCGATTCAGCCTGGCAGTCGTGCACTGACGAGGCAGAGGCTTCGATGTTGACGACGCTGGATGAGGGTGTGAGAGGTTTTCATGAGGTCAACCCTAACCACTGGGGTGAAAGATGGCAAGCGACCGCAAAAAATTGAGAGGAATACTCGAAAGTCGAAAGATGGCGAGATTTTGTTTCGGGATTTCCCGTTATTAATGGTTTTAATTGCGTGAGTGTTTCCCGCGGCGCAATTTATGCGGGCCAGCCTGCCAGCGATTCAACTGGGCAAGCCGGCCCGGGGCCATCAGGGCTGGAAGGCGCCGATAAAGATCGCCGGGTCGACCCGGGCATCGTTCAGGCTGACGTTCCAGTGCATGTGCGGCCCGGTCGCGCGACCTGTCGAACCGACCTTGCCCACCACGCCGCCACGGGCCAGTTGCTGGCCGACCTTCACGTCGATTTTCGACATGTGGCAAAACATGCTGATAAAACCCTGGCCGTGGTCGACGAACACCGTATTGCCGTTGAAGAAGTAGTTGCCGATCAGAATCACCTTGCCGCCCGCGGGCGTCTTGATCGGCGTTCCCGCAGGCACCGCAAAGTCCAGCCCGGCGTGAGGATTGCGCTCTTCGCCATTGAAGAAGCGGCGGACCCCGAACTTGCTCGACAGCGGGCCGTTGACCGGTTTGTCCAGCAGCAGGTTGCTCGGGGTGTTCGGACTGAAGGTGCGGTAGGCGCGGATCTGCTCGGCCAGTTCACCGTCGATGCGCTTGAGGTCGGCCGGATTGGGGTTGACCTGACGCTGGTTCTTCAAGGTGATGTGTTGTTCTGGGTATTTCTTGCTGCCGACCACGAAGCTCAGGTTGCGCCCGCCCGCGGTGATCTGCTGGGTGCCTGGTTTGACGGTCAGGGGCACGCCGACGATGGCCAGCCAGTTGTCCTGTTCCTTGACCACCAGCACCGGTTTGCCCCCGTAGCTGGCTTTGGGCGCCTGGGCGGCGCTACCCAGGTCGACCACGGCCACCCCGCCGGGCACCGGCTTGTTAAGCAAGCGGGTAATGTAGCTGTCGGCCTGGGCGTTGAGGGTCAGGCACAGCAGTAGCGCGAAGCTCAGAAAACGCGGCATGGATCAGTCCAGTAGAGAAAGGGTAACGGGCGTCAGGTGGTTATCTTCGACGCGAACGTGCAACTCGCCTTCGCCCAGCTTGGCTTTGAGGCGTTGCCCAGGCCGGGTCTGTTCGGCGCTGCGAATGGCCTGGCCGCGCTCGTCCAGCAGAATGCTGTAGCCCCGACCCAGGGTGGCCAGGGGGCTGACCACCTGCAGGGTCTGGACCTGGCTCTGCAACTGCAGGCGCCTGGATTTGAGCCCTTCGCGCATGGCCCTTGGCAAGCGTTCGGCCAGGCTCTCAAGGCGCTGGCGCAGCATGGCCAGTTGGCGGCCGGGGTGCTGACCGGCGAGGCGGGTTTCGAGGCGGATCAGGCGTTCGCGGCGGGTATTGAGGCTGCGTTCGAAGGCTCGGCGCAGGCGCATGTCCAGGTCATCCAGGCGCTGGGCCTGCTGGCGCAGGCGTTCGCCGGGGTGACGCAGGCGCCGGGCCATGCCTTCCAGGCGCAGGCGGTCCCGGGCCAGGCGGTCGCGCATGCGCATCACCAGCCGGCGATGCAGGCTTTCGACGCGGCGTACCAGGTCGCTGGAGTCTGGGGCCAGCAATTCGGCGGCGGCCGAGGGCGTAGGGGCCCGCACGTCGGCGACAAAATCGCTGATCGAGACATCGGTTTCATGGCCGACGGCGCTCACAATCGGCGTCACGCAGGCATCGACCGCACGGGCCACGGCTTCTTCGTTGAAACACCAGAGGTCTTCCAGCGAGCCGCCGCCGCGGGCCAGGATCAGTGCATCGAAACCCCGGGCATCGGCCATTTGCAGGGCGCGGACGATCTGCGCGGTGGCTTCGCGGCCTTGCACGGCGGTGGGGATCAGCGTCAGGGCAACCTGCGGTGCACGGCGGCGGAACACACTGATGATGTCGCGAATCACCGCGCCGGTGGGCGAACTGATAATGCCGATGCGCTGCGGATGGGCTGGCAGCGGCCGTTTGCGTTCAGCGCTGAACAGGCCTTCGGCGCTGAGTTTTTCCTTGAGGGCATCGAAGGCCAGGCGCAGGGCGCCATCACCGGCCGGCTCCACGGTATCGAGGATCAACTGATAGTCGCCACGGCCTTCGAACAGCGAAACCTTGCCCCGCACCTTGACCGCCAGGCCGTCCTTCAAGGCCTGGCGCACCCGCGCGGCGTTCTGCCGGAACAGCGCGCAACGTACCTGAGCGCCACTGTCCTTGAGGGTGAAGTAGACGTGGCCGGAGGCCGGGCGGGCGAGGTTGGAGATTTCGCCCTCGACCCAGATATTGCTGAACACATCTTCAAGCAACACCCGCGCGCGGCCGTTGAGCTGGCTGACGGTCAGGACCTCGCGGTCCAGGCCGAGTCTTGCAAAGGGATCTTTAATCATGGGGCGCAGTTTAAAGGCGAGCCTCGCCAGGGAACAACGCAAATCGGCAAAACCCCGAATGGCCTGTGCCCGCGGCTAGAGGGCGCTGCGAAAGGTCTCGATAAATTGCGCCACCAAGGGCGTCGGCTGCTGGCGGCAGGCCAGGGCGACAGTGCTTTGACAATCCGGGTCGGCCAGGGGCAGGAAATGAATGTTCGCCGGGGCGATATCACGCATCGACTCCGGCAGCAGGGCAATCCCGAAGCCGGCCTGGATCAACTGCAACTGGGTGGTCTTGCGCGACACCACCCGCGCCGCCTTGGGGAAAAAGCCCTGGCGCATGCAGAGTTCGGCCGACAGGTAGCTCAGGCCGCCCCGTTGTGGGTGGGGGATGGAGATAAAGGCTTGCTGCTTGAGATCTGCCAGGTTGATGCCTCGGGACGCAGGGGCCAGCGCCAGGGGATGTTGGGGCGGCACGGCGAGCAGCAGCGGCTCGTTGAACAGCGGGATGATCTGCACCCCTTCGCGCTGGCGCAGTACCGGCAGACGCAGCAGGCCGATATCCAGGCGACCTTGCGCCAACTCCTCAAGCTGCGCCTCCGACGACAGCTTGACGATGTCCATGTTGGCCCCGGGGCAGTGTTCCAAGTAGGTGCTGATGGCGCCCAGCAGGCGCCCGCTCATGGGCACGGTGCTGGAGTGGCTCAGGCGCAGGGTGCCCAGTTGCCCGTGGCCGACCTGGGTCGCGTGTTCGCTGGCCTTGTGCAACTCGGTCAGTAGCGTGCGCGCCCTGGGGAAAAACGCTTCGCCCGCGGCGGTCAGTCGGGGCAGGCGCGAGGTGCGTTCGAACAGCGGGGTTTGCAGGTGGCTTTCCAGCTCCTTGATCTGCCGGCTCAACGCCGACTGGGCCACGAACAGGCGCTCGGCCGCCGCGCTGAAGCTGCCGCATTCGGCGATTTCCACGAAATAACGCAACTGGCGGGTCGAAATCACGAGTCATGCCTTTTTGAGATGAGTAAGTGCCCCGGACGATATTAGTCGCAAGGCTCGCCGCTGGCTAAAGTCATCTGCAACTGGATAAGGGGTCAATTGATGAGTGCGCTTGAGTTGTTGAGTCAGTGGTCGTTCAGCCCTTGGGCCTGGTTGTTGATCGGAGTCGGCATTGTCCTGGCTTATATAGTGTTCGGCATTGCCGGCTTTGGTACGGCGCTGGTGGCGGGGCCGATCCTGATTCTGTTCATGCCGCTGTCGAAGATCGTACCGCTGCTGGTGCTGCTGGATTTTGTCGCAGCCTTCGGCAATTTGCTGCCGTCGCGCAAAGACGTGGCCAAGCCTGAATTGCTGCGTTTATTACCCTGCATGGCGGTGGGCTGCACCTTGGGGGTGATTTTCCTGCTCAACCTCAAGTCGGATCTGTTGCTGTTGATGATGGGGCTGTTTATCAGCGCCTATGCGGTTTACAGCTTGTGGATCAAGGCCCGGCCCACTCGCCTGGGAGCAGGTTGGGCGGTCCCCATGGGGATCGTCGGTGGCTTGTTCGGGGCGCTGTTTGGCAGCGGTGGGTTCCTCTACGCCATTTACCTCAACAGTCGCCTGCCCAAGGATCCGGCCCGGGCGACCCAGAGCGCGCTGATCAGTTGCAGCACCGTGGTCCGCTTGAGCCTGTTTATGCTCGCCGGGGTCTATGCCGAGCTACCCTTGTTGGTGTTGGCCCTGTGCCTGTTGCCGGCGATGGCCCTGGGGCTGTGGATCGGCCGGCGGGTCACCATGAGGCTTTCGCGAGAGGCCTTTGTCCGACTCGTGACTTGGCTGGTGCTGGCCAGCGGGCTGGCCCTGATCGGTCGCTACCTGAGCACTTGACCTGTGGGGATCAGGGATTAAGCTGCCGGCCCGCAGGCTTGTCATTGGCCCACCGCTACCCACCTCGATGCGGGTAGCGGTTCGCCGCTGATGATGCCCACGCTGACGACGCAGCTCTTTCCTTTCAGACGTTCCAGGCCCCGCCCCATGAATTCGCAAAGCATCATCGTCCCGAAAATCTCCACCTTGCCGGTGCACGAACCGCGCGCGCGGGCGATCGTGCGCTGGCTGGTGCGCAAGAACATCATCGAAGAGACCCTGAGCACCTGCGGCCGCACCGGCAATCGCATGGCCCATGCCATTGCCCCGGGTGCGCGGGCGGTGGTGCTGCACCCTGAAGCGCTGCCGTTTGGCGAGCCGATCAACGGCCTGGAGATCATCACCGCGCGCTGCATCTATACCCCGGCCAAAGGCTTTCTCGAAGAAGCCGGTTGCGCCGAGTGCCGCCAGGAAGTCGGCGAGGCGCTGTTCGAGAGCCTGGAGGACTGGATGCCCGGGCGCACCGATAACTTCACCTGCCCGCTGTGTGGCCATGAAGACGACATCAATGGCTTCCTGTTTCTTCAGGAGTGCGGGTTTTCCAACCTGGGCTTTATCTTCAACAACTGGGCCGAGGCCGGGTTCAAGCAGGACTTTATCGATGAGTTCGCCGATTGGCTGGACGTGCCGGTGAGCTGGGTGAAGGTCGAGTTGTAAATAGCGGCCCGGCCGGGCGCCGGCAAACTGCGCAACGGGGCTAGAGGAGGGGCTGAGGGAGGGGACGACGTTGCGCTTGATATAGACGTAGCGGCGCGACAATTGCCCCACCCATCACCCCGTCGATATTAGGCATAGTTTTACATTGAGCCGGCGGGGCTGTCTGAGTATAATGGCGCGCTTCCAATTTCCCGCCCGGGAGCCCCCGCGATGCTGCGTATCAGCCAAGAAGCCCTCACCTTTGACGACATTCTTTTAGTCCCCGGTTATTCCGAGGTACTTCCCAACGAAGTCAGTCTAAAGACCCGTCTTACCCGTGGCATCGAGCTGAATATTCCACTGGTCTCCGCCGCCATGGACACCGTCACTGAAGCCCGTCTGGCAATCGCCATGGCTCAGGAAGGCGGCATCGGTATCATCCACAAGAACATGACCATCGAGCAGCAAGCTGCCGAAGTGCGCAAGGTCAAGCGTTACGAGGCCGGCGTGGTCAAGGACCCGATCACCATCGAGGCCGAAGCCACTGTTCGCGAGTTGTTCGAACTGACCCGCATGCACAACATCTCCGGCGTTCCGGTACTGCACGATGGCGACCTGGTCGGCATCGTCACTTCCCGTGACGTGCGTTTCGAGAACCGTCTGGAAGCCACTGTCCGTGAAGTGATGACGCCTAAAGAGCGCCTGGTCACGGTCAACGAAGGCGCCAACAAGAATGACGTGCGTGAGTTGCTGCACAAACACCGCATCGAGCGCGTGCTGATCGTCGACGAGAAATTTGCCCTCAAAGGCATGATGACCGTCAACGACATCGAAAAAGCCAAGGCTTACCCGCTGGCTAGCAAGGACGACCAGGGTCGTCTGCGTGTTGGTGCTGCGGTCGGCACCGGCAAGGACACCGGCGAGCGCGTCTCGGCCCTGGTGGCTGCCGGCGTTGACGTGGTGGTGGTCGACACTGCCCACGGTCACTCCAAGGGTGTGATCGACCGCGTGCGTTGGGTCAAAGAGAATTTCCCTGAAGTGCAAGTGATCGGCGGCAACATTGCCACCGGCGCTGCCGCCAAGGCCCTGGTTGAAGCGGGCGCCGACGCAGTCAAGGTCGGTATCGGCCCAGGCTCGATCTGCACCACCCGTATCGTTGCCGGTGTCGGCGTGCCGCAAATCAGCGCCATTGCCAATGTTGCATCGGCCCTTGAAGGCACTGGTGTGCCGTTGATCGCCGACGGTGGCATCCGCTTCTCCGGTGACCTGTCCAAGGCCATCGTTGCCGGCGCTTCCTGCGTGATGATGGGCTCGATGTTTGCCGGTACCGAAGAGGCACCAGGCGAAATCGAACTGTTCCAGGGTCGTTCCTACAAGGCTTACCGCGGCATGGGTTCGCTGGGTGCGATGTCCCAGGCCCAAGGCTCTTCCGACCGTTACTTCCAGGACTCCTCTGCGGGTGCCGAGAAGCTGGTTCCGGAAGGCATCGAAGGCCGTGTGCCGTACAAGGGCGCCTTGGGTGCGATCATCCATCAACTGATGGGCGGCCTGCGTTCCTCGATGGGCTACACCGGCAGCGCCGACATCGAAGAAATGCGCACCAAGCCTGAATTCGTGCGGATTACCGGCGCCGGTATGGCCGAATCCCACGTGCACGACGTGCAGATCACCAAGGAAGCGCCAAACTACCGCGTAGGTTGAGGCTTCAAGCAAATCGTTAAGCAACCGGGGCTGTTTTATTCAGCCCCGAGTTGTTTCTGAATCACGACTGTTACTGATTGACTTAGACGAGACTGAATCATGGCCCTCGATATTCACGCTCACCGCATCCTGATCCTCGACTTCGGTTCGCAATACACCCAACTGATTGCCCGCCGCGTGCGTGAGATCGGCGTGTACTGCGAACTGCATCCGTTCGACATGGACGAGGATGCCATTCGCGAATTCGCTCCAAAAGGCGTGATCCTCGCCGGCGGTCCCGAGTCCGTGCACGAAGCCAACAGCCCTCGCTGCCCGCAAGCCGTGTTTGACCTGGGCGTCCCGGTCTTCGGTATCTGCTACGGCATGCAGACCATGGCCGAGCAGTTGGGCGGCAAGGTTGAAGGTTCCGAGTTGCGTGAGTTCGGTTACGCCCGGGTTGATGTGGTCGGCAAGAGCCGCCTGCTCGATGGCATCGAAGACCACGTCGACGCCGATGGCCTGTTCGGCATCGACGTATGGATGAGCCACGGTGACAAGGTCACCAAGATGCCAGAGGACTTCCACATCCTCGCCAGCACCCCGAGCTGCCCGATCGCTGGCATGTTCAACGATGCCCGCGGCTACTACGGCGTGCAGTTCCACCCGGAAGTGACCCACACCAAGCAGGGCGGTCGCATCCTGTCGCGCTTCATCCTCGACATCTGCGGCTGCGAAGCGCTGTGGACTCCGTCGAAAATCGCTGAAGACGCCATCGCCCAGGTTCGCGCCCAGGTCGGCACCGATAACGTCCTGCTCGGCCTGTCCGGCGGTGTGGACTCCTCGGTGGTCGCCGCGCTGCTGCACAAGGCCATCGGCGACCAGCTGACCTGCGTCTTCGTCGACAACGGCCTGCTGCGCCTGCACGAAGGCGAGCAAGTGATGGCCATGTTCGCCGAGAACATGGGCGTCAAAGTGATCCGCGCCAACGCTGAAGAGCAGTTCCTGAACAACCTGGCTGGCGAAAGCGACCCGGAGAAGAAGCGCAAGATCATCGGCCGCACCTTCATCGACGTATTCGATGCCCAGTCCAACAAACTGGACAACATCAAGTACCTGGCCCAGGGCACCATCTACCCGGACGTGATCGAGTCGGCTGGCGCCAAAAGCGGCAAGGCCCACGTGATCAAGTCCCACCACAACGTGGGTGGCCTGCCGGAAGAGATGAACCTCAAGCTGGTAGAACCGCTGCGCGAACTGTTCAAGGACGAAGTCCGCCGTCTGGGCCTGGAACTGGGCCTGCCGTACGACATGGTCTACCGTCACCCGTTCCCGGGCCCGGGCCTGGGCGTGCGCATCCTCGGTGAAGTGAAGAAGGAATACGCCGACCTGCTGCGTCGCGCTGACCACATCTTCATCGAAGAGCTGCGCAAGGCCGACTGGTACCACAAAGTCAGCCAGGCGTTCGTGGTGTTCCAGCCGGTGAAATCCGTAGGCGTTGTCGGCGATGGCCGTCGCTACGCCTGGGTCGTGGCCCTGCGTGCCGTGGAAACCATCGACTTCATGACCGCGCGTTGGGCACACCTGCCTTACGAGCTGCTGGAAACCGTCAGCGGCCGCATCATCAATGAAATCGAAGGCATCTCCCGCGTGACGTATGACGTGTCGAGCAAGCCGCCGGCGACCATTGAGTGGGAATGATCCCGTCGTCTCACCCAGGTGAGAGCGTCGTGAAGCGGATGAGCGTTTGCTAGTTCGCAAGGAAGGCTCCTGATCGCAAGATCAGGGGCCTTTTTTTTAACAAGACGGGCTGTCGACGGAGACAGCCTGGGGATAGGGATATTGCGATGAGTCTGTTCAGCAAGGTACTGCGCACCCTGGGTCTGGCGGGGGCAACTCCGGAGCCGCCGGAGGCAGTGGTGTCGCCGCCCCTGACACGCTTTGATCGGTTTGCGGCTGATAATCGGCAGGCCTTTGAGCTGATCGGTGCCTTGCCGGAGGAGCAGATTGTGGCCGAGGAGCGGCGGCTGGCGGTTGAGGTGACGGAGATTCTGCAGTCGCTCAAGCCGCTGATTGGCGAAGGCGTGTCGCGCCTGGAGATCCAGGAGCATGTGCTGCAGCAACTGGACAGCCGCGACCTGCTGCCTGCGCTGGTGGGCTACAAGGGGTACCCGGCGGCAGTGCCGGTGTCGGTCAACGCTGAGCTGATCAGCGTCCCCCCTTCGGAAAAACTGTTGCCGGCCAGTGCGCTGGTCAAGGTCGAGGTCATGGTTTCATCGCGCAAGGGGTATGGCGCGCAGTCCTGGACCTTTGCCACGCCTGACGCCAGCGCTGAGCAACTGCGCTTGCTGGCCTGTGCCAAGCAGGCGCTGGAGCAGGGGCTGAGGCAGGTGCGAGCTGGGGCGCCGGTGGGTGATATCGGCGCCGCCATCCAGGATGTGCTGGATGCCCAGGGGTTCAGTGCGGTGGCTGAGTACTGCGGCTACGGCATGGGCCGGCAGCGGATCCAGGAGCCTCAGGTCCTGGGTTATCGCGCGGCCGGGAATAGCGCGCCGATGGTGGCCGGGCAGGTATTGAACGTCCAGGTGCTGGCCAAGGCCGGGAGCCGCGCTATCCGGATCAGGGCCGATGGCTGGAGCGTGCTCGCTCAAGACCGAGGCGATGGCGTGGTGTTGAGCGCCATGATTCGGGTCACCGAAGACGGGGCGGAGCGCCTGAGCCGATTCGTCGACTGACCGCGCTCAGGTGATGCACACATGGCGATCTCACCTGGGGTGGATCGCCATTTGTGTTTCCAGGTATTGGAAATGCGCGGTTTTCCAGGGGTCGTGCAATACCAGGAAAGACATTGCCCCTGCCTGCCTCTGGGCTGCTGTGTACCCTTTGAACCTCACCCCTGCTGTTTGCTCCTGGCGGCGGATTGTCCGTTGAGCGGGTAGGTTTGATTTTTTCACGGTTGTCAGTTGACAACCGTTCATTGCTGGCGATACTGGAGGCCACGGATGGCTCGTGCAATTCATCCCAAGAAAGACATCGAGATGGCGTTGCGTTACGCCGAGTTGCAGGGCTGGCGTGTGGAGGTGGGAGGCAGCCATGCCTGGGGCAAGCTTTATTGCCCCTACAACAGCGAGCTCTGTCGTTGCGGCGCGTTTTGCATCAGCAGCATCTGGTGCACGCCGAAGAACCCGGGCAGTCACGCCCGGGCGTTATGCCGGGTGGTCGACAACTGCACCCTCAACCAGATGCGTGGCGCCAAGCCCGTATCCCATGGCCGGGAGTCATGATTATGGAATACCTGTTCACCCTGACTTACCTTTTGCCTGCCGACGATTGCGAGGTCGATGCCTTGATCGAGCGCCTGGGGGCTGCAGGTTGTGATGATGTTCTGATCGGCAGCGGGCTTGCAGGGCGCCTGGCCCTGGAGTTCTGCCGCGAGGCCGAGAGTGCGCAGGCGGCATTGTTCAGCGCGCTGGGTGATATCAAGCGCCTGATCCCCGGCGCGCGGCTGGTGGAGGCGAGCCCGGATTATGTCGGCTTGAGCGATATCGCCGACCTGGTCGGGGTTTCCCGGCAGAACATGCGCAAGTTGATGCTCACCCATGCCGCCACTTTTCCCCTGGCGGTGCATGAGGGCAGTGCTTCGTTCTGGCATCTGGCGGAGGTCTTGAGCTGGCTGCAAGCCAAGGGCGGCTACGTGCTCAAGCAGCCGATGATCGAGGTGGCGCGGGTCGCGCAGCACGTGAATACCCACAAGGAATCTCAGCGCATCGGGCCGCTGAAGACCGAGCTGCTGGCCTTGATCGGCTAACGGCGGGCGACATCCGAGAAGTAGAACTTGTCCAGGGTGTGCCGTGATTCGGTGTATTCGAACTGGCGGCCATCCTGCAGGAAGGTCTGGTTGCTGACCACGATCACATGGCTCTGACCGTCGAGGTCGAGGTGTTGCTGGTCGTCCTTGCTGCGGGGAGTGGCTTCGATGGTGCGTTGGGCGTAGCTGATCTGCAATTGCAGGGTCTGCTCGATATAGGCGTAGATCGAGTGCTCGGCAATCTGCCGGTCGAGCCCGGGAATCAGTTCGGCGACAAAGTGGTTGATGTCGAGAATGACCCGTTTCCCGTCGATGCGCCGTACCCGTTTGATCCGGGTGATCAGGCTGCCTGGCTCGGCTTGCAGGTGTTCGGCCAACGCGCCTTCGAGGGGGAACTGGCTGAACTCCACGACTTCGGTGCTGACATCGTTGCCCAGGCGCGGGTAGGTTTCCTGAAAGCTGACGATGCCGCCCAGCTGGAACTCGATCGGGTTGGGTGAGAGCACGAAGGTGCCTTTGCCGTGGATCTTTTGCGCGAAACCGCGTTCCTGGAGCTGTTCGATGGCCTTGCGGACAGTGCCGCGACTGGCCTGGTAGCTGTCCATCAACTCGGTTTCGGAAGGCAGGCGGGCGCCGCGTTGCAGGCGTTCGGTGGTGATACTGGCAAGCAGATCGGTGTAGATCTGGTTGTATTTGCTCATGGGATGGCTCTATGCCGGGCTGTGCTCAAGGCAGGAACCTTAAGGGCAGGCTCCCGGTTTGTCCATCCGCCGGGCCCTGCAGCTGCTTGCAGGCAGGCGCTTGCCGGAGCCTCTGACGCAGGCTGCGGCGCGCCAGGGGCGGCAGGCTTGTCCCAGGCCCCGCAGGTTCTGAAAGCCGCCTGGAGCGCCTGGTATCGACCCTCGACCCGATAGCCGTGCGGATCAGGGCGGGACGGCTTCAGAATAGATAAACGCAAACTCGTCTGTACGAGTTGTTGCTTTAACTCGTACAGACGAGTACTTTTCGCTTCGGCGTGCTGCCAATAACAAAAAACCAGAGCGGACGAACAAGCATGAGCCACGACTATTCGAAAATCGCCAGCGAGATGCTGCACAGCCTCGGTGGCGCAGAAAATATTGAGCAGGCCGCGCATTGCGTCACTCGCCTGCGCCTGGCCCTCAAGGACCCGAGCCGGGTAGACAGCGCAACGCTGAACCAGATCGACCTGGTCAAGGGATCGTTTTTCACCGGGGGCCTGTTCCAGGTGGTGATCGGCCCCGGAGAGGTGGAAAAGGTCTACGCCGCCTTGCGCCAACTGACCGGTTTGGCCGCGGCCACCATTGCCGATGTGAAGCAACGGAGCGCCGACAAGATCAACCCCATGCAGCGCCTGGTACGGGTGTTCTCCGATGTGTTCATGCCGATCCTGCCGGCCCTGATCATCGCGGGCCTGCTGATGGGGGTGAACAACCTGATCGGCGCCAAGGGCATGTTCATCGAGGGCCAGACCCTGCTGGAGGCTTACCCGACGCTCGATGGCGTGTGGAGCCTGATCAACCTGATGGCCAACACCTCTTTCGTGTTCCTGCCGGCGCTGGTGGGCTGGTCGGCGGCCAAGCGTTTTGGTGGCAGTGAAATCCTCGGCATCGTCCTGGGCCTGATGCTGGTGCATCCCGACCTGCTCAATGCCTGGAACTACGGCAAGGCCGTGGCCGGGCTGGACGGCCAGAGCCTGCCGTACTTCGACATCCTCGGTTTGTTTCAGATCGAGAAGGTGGGTTACCAGGGGCAGATCCTGCCGATCCTGCTGGCGGCCTACGTCATGAGCGTGATCGAGAAATGGCTGCGGGCCCGGGTGCCGAATGCCATCACCTTGCTGGTGGTGCCGATCACCACCATCGTGGTCACCGGGGTGCTGGCGCTGGCGATCATCGGCCCGGTGACCCGTCACCTGGGGATCCTCATCACCGAGGGCGTGGTCACCTTGTTCGACCTGGCGCCAATGCTCGGCGGTGCGATCTTCGGCCTGCTCTACGCACCGCTGGTGATTACCGGCATGCACCACATGTTCCTGGCGGTGGACTTGCAGTTGATCTCCACCCAGGGCGGCACCTTTATCTGGCCGATGATCGTCATGTCCAACCTGGCCCAGGGCAGCGCGGCGCTCGCGGTGTTCACCATGAGCCGCAATGCACGAGATCGCAGCATGGCGTCGACTTCGGCGATTTCCGCTTACTTCGGCATCACTGAGCCGGCGATGTTCGGCGTCAACCTGCGCTACAAGTTTCCGTTTTATGCCGCGCTGATCGGCTCGGCGCTGGGCAGCATTTTCCTTTCGCTGAACAAGGTCCAGGCCTCGGCGATCGGGGTCGGTGGCCTGCCGGGTTTCATCTCGATCATCCCGCAGTACATCCCGATGTTCGTGATCGGCATGCTCGTCGCCCTGGTCGTGCCCTTCGTGCTGACCTGCGCCTTGAGCCTGAAGATCATTCGCCCGGGGTATCGCGTGGCTTGATGGCCGCGGCGTGCCGGGGCACAGAGCGCAAGCGGCAGCACAGGTTTTATTGAATTCGATTTCTTGAGGAAACCGCCATGCAAGACTGGCAGCGTTCGGTGATCTACCAGATCTACCCGAAGAGTTTTTACAGCCACTCAGGCCAGGCCACTGGCGACCTGTTGGGGGTGGTCGACAAGCTCGACTACCTGCATTGGCTGGGTGTCGACTGCCTGTGGCTGACCCCGTTCCTGCGCTCGCCGCAGCGTGATAACGGCTACGACATCAGCGATTACTACGCCATCGACCCGAGCTACGGCACCATGGCCGATTGCGAGTTGCTGATCAGCGAGGCCGACAAGCGCGGCATCAAGCTGATGCTGGACATCGTGGTCAACCACACCTCCATCGAGCATGCCTGGTTCCAGCAGGCCCGCAGCAGCCTGGACAACCCCTATCGCGACTTCTACATCTGGCGCGACCAGCCGAACAACTGGGAGTCCAAGTTCGGCGGCTCGGCCTGGGAGTACGAGGCGCAAACCGGGCAGTACTACTTGCACCTGTTCGACCACACCCAGGCCGACCTGAACTGGGACAACCCCAGGGTGCGGGCCGAAGTGTTCAAGATGATGCGCTTCTGGCGTGACAAGGGGGTCGGTGGGTTCCGCCTGGACGTGATCAACCTGATTTCCAAGCCGGCCAACTTCCCCGAAGACAGCAGTGACGGTCGGCGTTTTTACACCGACGGCCCCAACGTGCACCGCTACCTGCAAGAGATGCACCGCGAGGTCTTTGCCGGGCATCGCTTGATCAACGTCGGCGAGATGTCCTCCACCAGCCTTGAGCACTGCATCCGCTACTCGCGTCCGGATTCGCAGGAATTGTCGATGACCTTCAACTTCCACCACTTGAAGGTGGACTACCCGAATTTGCAGAAGTGGGTGCGTGCCGATTTCGATTTCCTTGAGCTCAAGCGCATCCTTTCTGATTGGCAAACCGGAATGCAGGCCGGCGGCGGCTGGAACGCGTTGTTCTGGTGCAACCACGACCAGCCACGGGTGGTCTCGCGGTTTGGCGACGACGGCGAGCATCGCGTGGTGTCGGCGAAGATGCTCGCCACCGCGCTGCACTTTCTTCAGGGCACGCCGTTCGTGTACCAGGGGGAAGAGCTGGGCATGACCAACCCGGGCTTTGACAGCATCGACCAGTACCGCGACGTCGAGACCCTCAATATCTATCGCCTCAAGCACGATGCCGGTGAGTCCGAGGCCTCGAGCATGGCGGCGATCATGCAGAAGTCGAGGGATAACGGGCGCACCCCGATGCAATGGAACGGCCAGGCCAATGCCGGATTCAGCAGCGCCGAGCCCTGGATCGGCATACCGGCCAATGCTGCGCAGATCAACGTCCAGGGCCAGCTCGAAGACCCGGCCTCGGTGTTGCGTCACTACCGTGGGCTGATTGCCTTGCGTCGCAGCGAACCGTTGATTCAGCACGGCCAATACCGCCAGTTGCTGCCCGAGCACCCCCAGGTCTGGGCCTACCTGCGTGAGGGGGAGGGCGAGCGGTTGCTGGTGGTGAACAACTTCTACGGCACCCACTGCGATGTCGAGTTGCCGGAACAGGCAATCGGCGACGCGGCGCAGCAACGGCTGCTGATCAGCAACTACGACGATTGCCCGCCACGCACGGGGCAGTTGTCGTTGCGACCTTATGAATCGTTTGTCCTGCACCTGATCGATCGCTAGCAACATCCCCCGGCCAGTGAACCCGGTGTGCCTGGCACGCCGTGGGCTTGCTGTTGCCAGCGAGTGCCTGCCGGGGCAAACCAAACACAATAAAAATAATGGGGTGGCTTATGAAAACAACAATAAATCGCGGCCTTGCTGCGTCCTGCGTGTGCCTGGCCTTGCCGTTCTCGGCCCAGGCCCTGGAGTTTGCCGGGTACATGCGCAGCGGCGTTGGGACATCGGTCAACAGCAGTTCGCAGTCCTGCTTCCAGTTGCCCGGTGCCCAGTCCAAATACCGGTTGGGTAACGAGTGCGAGCAGTACGCTGAGCTGGAGCTGCGCCAGGATCTGTACACCCTCGACGACGGCTCGGTGCTCAGCGTCGATGGCATGGCTTCGTTGTACAACCGCTACGATCGCAACCTGACCTTCCAGGGCGAAAACGGTGCGGCGCGCATGCCGCAGATGTACGCCCAGTGGTCGAACATGCCCAGCCTAAACGGCGGTTCGCTGTGGGCCGGGCGGCGTTACTACAAGCGTAACGATATCCATATTTCCGACTTCTACTACTGGAACCAGAGCGCCACCGGCGGCGGTATCGAGGACGTGCTGATTGGCGACCTGAAGTACAGCTACGCCTTTTCGCGCAAGGACAACCTGTACCAGAAGGACGCCATCAGTCGGCACGACTTCAACGTTTCCGGGTTTGATACCAACCCCGGCGGCGAGCTCGAGTTCGGCCTGAGCTACATCGACAAGCCCGACCGTCGCGATGCCCATCGGGGCTGGGCGATCACGGCCCAGCACGTGCAGAAGAACTTTCTCGGCGGCAAGAACAAGCTGGCCCTGCAATACGGCGAAGGCCCGGGCACCGGGCTCGGCTACACCGGCGATGTGCACCTGGATGACAACAACAAAAGCTACCGGCTGGTGGAGTTTTTCGACTGGCAGGTGACCCCGCGTTTTGGCGGCCAGGTCGAAGCGGTCTACCAGAAAGACATTCGCCCTGACGGCAATGACCAGAACTGGATTTCCCTGGGGGTCCGCCCGGCGTACGCCATTACCGAGCAATTCAAACTGGTCACCGAACTGGGCCACGATCAGGTGGAGGCCCCCGGCGGGACGCGTAAGCTGAGCAAGTTCACCTTCGCCCCTACCTGGTCGCCCAAGGGCCCGGATTTCTGGGCGCGCCCGGAAGTGCGCCTGTACTACACCTATGCCAGTTGGAACGAGGCGGCCAAGCGGGCGGCCAATGAATTGGCGGCGGGCTCGGCACTCTCCGACACCGGGGCCTTTGGCACTGCGCGGCATGGGGCGAACGTCGGTCTGCAGGTCGAGTACTGGTGGAAATAAGCGAGGCCTGTGGGGCTCGCGCTCCATCGGCATCCATACGAACAAACAGCAGGTGAAGTCATGGCCACAACCCAACAATTGCAACTGCTGGCACCGCTGTCCGGGGTGCTGATGCCCCTGGAGCAGGTGCCGGACCCGGTCTTTTCCAGCCGTGTGATCGGTGACGGGGTGTGCATCGATCCGACCTCGCAGACCCTCTGCGCGCCGCTGGCCGGGGTTATCAGCAACCTGCAGCACAGCGGCCATGCACTGAGCATTACCAGCGAGCACGGGGTCCAGGTGCTGATGCACATTGGCCTGGACACGGTGAACCTGGCCGGTCAGGGCTTTACCCGGCTGGTGCAGGAAGGCCAGCAGGTCGAGGCCGGCCAGCCGCTGATCGAGTTCGATGCCGATTACCTCGCCCTCAACGCCCGCAGCCTGTTGACCCTGATGCTGGTGGTCAGCGGTGAGCCGTTCAGCCTGCTGACCCCGGGCCTGATTGCCGTGGAGGCCGGCCAGCCGTTGTTGCGCCTTGAGGCCGGCGAGCAAGACGCGGGTGTGGCAGAGCAGGCTGAGTCGGGCACGGCGGTGTTTTCCAAGCCCGTCAGCCTGCCCAATCCCAACGGCTTGCACGCGCGGCCGGCGGCGGTGTTCGCCCAGGCGGCCAAGGCCTTTGGCGCGAGCATTTATTTGCATAAGCAGCAGAACAGCGCCAACGGCAAATCCCTGGTGGCGATCATGGCCTTGCAGACCGCTTACGACGACAAGGTGCAGGTCAGCGCAGTGGGGGCGGATGCCGACGCGGCGATTGTGGTGTTGTCCGAGCTGTTGCTGGCCGGCTGCGGCGAGGCGCTCAGCACGGTGTTCGCTGCCCCGGCCAGCACACCGCTCGCGCCGCTGTCGCAGACCTTGCTGCGCGGGGTGTGCGCGTCCGCAGGTTCTGCTTTTGGCCAGGTGGTGCAGGTGGCTGAACAGCACCTCGACATTATCGAGACGGCCACTGACCCGCGCCGCGAGCAGGCAACGTTGCAGCGTGCCCTGGGCGAGGCGACCCAGGCCCTGCAGCGCCTGGGGGAAAACGCCAGCGGCCAGGTCCAGGCGGAAATCTTCAAGGCCCATCAAGAGCTATTGGAAGACCCCAGCCTGCTGGAACAGGCCCAGGCCCTGATCGAGACCGGCAAGAGCGCGGCCTTTGCCTGGAACAGCGCGACCCGCGCCACCGCCGAGCTGTTCACGAGTTTGGGCAGCAGCCTGCTGGCCGAGCGCGCGCTGGACCTGGCCGATGTCGGGCAGCGGGTACTCAAGCGGATTCTCGGGGTGGAGGAGCGCGACTGGGTCCTGCCGGAGCAGGCGATCCTGATTGCCGAACAACTGACCCCCTCCCAGACTGCCGGGCTCGATACCCGCAAAGTGCTGGGGTTTGCCACCGTGGGCGGCGGCGCCACCAGCCATGTGGCGATCCTCGCCCGGGCCCTGGGCTTGCCGGCCATCTGTGGCCTGCCGGAACAGGTATTGGCCGTGCCCGCCGGTACGCGGGTGTTGTTGGATGCCGACCAGGGTGAGCTGCACCTGGACCCCGAGCTGGCGGCGATCGAACGCGTGCAGGCGCGACGTCAGCAGCAACAGCAGCGCCATCAGCAGGATGTACAGCAGGCAACCCTGGCCGCGGTGACCCGCGACGGGCATCACATCGAGGTGACGGCCAACGTCGCCTCGCTGGCTGAAACCGAGCAGGCGGTGAGCCTGGGTGGGGAAGGCGTGGGCCTGCTGCGCTCGGAGTTTCTGTACCAGCAGCGCAGCGTCGCCCCCAGTCATGAGGAGCAGGCCGCCACCTACAGCGCCATCGCCCGCGCCCTGGGGCCGCAACGCAACCTGGTGGTGCGGACCCTGGATGTCGGTGGCGACAAACCCCTGGCTTACGTGCCGATGGACAGCGAAGCCAACCCGTTTCTCGGCATGCGCGGGATCCGCCTGTGCCTGGAGCGTCCGCAACTGCTGCGCGAGCAATTGCGCGCAATACTCGCCAGTGCCGGGCTGGCGCGCCTGCACATCATGCTGCCGATGGTGACCCAGCTGTCGGAGCTGCGCCTGGCGCGGCACATGCTTGAAGAGGAGGCCCGGGCGCTGGGGCTGCAGGCGTTGCCCAAGCTGGGGATCATGATCGAAGTGCCGGCCGCGGCGTTGCTCGCGGATCGGTTTGCCCCCGAGGTGGATTTCTTCTCCATCGGCACCAACGACCTGACCCAGTACACCCTGGCCATGGACCGTGATCACCCACGTCTGGCCAGCCAGGCCGACAGCTTTCACCCGGCGGTCTTGCGCCTGATCGCCAGCACCGTGCAGGCCGCCCATGCCCACGGCAAATGGGTCGGGGTGTGCGGTGCCCTGGCCTCGGAAACCCTGGCGGTGCCGTTGTTGCTGGGGCTGGGGGTGGATGAGCTGTCGGTCAGCGTGCCGTTGATCCCGGCGATCAAGGCGAGGGTACGCGAGACGCTGCTGCAGGATTGCCAGGCCCTTGCCGAGCAGGTGCTGAACCTGGAAAGCGCCGAGCAGGTGCGTGAGGCCTTGCATCGGCATCAGGCGCTCGCGGCGGTTACCTCATTGGTTGTGGAGAACTGAACATGTTCGAAAAATTGCAGCGGGCGTTCTGGAAGGCCCTGACGCCGGATCTGATTCCGGAGACGGCGGGCGTTGCGCTTCCAGCCCAGGACGATAGCGGGTTGAACTCGGCGGTGTTGTCGGCCCTGGGTGGCAGTGACAACCTCAAGTCGCACCAACCCTTGGCCCTGACCCGGGTGCGCGTGGAACTGCGCGACCCGAGCCGGCTGGACCCTGTGGCCCTGGTGGCGGCCGGGGTGCCGGGGGTCATGCCCCTGGCCGGTGGTGTGGTGCATTTGCTGTTGGGGTTGCGGGCAGGGTGAAACAGCGGCCGGGCCCTTGGCCAGAGGCGGGCGGTTCGCTCGCCTGGGGCCAGGCCCGCCAGGGTTTATTCACAGCGTTGGTCGATCTGGCTGCTGTAGCGGCGCGGAGTGCTTTTGCGAGGGCGCTCTATCGGCGTGCTGCGGGGGCTTCTCCAGACATCGATCACCGCTCGGCCATGGGCCAGCCCGGCTTCCAGGGCGGCCTGGCTTGTCGAGTAGTCGTGCCCATAGGGTGGGCAGGCAAAGTGCACCGAGAAACAGGTGTGCTGGCCTTGCCCGGAAATCCGTCCGATGTAGCTGAAGGTCTCGCTGCTGTCGGCGCACCCGAAGTCCGGCGAGCCGGGCTCCTTCAGGATCATGACGTAGATGTCATGTTCAAAATGGGTGTGTTGGTACCAGCAACCGGAAATTCCATGTTCCATTGTCTTATTCCTCGCATTCTGCTGATTCGCTATCGCGAAAATCGCTCTGCTTGAGCCCCGGAACCACGACCAGCCTCTGGCCGATATCCGCAGCTCCCCTGGATCACTGCGTGGCTGCGGGCAGCCCTGCAGGTGTATCAAATACGGTCAATGACGTGCGCTTCTCCAGCTCGCGGGCGGCGCGCAGCACCAGGTCGTCGCGACCGAAGCGGGCAATGATCTGCAAGCCGATGGGCAGGCCGTCGGGCGTCAACCCGCACGGAATGCTCAGGGCCGGTTGCCGGCTGAAATTGAACGGGAACGTGGTCGGCTGCCACATCATCGAGACCTCGGCCGGCCAGTCCGGCGGCATGCTGTGCTCGATGGCGAACGGCGCGACCATGGTGGTCGGTGTCAGCAACAGGTCGTAGTCGCTGAGAAAACTGTGCAAGCCCTTGGCTACCGAATTGCGCTCTTCCACCGCGCAGGCGTAGGTCAGGGCATCGGTGCGCCGCGCCCGGGCCTGGCAGTCCAGGAGAAAGTCACCGGCCAGGTGCTGACTCTCGATGGGCAGTTCGCTGGCCATGGCCCGGGCCACCTCGACCGGCCAGGCGGCCAGATAACGCGGCGCCGGGTTGCCGATATCCGGCGAGGCCTGGACCAGGGTCGCTCCGGCCTGTTCCAGCAGCGTCGCGGCTGCCTGGCAGGCGCGGGCAATGTGCGGATCGACATAGGCGGCGTAGCCCAGGTCGAGGCTGAAGGCGATACGCAGGCCGCGTACGCCGTCTTCGATATTCGGTAAAAAGCCTGGAGTGGCATGGGGCCAGGCGAAGGGTTCCCGCGGTTCGTGTTCGCTCATCAACTCCAGCAGCAAGGCGATATCACGCACATGGCGGGCGATCGGGCCTTCGGCCGCCATGCCGCCCGGGTCGATACTCGGGTAGCCGGAAATCAGTCCATGGCTGGGCTTGAACCCGACCACCCCGCAGAAACTCGCCGGCGTGCGGATCGAGCCGGCTGCATCGTTACCGGTCGCCGCCGGAGCGAAGCCCGCCGCGACCCCGGCGGTACTGCCGCCGCTGCTGCCACCGGCGTGCAGTTCAAGGTTCCACGGGTTGCGGGTAATGCCGGTCAGCGGGCTGTCGGTCAGGGGTGTACTGCCCAGCTCGGGCAAGGTGGTCTTGCCAATGAAAATCGCCCCGGCCCTGCGCAGTTTTTCCACCAGGCTGGCGTCGCGGGTCGCGGGTGCCACGTCAGCCAGGGCTCGGGATCCGTTACGGGTGTACCAGCCGGCAATGTCGGTGTTGTCCTTGATCAGCAGGGCAATGCCATCGAGCCGGCCCTGTGGCGTGCCCGCCGCCCAGCGCGCGGTCGAGGCCTGGGCTGCCCGCAACGCATTCTGGTCCTGGCGCTCGCAGACCGCATTGAGCAGGGGATCGAGGCGGTCCATGCGCGCCAGCAAGGCCTGCAACAGGTCGACAGGGGTGAAGCGCAGCGTGGCAAAGCCATCGAGCAGGGCCTCGATCGACAACAGGTGCAGGGCAGGTTGGGGCAACACAGGCAATGGCATGGGCACGACTTCAATCATGGGGGCCCGCACGCCAGGCGCGGGGCACCGCAATAGTTATAGAGCCGCCCGGTACCCGTGGGTACGAGGCGGATGGGCACTTCAGCGTCCGCTGGTGACCTTGACCCAGGTGCGCGTGCGCACACGCTCGGCCTTGGCCGGCAACGGCTTGAGCGGGAACAGCAGCGTCATGGCTTCGCTGGATGGGTACAGGTCAGGGTTGTCGCGCAGCGACTGGTCGACCCAGGGCAAGGAGTCCTTGTTGCCGTTGGGGTAGCCGACGAAGTTGCTGATGGACGCAGTGACCTGGGGTTCCAGCAGGTAGTTGAGGAACGCATGGGCAGTGTCGACATGCTTGGCGCCGGCAGGGATGGCCACGGTGTCGAACCAGATCAGGGTGCCTTCCTTGGGAATGCGCATCTCGATGTGCACGCCGTTCTTGGCTTCGTTGGCGCGGTTGGCCGCCTGCAGGAAACCGCCGGAGTAGCCGACCGCGACGCAGATGTTGCCGTTGGCGATGTCGCCCATCCACTTGGCGCTGTGGAAGTAGCGGATATAAGGCCGCAGCTTGAGCAGCAGGGCTTCGGCCTTGCGGTAGTCTTCGGGGTTCTGGCTGTTCGGATCCAGCCCGAGGTAGTGCAGGGCCAGGGGCAGCATTTCGGTCGGCGAGTCCATGAAGGTCACGCCGCACTGGCTGAGTTTTTTCAGGTTTTCTTCTTTGAACACCAGGTCCCAGCTATTGACCGGCGCATCCTCGCCGAGCAATTGGGTGACCTTGTCGCGGTTGTAGCCGATCAGGTTGGTGCCCCACATGTAGGGGATCACGTAGCGGTTGCCGGGGTCGCTCTGCTCCAGCAGCTTCATCACGGTTGGGTCCAGGTGCTTCCAGTTCGGCAGCTGGCTGCGGTCCAGGGGCTGGAAGGCGCCGGCGGTGATCTGTTTGCTGACAAAACTGCTGGACGGCACCACCACGTCATAACCGCTGTTGCCGGTCAGCAGCTTGGCTTCCAGCACTTCGTTGCTTTCGAAGATGTCGTACTTGACCTTGATCCCGGTGCTGGCTTCGAAATCCTTGATGGTGTTGGGCGCGATGTATTCCGACCAGTTGAAAATATTCACGGTGCGCTCGGGGGCGGCGCTGGCGCTCTGCGAGGCGGCCAGTGCAAGGCCCAGTGCCGCGCTGGCAAATAGGGTGTGCAGGGATTTCATTCGACGACTCCATGTCTTGGATGAGCGGAGAGACCCGCGTGTCCATTCTTGGTCGGAATGCAATCGGAGAGAATGTTGCTAACGGTCAATAACGGTTCTTAAGCGTCATTTAACGGCCCGGACTGGCCGGCCAACTGCCTGAAACGGCCCGGGGCGACGCCACTCCAGCGTTGGAAGGCATGGCGGAAGCTGGCGGTTTCCTTGAACCCCAGCGCTTCCGCGATGCGGCATACCGACAGGTTCTGCTGGGCCAGCAATTGCTTGGCCTGCTTGTAGCGCAGTTCGTCGAGCAGCTTCTGGTAGCTGCTGTCCTGGGCGCGCAGGCGCCGGCGCAGGGTGCTGGGGGAGCAGTGCACCTGCCGCGCCAGGCTGTCGAAGTCCGGCACGGCATGCAGTTGTTCGCTGAGGATGCGCCGCACCTGGTCGATCCAGGCGGGGCGAGCGCTGAGTTCTTCGTTGAGTTCGATGCAGCGTTCGAGCATGCCGCCGTGGGTCACCAGATCGGCCAGGGGCAGGCGTCGGTCCAGCCATTCCAGGTCGAAACCGATGGCATTGCGCCCGGTGTTGAAGTGCACCGGGCAATTGAAGGCCTGTTCGTAGGCGTCCAGGTAATCCGGTTGCGGGTGCACGAACTGCGCCTCGCGCAGAGGCAGAATGCACCCCAGCAAGTCCTGGCAAGTGACCCGGAACGAGGACATGCAGAAGTCGGTGTTGAACACCTCAAGCTCCGGCGTTTCGCTGTATTGATCGGCGGTCAGCCAGGCCAGCCCATCGCGGATCTCCAGGCCCAGGCGGAAAAACGTTCCCAGCAGCAGCGGATAGCGCAGCGCCAGGGTCAGGCCCTCGCGCAGGTTGGCGCTGGTCAGCAGGGTCAGGCCGAACATGCCGTAGGCCGAAATATGCAGGCAGCGCCCCAGGGCCAGCCCCAGGTCCTGGCGAAACGCCAGGGCGTTGGCGAACACCCGCAGTTCCTGGCCGATGTTGATCAGGCTATTGGGCAGCTCGACGTCCGACAACTGGATACCGCTGCCTTCGAGCAGCACCTCAGGGGTCACCTCGGTGCCGCGAAACGCGTCGAGCACGGCCTGGGTCGTATGCAATGTGGTCAGGCGCAATGCCGCCATGACTGACCTCTGAAAGGGTAAGGGAGCATGACTTTAGGGGCTCGACGCGTCAGGTTCAATTGATCAGGGCCAATCCGTGGCTGCCGCGGGCATATTTGTTCCAACTGAAACGTTTAATCCGGTGCTTATTTACACCTGGGCACCAAGCTTCGTCGGTGTTGTGCCCCTGCGTCCAGTCGCCGCGCTGCCCTTACTGTTTCTCAACTGCGGGTGTATCGTATTCGCCTTTTGCGGGCTCAGGCCTGCCGTAGATACGTGAGGTAGTTGAGTCCATGTCCTTTACCCGTCGACAAATACTCGGTGGTCTGACCGGTCTTGTAGTGGTTGGCGTGGGGGCGGGAGGGGCGTCGCGCTATTGGCTGGGGAAAATGGCCGATGCCGAGGCTGGCCACGATTACCAGTTGATCGCTGCGCCCCTGGACGTCGAGTTGGTGCCTGGGCACAAGACCGAGGCCTGGGCGTTCGGCCCTTCGGCGCCGGGCACCGAGCTGCGGGTGCGCCAGGGCGAATGGCTGCGGGTGCGTTTCATCAACCACCTGCCCGTGGCGACTACCATTCACTGGCACGGTATCCGTCTGCCGCTGGAGATGGACGGCGTGCCCTACGTCTCGCAACTGCCGGTGCTGCCGGGCGAGTTCTTCGACTACAAGTTCCGTGTGCCGGACGCCGGCAGCTACTGGTATCACCCCCATGTCAACAGCAGCGAGGAGCTGGGGCGTGGCCTGGTCGGCCCGCTGATCATCGAGGAGCGCGAGCCCACCGGGTTCCAGTACGAGCACACCCTGAGCCTGAAAAGCTGGCACGTCGATGAAGTCGGGGCCTTCATGCCCTTCAGCATTCCCCGCGAGGCGGCCCGGGGCGGCACGGCCGGGCGCCTGTCGACCATCAACGGTGTGTCCCAGGCGGTGGTCGAGCTGCCGGCCGGGCAGATCACCCGGGTACGCCTGCTCAACCTCGACAACACCCTGACCTACCGGATCAACATTCCCGGGGTCGAGGCGCAGATCTATGCCCTGGACGGCAACCCCGTCGAACCGCGGCCCCTGGGCAAGGAATACTGGTTGGGCCCGGGCATGCGCATCTGCCTGGCGATCAAGGCGCCGCCGGCGGGTGAAGAGCTGTCGCTGCGCAATGGCCCGGTGCGCCTGGGCACCTTGCGTTCGGTGGCCAACAACGACGCCCCGACCTCATGGCCGCCGACCTTGCCGGCCAATCCGATTGCCGAGCCCGACCTGGAGAACGCGGAAAAGCTCAACTTCAACTTCGAGTGGGTTGGCTCGGTTTCGGTGAACGTGGACAATGGCAAGCCGCCCAGCTTGTGGCAAATCAACGGCAAGGCCTGGGACATCACCGACAAGACCTGCGCCGACCGCCCGATTGCTACGCTGAAAAAGGGCAAAAGCTACATTTTCGAATTGAAGAACATGACCCAGTACCAGCACCCCATCCACCTGCACGGCATGAGCTTCAAAGTCATCGCCTCGAACCGGCACACCGTGATCCCGTATTTCACCGACACCTACCTGCTGGGCAAGAACGAGCGCGCCCGGGTGGCCCTGGTGGCGGATAACCCGGGGGTGTGGATGTTCCACTGCCATGTGATCGACCACATGGAAACCGGCCTGATGGCCGCCATCGAGGTCGTCTGATGCGACAGATTCGCCCGGCCCGGATCATCGACCGCAGCCGCGATCAGGACTTCATGCGTGAAGCCCTGGTCCTGGCCGCAGAGGGCGCGGCCCTGGGCGAAGTTCCGGTGGGGGCGGTGCTGGTGCTGGACGGTGAAATCATCGGCCGGGGCTTCAATTGCCCCATCAGCGGCAGCGACCCCAGCGCCCACGCCGAAATGGTCGCGATCCGCGCGGCGGCCCAGGCCCTGGACAACTATCGCCTGCCGGGCAGCACCCTCTACGTGACCCTGGAACCGTGCAGCATGTGCGCCGGCCTGATCGTGCACTCGCGCATTGCCCGGGTGGTCTACGGCGCGCTGGAGCCCAAGGCCGGCATCGTGCAAAGCCAGGGGCAGTTCTTCAACCAGGGCTTTCTCAACCACCGGGTGCTGTTCGAAGGCGGGGTCCTGGCCGAAGAGTGCGGCACGGTGCTGAGCGAATTCTTCAAGGCCCGCCGGGCCAAACCGGCTCTGTGACCTCTGGCCTGGTGAGCATGCTTCTTGAGTCAAACGAGGGCTCGTGTGGCGAGGGAGCTTGCTCCCGCGGGGCTACGCAGCAGCCCCAAACCAGCCTTCACATGACTTCAGTCGAACCGCACATGCCGAAACCGGGTGGGCTGCCCCCTCCAGCGAGAGCCAGCGCCCTCGCCACAAGGTGAATTATTTTTTGGCGACGATCACGGCGCGCATCGGTGCCGGCAGGCCTTCGATGGTTTTGCTGTGGTCGTTGGGGTCGAGGAAGTCGCTCAGGGACTGGTATTTCATCCACTCGGTGCCGCGCTGTTCCTCGATGCTGGTCACGCTCACATCCACGCAGCGCACCTCGCTGAAACCTGCCCGGCGCAGCCACAACTCCAGGGCCGGCACCGAGGGCAGGAACCAGACGTTGCGCATCTGTGCATAGCGGTCTTCGGGCACCAGCACCTGCTGCTGGTCGCCGGCCACCACCAGGGTTTCCAGCACCAGTTCGCCGCCTTTCACCAGGCAATCCTTGAGCGCCAGCAAATGCTCGATGGGCGAGCGACGGTGGTAGAACACCCCCATGGAAAATACCGTGTCGAAGCCTTCCAGGTTTGGCGGCAGGTCTTCGAACGGGAACGGCAGGTGCCACACCGCAGGCTGCGACAAGTAGCGCTGCACCGCCTGGAACTGGCAGAAGAACAGCCAGTTGGGATCGACCCCGATCACACTGTGGGCACCGGCGCCGAGCATGCGCCACATGTAATAGCCATTGCCGCAGCCGACATCGAGGATGCGCTTGCCTTCAAGGTTCAGGTGCGGGGCGACCCGCGACCATTTCCAGTCCGAGCGCCATTCGGTGTCCACGTGCACCCCGAACAGATCGAACGGACCCTTGCGCCACGGCGACAGGCCCATCAACGCGCTGCGCATCTGCGCCCGGGTGGCGTCATCGCACTCGGTGTCCAGGGTCAGGCCATTGAGCAGGTCGACTTCACTGGGCTGGATCTTCGGCAGCGCATCCAGGGCACTCTGCCAGCGCTCCAGGTCGCCGTGGCCCTTCTCCATCTTCTTGTCGAGTTGCGCTTGCAGGGTGTTGGCCCAGTCGGCCAGGGGCGTACCGGCCAGGCGGCGGGCGAGGGGGGACAGATCGATCATGGCAAGGCAATCAACGAGGCAAAGTTAAGACACTGGAACCACGGCACGACTTTCGAGAAACCGGCCGCCAACAGGCGCTCGCGGTGTTCTTCGAGGCTGTCGGGCTTCATGACGTTTTCGATGGCGCTGCGCTTCTGGGCGATTTCCAGCTCGCTGTAGCCGTTGGCGCGCTTGAAGGCGATATGCAGGTCGGTGAGCAGCGCGTGCTCCTGCTCATCGTTGAAGCGCAGCTTCTCCGAGAGGATCAGCGCGCCGCCCGGCAACAGCGACTGGCGGATGCGCCCGAGCAGCGCCGTGCGCTGTTCCGGGGCGATGAACTGCAGGGTGAAATTGAGCGCCACCACCGAGGCCGGCTGGAACTCCAGGGCCAGGATGTCGCCCTCGATCACCTGCACCGGCAGCAACTCCTGGAACATCGAGTCCTGGCCGTTGAGGTATTCCCGGCAGCGCTCGACCATGGCCGCCGAGTTATCTACCGCGATCACCCTGCAGCCGTCGGTCCGCACATGGCGGCGCAAGGCCTGGGTCACCGCACCCAGGGACGAGCCCAGGTCGTAGAGCACGCTGTTGGGCTGGGCGAACTGCGCCGCGAGCACGCCGAGGTTTTCGACAATGGTCGGATAACCCGGGACCGAGCGCTTGATCATGTCCGGGAACACCCGCACCACGTCCTCGTTGAAGGCGAAGTCGGGCACCTGGGCCAGGGGCTGGGCGAAAAGGCGATCGGGGTCTTGGCTCACGGCGGTTCCAGCGGCGGATGGTGAAAGAGGGGGCGGCATTGTAGCCGCTGCCGCAGGCTGCGATAAGGCCCGAAAGGGCCTCAGGTGCCTGCGGGCGACACAAGGTGCCGCGCCTGGGTGGCCGTTTAGCGTGGCTTCTGGCTGAACGCCGACGCGGCAATGCCCCACTGGCCCAGCCAGTAGCTGATGATGATCAGGTACGGCGCGGCCTCGAACGCCACCACAAAGCGGCTGATGCCGATCAGGCTGTCGGAGAAGGCGAAGGTCAGGGCGCCCACCCCGGCCAGCAGCGCCGAGCGCCTGGGCACCGCCGTGCCGAAGCGGGCCAGGGCGCGCCAGAGCATGGCGCTGATGGTCAGCCCATAGACAATCACCGGGATCAGCAACGGCCCCAGGCCATGGGCAATCAGGATCGTCAGCAGCGAGCCGCCAATCACGATAGCCACCAGCAGCGGCAGCAGCGCCGGACGCCGACAGTCGCTGAGGTAGGCCTTGAGGTAGGCCAGGTGTGCCACTAGAAAGGCGCCGAGGCCGAACACAAACAGGTCGCCGGGCCAGGCCAGCAACACATCGCCGAGCACCGAGAACAGCAGGCCGATGATGATCCAGCGCCGGTAGTCGCCGGGTGGGGCGTCGTGCAGCCAGCCGAGCAGGGCCAGCACCGGCAGCGGCTTGACCAGCAGGCAGAGCAGGGCGGCATGCACGCTGATGCCGTAGATAAAGGTGACTGCGCCCATCAGCGCCAGGATCAGCCAGCCCATGTCAGTTGACCTTTATCGCGCAATCGAAGGCTTTGACCGGCGCCACTTCCGGGGCCCAGGGCTGCTGGTAGGTCAGCAACAAACGGCCGGTGCCGCTGGCAAATGCCTGAAAGCGCCAGGTGGACTGCCCGGCATTGCCCACCAGGCCGCTGTCTTCAGGGTTGCTGTAGACCTCGGGGCTGACCTTGCGCAACACGCCGCCGGCCGAGTCCTGGATTGCCCAGCGATAGCCGGTGGTGGGGTTGCTGGGCAGGGTCAGAATCAGGTTCTGGCCAGTGCTCAGTTGCAGCGGGCATTCACTCTGGTTTTCGACCGTGATGTTTTGCTTGGGTTGGCTGGCGCAGGCGGCCAGCAGGGCAACGCTGAGAAGGGCAAGCAGACGAGGAGGGAACATGGCTCAGAAAGCTCCGATCATTCATGACGAGCGGCGAGCATAACTGAAGATTGCAAGCGGTGTGGCCAGGGGCTGAAGGTTGGCCACAATGCCCTCTTGGCCGACACGCCAGCGGCTGCCGGGCTGTGGCATCACAGCTGGCAGCCGCCGGCACTGGCGCTCAGGGGTTAGAACAGCACCTTGGCCACGTCGGCGAACTTCTTCGCGAAGTGCACGGTGATGCCTTCCTTGAGGTAGTCCGGGAGCTCTTCGAAGTGGCCACGGTTGGGTTCCGGCAGGATCAGTTCGAAGATCTTCTGCCGGCGCGCGGCGATGACTTTTTCGCGTACCCCGCCAATCGGCAGCACATGCCCGGTCAGGGTCAGCTCACCGGTCATGGCCACGCCTTTTTTCGGCGGCTGGTTACGCGCCAGGGACAACAGCGCACTGGCCATGGTCACCCCGGCGCTCGGGCCGTCCTTGGGTGTGGCCCCTTCAGGCACATGCAGGTGGACAAAGGCTTCGTCGAAGAACTTGCCGTCGCCGCCAAACTGCTTGAGGTGCGAGCTGATGTAGCTGTAGGCAATTTCCGCAGACTCCTTCATCACATCCCCCAACTGCCCGGTGAGTTTGAAACCCCGGTTCAGGGTGTGGATGCGCGTGGCCTCGATCGGCAAAGTTGCGCCGCCCATGCTGGTCCAGGCCAGGCCGGTGATGACCCCGGTGCCGCTGAGCACTTGCTCATTGCGGAACACCGGCATGCCCAGGGAGGCCTCCAGGTCTTTCGGGCCGAGCTTGATCACCGCCTTCGGATCATCCAGCAGCTTGACCACCGCCTTGCGCACCAGTTTGCCCAGTTGTTTTTCCAGCTGGCGCACCCCGGCCTCGCGGGCGTAACCGTCGATCACCGCGCGCAAGGCGTTGTCGCTGATGCTCAGGCTGGTCTTGGCCACCCCGGCTTTCTCCAACTGCTTGGGCCACAGGTGACGCTTGGCGATGGCGATTTTTTCTTCGGTGATGTAGCCCGACAGGCGAATCACTTCCATGCGGTCGAGCAACGGGCCGGGGATCGAATCCAGGGTGTTGGCGGTGCACACGAACAGCACTTTGGACAGGTCCAGGCGCAGGTCCAGGTAGTGATCGAGGAATTCGACGTTCTGTTCCGGGTCCAGGGTTTCGAGCAAGGCCGAGGCCGGGTCGCCCTGGTAGCTCTGGCCCATCTTGTCGATCTCGTCGAGCATGATCACCGGGTTCATCACCTCGACGTCCTTGAGCGCCTGCACCAGCTTGCCCGGCAGGGCGCCGATGTAGGTGCGGCGATGGCCCTTGATCTCGGCCTCGTCGCGCATGCCGCCGACGCTGAAGCGGTAGAACGGCCGGCCCAGGGACTCGGCGATGGACTTGCCAACGCTGGTCTTGCCCACGCCCGGCGGTCCCACCAGCAGGACGATGGAACCGCTGATTTCGCCCTTATAGGCGCCCACGGCGAGGAATTCGAGAATCCGGCTCTTGATGTCGTCCAGCCCGGCATGGTGCTGGTCCAGCACCTTGCGCGCGTGCTTGAGGTCGAGCTTGTCCTGGCCGTACACGCCCCAGGGCACGGCGGTGGCCCACTCCAGGTAATTGCGCGTGACTGCGTATTCCGGCGAGCCGGTTTCCAGGATCGACAGTTTGTTCAGTTCTTCTTCGATGCGTTTTTGCGCCTGGGGCGGCAGGACCTTGCCCTTGAGGCGCTGCTCGAACTGCTCGACGTCGGCGCTGCGATCGTCCTTGGTCAGCCCCAGTTCCTGCTGGATCACCTTGAGCTGTTCCTTGAGGAAGAACTCGCGCTGGTGCTCGCCGATCTTGCGATTGACCTCGGCGGAGATTTCCTTCTGCAGGCGCGCAACTTCGACTTCCTTGCGCAGCATTGGCAGGACTTTTTCCATGCGCTTGAGCATCGGCACGCAATCCAGCACTTCCTGCAACTCGTTGCCGGTGGCCGAGGTCAGCGCGGCGGCGAAGTCGGTCAGCGGCGACGGATCGTTGGGGCTGAAGCGGTTGAGGTAGTTCTTCAACTCTTCGCTGTACAGCGGGTTGAGCGGCAGCAGCTCCTTGATCGCATTGATCAGGGCCATGCCGTAGGCCTTGACCTCGTCGGTCGGCTCACTCGGCTGATGGGGGTATTCGACTTCCACCAGGTACGGCGGGCGATGGTGCTTGAGCCAGGTGCGGATGCGCACCCGGGTCAGGCCCTGGGCAACGAATTGCAGCTTGCCGTTCTCGCGGCTGGCGTGGTGCACCTTGACCAGGGTGCCGTACAGCGGCAGCGCGGAGGTATCGAAATGCCGCGGGTCTTCGGGCGGGGTGTCCATGAAGAACAGCGCCAGGGAATGATGATCGGACTTGCTGACCAGCTCCAGGGTCTCGGCCCAGGGCTCTTCATTGACGATCACCGGCAGCACTTGCGCCGGGAAGAACGGCCGATTGTGAATCGGGATGATGTAGACCTTGTCTGGCAGGTTCTGCCCGGGCAATGCCAGGCCGGTGCCTGACGAGGCCGGGTGCTCAGCGTTTTCCGGGTCGGCGTAGTCGCTGAGGTCTTCAGGGAATTCTTGCTGGTCGGTCATGGGGCACCTGCGCAATTGGGTATGGGAGTTAGATGGGGCAGGCGGCGAGTGGTTTCAATGGCACGGCCCCGCTTCAGCTTTTCTTTATGCGTGCGCAAAGCTGTACAGCAGCTGACCGTCTGGATCTTTTTTGGTCGGGTGAACGGCGACGCGGCGCTGACGTCACCGAGACCCAGTGGGCGCTGAAGCGGGGGCCATTGCCTGTCAGGCCTTACCTGCGGCCGGCGCCTGAGTGATCGCGCTGATCGGTTGCATCCTGCGGATAAGCGAATGCCGGGAAATTGGCATCGCCAATAAAATGGCTATCTAATCCCTTGTTTTATTGCGTGCTCTTCTGCTTTTCTCAGACTAATCTGAGCGCTTCACGTGCTTGCTAAGGAAATGGCATTTAATTGACGCACGCATTCGGTTTGGTAGAGGGATGGGTATGAAGAAAGGATTTTTCAGCTCAAGGCAAGGCTCGCGGCGGATCTCGCAGCCCTTGCTGGCGAAGGCTTTGGCGAGCACCGGGTCATGAGGTGGCGCCACACCTTCCAGGCACGGATTGCCGGGACCCTGGCGTTATTACTGTTGTTGGTGATCGGCGCGGTGTATTTCGCGATGAAGACCGCCACCACCCGCGCCGTGGAAAACCAGGCCGAGGTGCAGATGACCACCGGCACCCAGGTATTCGAGCGTTTGCTGGAGTTGCGCGGGCGTCGCTTGCAGTACGGCGTGGACTGGCTGGTGATGGATTCGGCGTTTCGCCAGGCCGTTGCCAGCGGCGAGCCCCAGGGCATTCTCGAGGCCTTGCGCCGCCACGGTACGGGCATTCGTTCCAGTGAACTGTTTGTGCTGGCCGGCGATGGCCAGGTGACGGCCAGCACCCTGGCCGCGGTCGAGCCGGGCCTGGCTTTTCCCTACGATGGCGCCTTGCGCCAGGCCCGGCGTGAAAACAAAAGCATGCTGATCGTTGCCCTCAAGGGCCAACCCTACCTGCTGGTGCAGAGCCAGGTGCTGACCCCGCTGCGCATCGCCCGGGTGGTGATGGGGTTTCGCATGGACGACCTGTTCGCCAGCGAATTGCGCTCCATGAGCAACCTTGAAGTGTCATTCCTGACCCTGGACAAAGAGCGTGCCGGCGAGCTGTTCACCACCCAGCCGCCGCTGTTCTGGAATGCGATCACGGCGGCCCTGCGCGATTCGCTGTGGGAGTCGCGGCCGCAGTTGAGCGAGACCCAGGGCAAGCGTTTTCTCAATCAGGCGCTGCAATTGGCCAATACCGGCAACCCTCAGGATCCGCGGGTCCTGGTGTTGTTGCAGAGCCCGCTGGAGCAGGCGCTGCATGCGTTCGCGCCGCTGGATCGGGAGTTTTTCTGGATCGCCCTGGCGGCGCTGCTGGTCTCCCTCGGTGGGGCGCTGTGGATGGCCCGCCGCGTGGCGCGCCCGCTCGAAGTGCTGGCCCAGGCGGCGCAACGCATCGGTGCCGGCAACTACCAGACGCCGGTGGTGCTCAAGCGCAGCGACGAGTTCGGCTTGCTGGCCGACGGCATCAACGCCATGCAAAGCGCTATCGCCACCCGTGAGTCGCAACTGGCGCACAACGCCCTGCATGACCCGCTCACCGGCTTGCCCAACCGCGCCCTGGCCATGGAGCGCCTGGGCAGCGCGATTGCCGCCCGGCGCAGCGTGGTGCTGTTGTACCTGGGGATCGAAAACTACCGGGCGATCAATGAGGGCTTCGGCCCTGAAGGGCTGGAGCAGATCATGCTGGAAGTCAGCCGGCTGCTGCTGGGTTCGCTGTCTCTGGGCGACACCGCGGCGCGGGTGACCGCCAGCGAGTTTCTGCTGTTGCTGGAAAACACCCAGGTCGATGGCGCCGTGGCCCTGGCCGACCGCCTGCATACCTTGCTCAACCCGCCGCAACTGATCCATGGCCATGAAGTGCAGCGCCAGATGTGCATCGGCGTATCGGTGTACCCCACGGACGGCGAGTCCGCCGAAGAGCTGATCAGCCGCGCCGCCATCGCCCGCCGCGACGCCGCGACCCAGCCGGGTTACCTGCAGGTCTACCAGCAGGACCGCGACTTGGCGCATCAACGCCAGATCGCCCTGATTCGCGACTTGCGCCGCGCCGCCGCCGAAGGCGAGCTGTTCCTTCACTATCAACCCAAGCTCGATATCCGCCGCGGTGACGTCAGCCAGGCCGAAGCCCTGTTGCGGTGGCGGCACCCGGCGTTCGGGGTGGTCTCGCCCGCTGAATTCATCCCCCTGGCGGAGCGCACCGGGAGCATGAGCAGCCTGACCCATTGGGTGATCGAGGAGGGCATTCGCCAGTTGGCCGAGTGGAACCGCCGGGCATTGACCGTGCAGTTGTCGCTGAACATCTCGGCTGAAGACCTGGAGGGCAATGGCCTGTCGTCGATGGTCGGCGAGTTGCTGGCGCATTACCGGGTGTCGGCGGAGCAACTGGTGTTCGAGATCACCGAAAGCGCCATCATGCGCAACCCGGAGCAGGCCCTCGGCGTGCTGCAACGCCTGCGCGGCTGCGGCATCAGCCTGTCGGTGGACGACTTTGGCACCGGCTATTCGTCCCTGGCCCAATTGCAGCGCCTGCCGGTGCAGGAGCTGAAGATCGACCAGTCCTTTATCCGCAACCTGGATGAAACCAGCGGCGACGCGGTGATCGTGCGTTCGACCATCGAGATGAGCCACAACCTGGGGCTCAAGGTGGTGGCCGAAGGGGTTGAGCTCGAAGGCAGCCTGCGCCTGCTCAAGCATTGGCGCTGTGACACGGCCCAGGGCTATCTGATCAGCCGGCCGCTGGAAGCCCGGGCGTTCGAGGCCTGGCTGGGCACATCGCGGGTACGGCTCTGAGCCGGCGGGTTCAGCTCGGTTCCCAGAACTCCAGGTCCTCGACATAACGTTCGATATCGCCCATATCGTCGTCTCCCAGGGTGTTGTCAAAGGGCTCGGACAACAGCGCGCGCACCTTGGCCAGGCGGTCGCGCAACTGGCCCTCGATCACGAAATTGCCGGTGGCGGTGTCGAAATCGAACTCGGGGTTGAAAATCGCATGGTCCGACATCTTGCGCAGGGAAATCAGCATGAATTCCAGCTCGCGCAGGATATCCAGGGCTACCGCCCCTGGCAGCACGATCTGTTGATTGGCTTCCCGCAGGGAGGGCGGATTTTTGGGTGATTTGGGTTTAGCTGGGCTCATGGCGATCCTGGGGGATTTAAAAGTAGAAAAACAGACCGCTGGCCTTGGCGCGGGCCAGGGTTGTGAGCTGCAGCAACGAGGTCTTGAGCGCGGGCGCCAGAGGCGTTTGCTCAATCAGCGCCTGGGCCGTGGCCAGCGCATCGGCGCCCTGGATGCTGGCGTCTTCATGCTCGTCGATCAGGCAGCCCAACTGCCGATTGAGGCGCTCGATCAAGCCCGAGTCCCACAGCTGTTGATAGTGCTCGGCGCTCAGGGCGCATTGCTCCAGATCACCGGGCAGGCACTGATCGAGGTCCAGGCGCTGCATCGCCGCCAGGCTCAAGGGAACGACAATCTGCTTCATGGGCCGGGCTCCGGGGTGGCGGGCAAGAGGAGGGCGTCGGACCATTCAAGGCCTTGGGCAAATTGCTCGATGGCGTCGAGTGCCCGGCGCGGGTCCGGGGTTCTGAGCTCGCCCGCCGAGGTGCGGTGGTAGACCTGGCGTTGGCGGTTGCGCTTGAAGCGTTCAACTCGCAGCACAAATTCGCCGAGCCCCTGGGGGGCGGGCTCAAAACCCAGGCTAAAGCCGTGTTCGCGGCCGGCACCGGCGAGCAGCAACGGGTGATTGAAGGCGTGCAGGGTGTCGGCGCCAAAGGCACGTTGCGGCAGTTGGTGATGGCTGATCTCCCAGCCTCCCGGCAGGCGGATGGCCTGCAAGGGCGCAATCGCTTCGTGGCCCGAGGCAGGGTCGGCCTGCTGGGTGGTTTGCAGCATGAAGGCTTCGAGTCGGGCGATCAGCTGCACGGTGTCGCGGGTCCTGAATTCCTCGAGCAACCCGTCCTGGCCCGGCACCGTATCCGAGCGGTCCTGGGGGTCGGTCATCAAGCTGAGCACGAACTCGCCGTCGGGGTCGTCTTCGGGCAGAAAGGCGCAGTCAAAGCAGCGTTGGCCCTGGCGATGCACGCCGCCGATCAGCACCGAGGCATCGAACCATTCGAGGGTCTCGGCAGTGAAGGGCAGTTGATGGAAGGTGTTGAGGGTGATCTGCCAGCCGCCGGTAATGCGCAACGGTTGCAGGGTGTAGAGGGGACGGCGCTTCATGCTGCGGTTCTCGATCATGGGCGGTGGTGCAGCGCCTGCAGCATGCCCTGGGCACGGGCCAGGCAGTCGCGCAGTTGTCCAAGGCTGTGGGCCTGTTCGCTCGACAGCGGTTGCTGCCAGTCCTGATCCTTGATCACCGCTACCCGAAAGGCGCCATGCTCGGCGAATTCGGGGTACCAGCCCACGTCCAGCAGCCAGTGCTCGCCGTATTCGACTTGCAGCAGGTCCTCCTTCAGCGCGTCGAGTTGGCGGGCCAGTGGCTGGTCGGACAGGGACGACAAGTCGTCGAAGCGGATATTTCCCGTGAGCAGGCTCAGGTCGAACACTGTTGGCTTCCTTTGCAAAGGGTGAAGCAGGCGGCTCAGGCCTGGTAGTGATTCTTGAGTGCCTGGCACTTTGCCAGAATATTCTGCCGGTCTTCCTCGACCTGGGTCTCGCACCAGTGGCAGAGGTAGCGGATGGCGTGCACGGTGGGCAGGGTGACCTGCTCGTCCATGAACTCGAAGGTGATTCCAGGCACGCCCAGCAGATGCGGGGCAATGTTGTCCGGGTCGACGTCGCAGTCGATGGTCAGGCCGGACATCTCGGTGCCGCCACTGGTGGGGATCAGCAAGTCGTCGAGCAACAGGTGCAGGCAACTGGCGCCCTTGAGCCTTGAGGCACAGAGCAGGTGGTCGAGCAGGCAGTTGTGCAGCGTGCTGTGCTGGGCCTGGGTCAGTTGCGCGATGGAGGGCACTTGTTGGGTGCGGGCGGCGCTCATGGGGTGCCGGCCTCGGTTTTGGCCAGCAGGCTGGTCAGCTCGGGCTCGACCTCGGCTGGGGGCAGGCTGGCGATGACCTGCTCGATGCTCGCGCGGTAGCGGTTGTCCATGGGGGTTTCGCACCAGTCGAGTTCGTAGATCGCGAGGATTTGCACATCGAGGTAGGGCGATTCCAGCAACAGGCGTTTGAGCAGGGCAATGGCCGCTGCCGAGCGGTCTTTGCCCAGGCACACCGCGCAGCGCTGTTGCCAGTATTGCGCCTGCTGCAGCAGCATCTGCTCGAGCCGTTGCCATTGCACCGCGGTGAAGTCGCACAGCACGGTCTTGGCCACCAGATCGGTGCTGTACTCGGTCCAGTTGGACGCCTCGGAGTCACCGATCCAGTGCTGCAACTTCAGGATCAGCGCGTCGCTCTGTGGCAGGCTCATAGCGCAGAGGCCTTGGCCAGCAGGTTGTTCAATTCGGGTTCTCGCTGCTCATCGGCCAGCCTTTGAATGACGGCTTCGATCAGCGGCGCGTAGCAGGCTTCGATAGGGGCTTCTGACCAGTCCAGTTCATGGATGGCCGTGACCTGCACCTCAAGGTAGGGCGAGTCCTGCAACAGGCTCTTGAGCAGGGCGATGGCCGGCGCCGAGCGGTTTTCCCCGAGGCTTGCGGCGCAGCGTTGTTGCCAGTACTCGGGCTTGCCCGGCAGCACATCGGCCAGTTGCTGCCATTGCGCGGGCGAGAAACCGTGCAGCACGCCTTTGGCCACCTGCTCGGTGATGTACTCATTCCAGGGGGCGCTGGGCGAGTCGCCAAGCCAGTGTTCCAGCAGGGCCAATGGGTGCGTCGGGAGCGGCGTTGGTGCGGGTTCGATCGGGCGGGTGCTCAAGGGCGCCGGTTCTGTCAGGAAACTGTCGGCGCCTTGCCAGGCTTCGGCGAATTTTGCCGCCGCCGCCGCCCGCGAGGAGACCTTCAGGGTGTGCAGCAGGGAGGACACGTGAATGCGCACGGTGAAGGGCGAAATATCGAGTTCGCGGGCGATCTCCTTGTTGGTCTGGCCCTGGGCGATCAGGCGCAGCACTTCCTGCTGGCGGGTGGTCAACTGGCTCAGCTCGTCGCTGGCTTCCAACGGCAGCAGCAGGCCCGACGGGGCGTATTTGACCACCACTTCGCCCTCGCGAATGGCCAGGATCGCCTGGCCGATTTCCTCGGGGCTGATGCTCTTGCCGATAAAACCGTCTGCGCCGCAGGCCATGACTTCGCTGATCAGGTCCTGGTTGTCGACCATGGACACCACGATGATCGAGGTCCGTGGCAGCTGCTGGCGCAATTGGGCAATCATGCTCACCGACCGCAGCCCGGGAAAGCGCAGGTCGAGAATCAGGGAGTCCAGCTCTGCGCCGCTTTTGGCCAGGGCCAGTACCGAGGCCAGGTCGCCAGCCTCTTCGAGCACCGCTTCGGGCAGCAGGCGCTGGATGGTGCGCAGCATGCCTTCGCGAAACAACGGGTGGTCGTCGGCTACGATAATCCGGCACGTCATGTGTTGAAGCTCCTTGAGTCACCCAATCCAGGGGGCATGCTACCTTGGCGCCCTGGCGTTGTACCTGTCCGCTTGTCGAGTTCGGCAGGGACAGGAAAAGACCACGACAGCGCGGATTACACAAGGAGGTGAGGGCATGAAAGTTGAAAAAGACAGCGAACTCGATCAAGCCACGTTGCGCATTATCGTCGCCAGTTGTGCCCTGGTTTATGTCGGGCTGATCGGTTTTCTGCCGGGGCAGAACGTCGAGACCTATGTGCCGGTGATCATCTACATCTTCTTGTTCATGCTCGGCTCGATTGCCCTGCGCATGGCCATTGCCCGCTGGCCCGGGCACTACCCGGCACGGCGCATCCTGGGCATGGTCTACGACTACACCGGCACCTCTTACGGCCTGGTGGTGGGCGGGGAGGGGGCGTTGCCGATCTATGCGGTGATGGTCTGGGTGAACCTGGGCAATGGCATGCGCTTCGGCTCGCGCTACCTGGCCATCGCCACCGTCCTGGCGCTGTTCGCGCTGTTCATGGTCTACCTGCTGACCCCGTTCTGGCAGGCCCAGCCCTATATGGTGCTGATGCTGATGATCACCAGTACGGTGATTCCGGTGTACGCCCATATCCTGCTCAAACGCACGCGCCTGGCGTCGGAAGAGGCGATTGCCGCCAACCTGGAAAAGTCCCGCTTCCTGGCCCAGGCCAGCCATGACCTGCGCCAGCCGATCCACTCCATCGGCCTGTTCACCGCCTGCCTGCGCGAAGCCAACCTGGGCGTCGATGAGCGGCGCCTGGTGGACAACATCGATCGTTCACTGCTCAACGTCTCGCAGTTGTTCCGCTCGATCCTCGACCTCTACACCCTGGACAACGGCCGGGTCCTGCCCAAATACGAAACCGTGCACCTGGGCCAGTTCCTCGGTGACCTGGTGCGCCAGAACGCCGAGGCCGCGCGCTGGGCCGGGGTGGAGCTGCGGCTGCGCCCCTGTGCCCATTGGGTCCGGGCCGACCCGGGGCTGCTCGCCACCATGGTCCAGAACGTCCTGTCCAATTGCTTCAAGTACGCGGCGGAGCGCCCGGTGCTGATTGGCGTGCGGCGCCACGGCGAGGGCCTGGCCATCGTCATCTACGACCAGGGCCGGGGGATCGCCGAGGAGCATTTGCCGAAGATTTTCGACGAGTTCTACCGGGTCCGGCAGTTGCGGGACAAAGACGTCGAAGGGGTGGGCCTGGGCCTGTCCATCGTCAAGCGCCTGGGGCAGTTGGTCGGGCTGGAAGTGACGCTGAAGTCGCGCGTCGATCGCGGCACCGCAGTCAGCCTGCACGGCTTGCAGGCCGCCGCGCCGCAGCGGCTGCGCAGCCGCGATGAGGCGTTGCAAAGTGGTTTGCTGACCGGGCTGCGGGTGTGCCTGGTGGAGGATGACCGCAACGTGCTGCTGGCCACCTCGGCACTGCTGGAGCGCTGGGGCTGTGTGGTCCAGGCGGAAACAGCGGCAGAAGACCTGGTGACCGACTGCGACATCATCGTCGCCGACTATGACCTGGGCACCCGTGCCTCGGGCATCGAGTGCATCGACAGCATCCGCGAGCAGCGGGGCTGGGCGGTGCCGGCGTTGATCATCACCGGGCATGACATCGAGAAAATCCAGGCGGCGCTGCATGACCGCAACATCGCCATCCTCTCCAAGCCGGTACACCCGGTGGAGCTGCGCAGCTCCTTGCGGGCCCTGCGCGAAACGCCAATGGCGTCTGCCCACAGGGCTCTGGTGCCAGAGGCTGCTACCAGGTCCGGCACGGAATAAGCAGGGGGTAGTTGGTCATGGTCAGCTTCTTGTTCTCGCCGCTGGAGAGTTCGACGAATTCATCCAGCATGCCCGAGGACGAAGAGGTCGAACTGCGCTCGGTGTAGTAGTGGGTGGTCACCGGCCCGTAGTTGGTGTTGCTCTGGCCGGTGCCCACGTACTCGTTCCAGCGGCTGGTGCCGTACACCATGTCCTGGCCCTGGACGAAGTACCGGCCGGGTTGCAAGCCGCTGAACTGGAAGATGCCGTTGCCGTTGGTTCGGGTTATCCGGTGTACGGCCACGGCCTCCGGAAGCATGCTTACCGGCGCGCCTTCAGGCTGGGACGCGCGCAACTTATGCCAGGCCTGCAAGTGCGGGGTGACCGGGTAGAGATAGATCTTGACGTCGCGACTGTCCTCGATGCCGTCGTTGCCGACGATGCAGAACTTGCCGGTGAGCGTTGCGGTGCCGGGTTGCAGGGCGGCGCGCGCGGCCTGGGTGTCGAAGGGCTCGTCGGGGTACTGCACGGTGGGAATCTTGACTGGCGGGTATTCGTCCAGGGTTCGTCCCTGACGGGGCGCGCAGGCACTCAAGGTACAGGCGAGCAGGACTGTGCCTGCCACCATGAATAAGCGGGAGTTCATGGGTTCAGAACCTTTGAAGAAGTTTCAGTGTTCGCGCCACACAGCGTTGCCATAGCGCAGTTGCGGGTGGTCGCCGCGAAGCTGGGGTGTCAGGGACTTCCGGCTTACTGCTTGGTGCACTGGGCCGGGAGTGCGACTGCGCCGCCCATGGTGGCGAAGGCGACCATGCCGCCGCTAGGCAATACGCACTCGTATCCGCCATTGCTGGTGTTGGCGGTGAAGTAGGTCTGGGAGGCGTCGCTACGCACGTTCGAGACCGTCGAGACCGGCTTGCCGATGGTGATCTGGGCGCGGTTCTTGAGGTCGTCGTTGCTCGGTTTGGCGATGGCGCAACCGCCCAGGGCGAGTGCCAGGAGGCTGAGCAGGGCAACGGGACGGACGCTGGAATGGAGTTTCATGATGAATCTTCCTTGGTGTTGTTGTGATTTCAACGGCGCAGCCGCTCCCCTTACCGCTGGACGACGGTGCTGAAGAGAACGGGGCGAGTGGTCGGCACTCTAGCGCCGGGGCAGGGGAAGGTCGATTAGCACAAATGGGCTAGTGTCGCTTTGCAATTACGGCGTCTGCTGGGGCCGGCAGAGCGCCTGATGGGCCCGGCTGGAGGTGGCCGGGCCGAGGGCTCAGGTCAGCAACGGGTGCTGCAGGCGGCGGCCGAGCACGTCCAGCAGGTCACAGCCATCGCGCAGGGGAATGACGCAGAGTTGGGCGAAATCCTGGAGCAGGGCCGGGTGGTTTTGCAGGTCGTCGATGCTGGCGATGCTTTCCAGCAACTGGGTGGCCGCGCGAATGCGATGGGTGGCGGCTTCATGCAGCACATCCAGCGGCGCCTCGGTGTCAGCCAGTAAGGCGGGGATGGTGCAGTCGTTGCTGGTGAGGGGCATGTAGCGACGGGAGGAGGTGGGTTGTACGGGGGGATCGGGAACGATTTTTTTCATTGAACTGGCTCCGGGTAGGGGTCTTAGCCGCCAGCGGCCTTCCTACGGGCTTGGGTGGCAGCCGTGCGCGGGGTAGGAACCGAATACCCAGGGACTCGGCCACGTCGAAACGTGCCCGCGCACAGCCGCCGCGGCTGATCTTACGGACACCTCAAAGGTGCCGCAATCAGTCGGGACGCGTACGCGCCAAGGGTCATCAAAAGGGTTCCTACGCCCTGCCACTGAATTGGCAGTGACAGGCCAAACCATAGAGCCCGGGGCACAGCGGGACAAGGTGATGGAAATGGACGCGGTTTGTAGGAATTTTCCATCCGGACCTGTAGCTGCTGCCGATAGGTGTTGGTCGGTCAAATGGGGAGGCGCTCGGTGCACAAAAAAAGGCGGCTGCCCGAAGGTAGCCGCCTTTTTCATGCCTGCCGGTAAAGCTTACTCCGGCAGTTTGTAGGCAATGATGTAGTCGCCCATTTTGGTGCCCAGGGAGCCGTGGCCGCCCACGACCACCAGCACGTACTGCTTGCCATCCTTGCCGGTGTAGCTCATCGGCGTGGCCTGGCCGCCTGCTGGCAGGCGCGATTTCCACAGTTCCTTGCCGTTTTTCACGTCATAGGCGCGGATGTACTGGTCCAGGGTGCCGCTGAGGAAGCCGACGCCGCCGGCCGTCACCATCGAACCGCCCATGCTCGGCACGCCCATTGGCAGGCCGATCGGGATCGGCGAGCTGTCGCGGGTGGTGCCGTTCTTGTGTTTCCACACCACTTTGGCGGTGGTCAGGTCGATGCCGGCCACGTAGCCCCAGGCCGGGGCCTGGCACGGTACGCCGAAGGGCGACATGAACGGATGCATGATCACCGCGTACGGTGCGCCCGTGTTGGGTTGCACGCCCGAGGTTTCGCTTTCGCGCTTGCTGCCGGCAGCCACTTCGGCTCGCGGCACCAGCTTGGAGACGAAGGCCATGTAGTTCGGGCTGGTGAACAGCAGTTGGCGGACCGGGTCCACCGACACGCTGCCCCAGTTGAACACGCCGACGTTACCCGGGTAGATCAGGCTGCCCTGCACCGACGGCGGGGTGTACTGACCTTCGTAGCGCAGTTCCTTGAACTGGATACGGCACAGCATCTGGTCGAACGGCGTAGCCCCCCACATGGCTTTTTCATCCAGTGGCGGTGGCAGCAGGTTCAGGTCCGAACGGGCCTGGGTCGGTGCGGTGTGGTCGCCCTCGACAGCGCCCGTCGGGGCCGGCACTTCGCGGATCGGCACAATCGGCGTGCCGTCGCGACGGTCCAGCACATACAGGCTGCCTTGCTTGGTCGGCTGGATCAGCGCCGGCTTGACGCCTTCGGCGGTCTTCATGTCGACCAGGGTCGGCTGGCTGCCCACGTCCATGTCCCACAGGTCATGGTGGGTGAACTGGTAGTTCCAGCGCAGCTTGCCGGTGTCGATGTCCAGGGCCACGGTGCCGGCGCTGAATTTCTCGGCGCCCGGGGTGCGGTCGCCGCCCCATTGGTCAGGCATCTGGTTGCCCAGGGGCAGGTAGATCAGGCCCAGTTTTTCGTCGACGCTGGCCAGGGACCACATGTTCGGCGAGTTGCGGGTGTAGGTCTTGCCGTCCGGCAGCGGGGTGGTTTCGTCGGGGTTGCCGGCGTCCCAGTTCCACACCAGATGGCCGTCATGCACGTCGAAGGCGCGAATCACGCCGGAAGGCTCGTTGGTCGACTCGTTGTCGGTCACGTGGCCGCCAATGATCACCAGGTTACGGGTGATGGCGGTTGGCGATGTCGAGTAGTAGCCGCCCGGGGTGAACGGACCGATACCGGCCTTGAGGTCGACCACGCCTTTGTTGCCGAAGTCTTCGCAGACCTTGCCGGTGTCGGCGTTCAGCGCGATCAGGCGGGCATCGGCGGTCGGCAGGAACAGGCGGCGCGGGCAGCTGGTGGCAATCGCCTGGCCAGCTGTGGACAGGGTGGCCGGGGTGCTGATGGCACCGGGCTGATTGAAGTTGGCTTCGTCGTAGTACGACACGCCGCGGCAGGTCATGTGCGCCCAGCCACGGAAATCATCGCCGTTGGGGCCCTGGATCTGCGGGTCGAACCGCCAGATTTCCTTGCCGGTGTCCGGGTCCAGCGCCAGCACCTTGCTGTGGGCGGTGCAGGCATAGAGCATGCCGTTGACCTTCAGCGGGGTGTTCTGGTTGGTGATTTCCACCGGGTCCTTGGCGGTTGGCATGTCGCCGGTGCGGATACGCCAGGCTTCCTGCAGCTTGCCGGCGTTGCCCGGGGTGATCTGTTTCAGTGGCGAGTAGCGATCGCCGAATTCGGTGCGACCGTACGCCTGCCAGTCGCCATCGGGGATGGCGGGCGCGGCATTGGCCACCTCGGTGCTGTCGCGACCCAGGTCGCCGGCGATTTCACCCGGCTGGGTGAACTGGCTGCCCAGGGCAGCGCCACCGGCCACGACCACGGCCACGCTCAACAGCGCGGTGCCCAGCGGAGCTGCACCATGGCGCAGCAGCGGACGGCGGAACCACGGCAACAGCAGGACCACGCCAAGGACAAAGAACAACGACAGGCGCGGCACCAGTTGCCACCAGTCCAGGCCGACTTCCCACAGCGCCCAGACGCTGCTGGCCAACAGCACCAGCCCGTACAGGCCCAGCGCGGCGCGACGCCCCGCCAGCAGCAGGCCGCCGGTGATGATCAGGCCGATACCGGCCAGCAGGTAATACAGCGAGCCGCCGAGCATGCTCAGCTTGATCCCCCCGGCCAGCATGGCCAGGCCCATTAGCAGCAGCAGGATACCGAGCAGGCTCGGCAGCAGGCGGCTAGGACTTGAAGCACCCTCAGTGCTCATAGTGTGGTTCTCCGTGACGTTAAGAGTTTTCCCGCGCATGTTCACTGTAGATGACGATCAGGCGCGGGCTTGGTTCAGGTAAAAATCGTGGAACAGCAGTTTTAAGCGCAGTGCACCGCTGGCCGGGCCTCAGAACGAGCTCTGGAGCTTGATCCCGCCGATCAGCGCATCGTCGACCTGGCTGACGCCGCCGGGATGGCGGATGTACTGCAGGTTGGGGCGCACGGTCAGCCAATTGGCGACGTGCACGCCGTAGTAGAGTTCGGCGCTGTATTCGGTGTCCTGGGGCGGCAGGTAGCCGGGGTTGTCGTAATCGTAGACGGCGTGGGCCTGGTTGCTGGCCTCGGCGTTCTTGCGGTACGCCGGGTTGACGTGGACCCGCGCCAGGGCAAAGCCGATGTCGTCCCGCGCCCGGGCATCGAACAGGCCCTTGTAGACCAGGCCGGCCTGGACGTAGTTGTCGATGGCGTTGGTCTTCTTGTCGTGCATCGTCGCGTTGGCGAACACGCTCAGGCCCCGGGAGTGGTCACTGGCGCGGCTCGTCAGTTGCTGCTGCGCGCCCAGCCACAGGCCGTGTTTGCTCGAACTGCTGCGATAGGCCTCGCCACTCAGGGCGGCGGGCTGGCCGTGGCTGTCTTTATAGACGTCGCTGGCCTTGGCGCTGCTGTAGTAGTAGCCGGCGCGGTATTCCCCGGCCAGGCCATCAAGCGTGGGCGTCCACACCAGTTCGACCGGCAGCACGGCGCCCTGGGTGCCGCTGCCGCTGAGCTTGAAGCCGTTGCCGCGGTCCAGGTTCGACGGGTTCTGCTCATAGGCGCCGACCTGGGCATAGAGCTCGGGCGTCAGGTGATATTTGACCCGCAGCGCCCACTGGCTGACCGGCCAGTTGTACCAGATGCCACCCACCCAGTTGCCGACCTGGGAGCCACAGAACGCCAGGTTCTGGAAGTCGCAGGGGAAGCTGTTGAAGTCTTCGCCCTCGCCGAAGCGGCCGGCCTTGATATCCAGTTTCTGGTCGAAGAATTTCTGTTGGTACCACATCTGCGTCAGGCGCCAGGTCTGGCCACGGCCCCAGACTTCCTGGGCCGAAGTGAAGCCGCCGACGCGCGGATCGTTGATCCGGTCGTTGCTGATGTTGTCGCCGTCGCGCTTGGTCACCGTCAATTGGAACTCGGCGTCGTCCCAGCCGAGGATCTTCTGCAGGTCCAGGTGGCTGCCGAAGGCGAACTGATCGCTGTAGCGCGCGGTGCGATCGTGGTCGTAGCCGCCGTGCAGGTTGGAGCCCATTTCACCGACGTAATCGATCTTGAAGTCATAACCTTGCCGGGACAGGTCGCTGCGGCTGCCGTTCCAGTCGCCCAGCATCCACGGCGATTCGCTGTCGAAGGCCGGGGCTGCCTGGACGCAGGTGGCCAGGCCCAGGGCGCCGAGCAGGGTGATGGCTTTGCTGCCGGCCAGGGGTGTTCGGACAGCGCTGTCTTTGGAGTGGTGAACGTCAGGCATAAAATTCGGGCGTGGTCTTTTTTTAGGAATGGGCAGATAAAGCAGCGGCGATGCCGGGTCGATCACGCGGGATCGATCGCCCCATGCTGCTGATTTTAAATAGGAAGATGAAACGGTTCAGCTTTGAGGCAGGAAGGATAAAGCGCCGTCCTGAAGAGAGAAAGCGCTTTATTTGACATGGATCATTTCGGATTCGGTAACAGTGCGCCGGGGCCAACTGGCCCTGGCGCCTGCCACGGCGGGTTACGAACGGCTGGCCTGGCCGGCCTCGAGGATTTTGCGCTCGCGGGTATAGCTCAGTACAAAGTGCGCCACCAGACCGAAAATCAGGCCCCAGAACGCCGCCGCCAAGCCCAGGAAACTCATGCCCGAGGCGGTGACCAGAAATGTGATCAACGCCGCTTCCCGCTGTTTTTCATCGGCCATGGCCCCGGTCAATCCGGCGCTGATGGCCCCGAACAAGGCCAGGCCGGCCAGGGAGGCGATCAACTCCTTGGGCAGGGCCGAGAACACCGAGGCCAGGGTCGCGCCGAAAATCCCCATCAGGATGTAGAACATCCCGCAGGCGATCCCGGCGATGTAGCGTTTGTCCCGGTCTTCATGGGCTTCGCGGCCGGTGCAGATGGCGGCGGTGATGGCCGCGAGGTTGATCCCGTGGGAGCCGAACGGCGCCAGCAGCAGCGAGCCGATGGCGGTGAACGAGATGATCGAGCGCGCCGGGGTGGTGTAGCCGGCGGTGCGCATCACCGCCATGCCCGGCACGTATTGCCCGGTCAGGGTCACCAGCGCCAGGGGCAGGCCGATGTTGATAATCGCGTGCCAGCTCCACTGCGGCGCGGTGAAGATCGGCTGGGCCACGGCAATGGTGATCGAGCTGCTGTTGAGTTCGCCCAGGCCGGCGGCCACCGCGCAGCCCACGATCAGCACCGAGAGAATCGCGTAGCGCGGCGACAGGCGCTTGCACAAGAGGTAGGCGGCGATCATCGACAGCACCAGGGCCGGTTGCAGCTTGATCGAGGTGAACAATTCGGCGCCGAAGCGGAACAGAATCCCCGCCAGCATCGCGGCGGCAATGGCCTTGGGCAGGCGGCTCATCAGTTTGTCGAAGGCCCCCGAGAACCCGACCACGGCGATGATCAGGGACGCGACGATATAGGCGCCTATGGCCTCGGGCAGCGACACCGTGGGCAGCATCGATACCAGCAACGCAGCGCCGGGGGTCGACCAGGCGGTGATCACCGGCACCTTCAGGCGCCAGCTGAGCAGCAGCCCGGTGATGCCGCTGCCGATGGAAATGGCCCAGATCCAGGACGACACCTGCTCGCTGGGCAAATGGGCCTGGCTGGCGGCCTGGAACACGATGATCAAGGGGCCGGCGTAGGAAATGATCACGGCAATGAGGCCGGCAATGATCGCGGAGAGTGATACGTCCTTTCTGAGTGTGCTCATGGCGTCTCGACTGGGTGCTGGGTGGGCAGCGCAATGCATGCGAAGGGGGCGGCGTCGGCCGATTGATTCGATCGGTGGTGAGTGTATTTCAAACAATTGAATCGATTCAATTGTTTCTCGTGGCAGATTTGGTTTCTGATGTTGGAATTATTGAGTAAGCCTATGTATTTAAAAGGTTAATTGTTTGATTGAAATTTATTTGTGGCGTCCATGAGCGGATTTTGTTTTGCGATTCATAGAGGTTTTAAACAAATTGAGTCGATTTAAGGCTCAAGCGTATCGCTGTGATATCCTGCGCCGCTATCCAATGCTGCCAGTGGTCGTGATCATCCATGTGGGTTCCCCAGTTAAGCGAATTCAACCAGCCGGTCTACCTGTCGATCGCCGATGCCCTGGCGCGTGATATCAACAGCGGCCTGTTGAGTGACGGCGAGCGGTTGCCCACCCTGCGCGACCTGGCCGCCACCCTGAATGTCACGCCGGGCACCATCAGCCGCGCTTACAGCGAGGCCCAGCGGCGTGGGCTGGTGCAGGGGGAGGTGGGGCGCGGCACCTATGTCCAGGCCCAGCCATCCCAGGCTCTGCCCCTGCCCCTCAGCCATGAGGCGCCGACCCTGGCCCTGGGCCAGCCCGAACTGCTCGACCTGTCGATCATCAAGCCTTACAGCGAAACCCTGGAGTACTGGCTGCGTGGCGCCCTGGTGGGCATGGCTCAAAGCACCGACTTCGGCCGGGCCCTGGATTACGCGCCGGACGGCGGCCACCCGGCCCATCGCGAGGCCGGTGCGCAGTGGTTGCGCCATGCGCTGCCCGAGGCCCAATGGCAGCAGGTGGTGATCACCGCCGGTGCCCAGCACGGCTTGATGGTGGCCATGAGCGCGCTGACCAACGCCGGTGACCTGGTGCTCTGCGAGGCCCTGTGCTATCCGGGCATCATCTCCCTGGCCCATGGCCTGGAGCGCCGCCTGCGCGGGGTGGCAATGGATGAGGAGGGGATCATCCCCGAGGCCTTGCGTGAACTCTGCCTGCGGGAAAAACCGGCGATGCTGGTGTGCGTCGCGACCTGCCAGAACCCCACGGCAGCCATCATGTCCGAGCAGCGCCGGGCGCAGATCGCGGCACTGGCCGAGGAGTTCGACTTCATCATTCTGGACGATGACATCTATGGCTTTCTGGCCACCGACCCATCGATCAAACCCTTGTCCAGCTTTGCCCCCGAGCGTTCGGTGTACCTGACCAGCCTGTCCAAGGCGATCATGCCGGCGCTGCGGGTCGGTTATCTGTACAGCCCGCCGAAGCTGCTGTCGCGCCTGACCTCCATGGTGCGCAGCAGCGTGTGGATGCCGTCGCCGTTGACTGCGCAGCTGGCGAGCAATGTGATCAGCGAAGGCCTGGACCGCAAATTGGTGCAGACCCAGCGCACTGAAGCGGCGGCGCGCCAGGCCATTGCCCGGGAGGTGTTTGCAGGGTTGGAACTCAAGACCCAGCCTCACAGCTACCACCTGTGGCTGACCCTGCCCGAGCCCTGGAGCGCGGACGAGTTCACCCACCTGGCCCGGGCCAATGGTGTGCTGGTATTGAGTGGCAGCCAGTTCGAGGCCGAGCGCGGGGGCAACTCCCGCTGCGTGCGGGTGGTGCTGATGTCGCCCACCACCCAGGGTGAATTGCGCTTTGCCTTGACCCAGCTGGCGAGCCTGATCGAGACCGATCCGCGCCGTTATTACTGAACCACCGCTCCCCTGTGACGGGGGAGGGGGCTCGCGTCCGGCATGCAGTGGCCGCCTATTCAGCCACTGTATTCCATCCAGCCCCGCGGCCCCGGGTTCAGAAGGTGGTCCGCAAGCCCACTTCCACGCTGCGCCCGGCCGCCGGTGCGATGTCGCGCAGGATAGAACTGGCGTAGCGCACGGTCTGGTTGGTCAGGTTCTCGCCTTTGACAAAGGCCAACCACTGGCTGCTGCCGATATCGAAGCGATACCCGGCGCTGGCGCCGAAGGTGGTGTAGCCATCGGTGCCGCTTTCGTTGTCCGGGACGCGCCCCTGGCCGGCGGCGTGCTCCACGTCCAGGCGTGCCTGCCAGCGATCCAGTTCCCACAGCAGGCCGCTGTTCAACCGCAGGGGGGCGATCCGTGGCAGGGCCTGGCCGTTGTCGAGGTTGGTGGCTCGGGTGTAGTCGCCTGACAGGTCCAGGGCGAACTTGCCGTAGGCACTTTCACCAAGCTGCCAGCGATCCTGGGCTTCGAACCCGACAAAACGTGCCCGCACGCCGGAATAGCTGTATTCCGGGATGCCGTCGGCGTCTTCCTCGCCCTCGTCATTCAGGGTGCGACCGCTGCCGAGCAAGCCGATGTAATTGGAGAAGTGGCTGTAGAACACCCCGAAACTGCCCTTGTGGGTGCCATTGTCAAAACGCAGGGCCAGGTCGCTGGACACGGCTTTTTCCTTGGACAGTTTGGCGTCGCCGACTTCATAGGTGCCGGTGGCCACATGGGCGCCATTGGCGTACAGCTCGTAGAACGTCGGGGCGCGCTCGGTGTAGCCCAGGGTGGCGGCCAGGGACCAGATCGGCGTCAGGGTATAGACCGCGCCGGATGACAGGCTGCCGGCGGTAAAGCTGCTGGAACGGTTGGCGTTGGCGAAGCGCTCGTTGCCTTTGCCGTCCGGGTCGACCGTGGTGTGTTCCAGGCGCCCGCCGAGGCTGAGCGTGAGGCGCTCGCTGGCTTGCAGCTCTTCGAGGATAAACAGCGCGCCGCTGGTGGTATCGGTCTGGGGGACGAAGGCTTCCTCACCCAGGGCGGAAAATTCGCTGCGGCTGACTTGCGCCCCGATCACGCCATTGAGTGGGCCGAGGGGCAGGTGCCGCGCTTCAACCCGGGCTTCATAGCCTTTGTTCTTGAAGGTGGTGCCGGTTTCGCCGCCTTCGATTTCGCGGTGTTCGTAGTCGGTGTACCCGGCGTCGAGCTTCACCGAACTGAACGGGCCTTGCAGGTTGCGCAACTCGGAGGCGAAGGCGTAGTGATCCTGCTTCATGCGGATGCGTACGTCTTCTTCGGCCGGGGAGCCGTAATTGGAGTCGTAGTTGCTGTAGGACAGGCCGGCATAACCGTCGTCCCAGGTGTAGGAACCGCCGATGGCGCCGCCGTCCTGGCGCCCGTCGCTGTTGCCCAGGCGGCCATTCCTGGCGTCGCCGTCTTCGCTGGGGGGCGCATGCCGGCTGCGGGCGTCGCCGGGGATTTTCAGGTCATTGAACTGCCGGGAGTTGGCGTCCAGGTGCAGGGCGAAGGTGCCGTCGCCGGCTTCCAGCTTGCCGGCACTGCTGCGGGTGGTGTCGGCGCCGCCGTAGCGCAATTCACCGGCGCCGTGGATGCCCTCGATGGCGGCGGTGGGGATTCGATTGTCGAAGCTGTTGACCACCCCACCAATCGCGCTGCCGCCATAAAGCAGGGCCGCCGGGCCACGGACGATTTCGATGCGTTCGACGTTGACCGGGTCCAGGGGCACGGCATGGTCATAGGACAGCGACGAGGCATCCAGGGCGCCGACACCATTGCGCAGGACCCGAATGCGATCGCCGTCCAGGCCGCGAATGATCGGGCGACTGGCGCCCGGACCGAAGTACGACGACGACACGCCGGGTTGTTTGTTCAGGGTTTCGCCGAGGCTGCCTTTTTGTTCCAGGGTCAGTTGATCACCTTCCAGCACGGTGCTGGGCGCGGCCAATTGCGCGCTGCCCAGCGGGTTGGCCGTGATCACCTGCGCCGGCAACTCCACGGCGTGGGCCTGGGAGGCGATCAGCACGGCGGCGGACAACGGCGACAGGCGCCACAGCAGGGAGCGAGAAGGGCGGGGGGTTGAAAGAGACATCGGTCATTCCTTGGCAAGCGTTGCGCAGAGCGCTTCGAGACGGAAAACAGGCTGGACACGGGGGTGCCCTGAGTGCGGGTGAGTTATTATGATTTGATACAATATAACATCTCTTTTATTTCGAAAAGCCAGGAACTTTTGCTGCTGTCTGGAAAATTCCCGCGTGCCGTCTTCGTTCACCTGACACGCCCACAGCGTCGGTACGGGCCAGCGCAGCCTGCGGCAGCGGCTACAGTTAGGTCAGCGCTCTGGCGCGGGCGCATGGCCTCGGCTAAGGTGCGCGGCTTACTTTTCCCTTCGCTCAAAGGCCTGGCATGACCGTCACCACTACCGACCCGCTGCATGGCGTGACCCTGGAACAGATCCTCAAGGCGCTGGTGCAGCACTACGAATGGTCGGGGCTGGCCGAGCGCATCGATATCCGCTGCTTCAAAAGCGACCCAAGCATCAAGTCGAGCCTGACGTTCCTGCGTAAAACCCCGTGGGCCCGGGAGAAAGTCGAGCAGCTGTACGTGAAGCTGCAGCGCACCAAACGCCCGCTTTAAGGACCGCGTAATGCTTGCCGCAGCGCTTCTCCTCTCGCGCTACCGGCGCAGCCTGATGGCCGGCGCTGCCGTGCTCGGCTGGCTGGGGCTGACGATTCAGCTGTACCTGATTCTGCTGTCGCGCTGGAACGCCGAAGCCAGCCTGCTGGGTGGGCTGGTGAATTTTTTCAGTTTTTTTACCGTGCTCAGCAATACCCTGGCGGCCAGCGTGCTGACCTGCGCCCTGAACCTGCGGATCTCCAGGGGCCAGCAGTTTTTGCTGCGACCCTGGGTCGGCACCGCGATAGCCGCGAGCATGCTGCTGGTGGGTTTGGCCTACAGCCTGTTGCTGCGCCACTTATGGCATCCCCAGGGCTGGCAGTGGCTGGCCGATGAGTTGCTGCACGACGTGATGCCGCTGCTGTTTCTGCTGTATTGGCTGGGGTGTGTGCCCAAAGGCAGCTTGCGCCTGGGGCATGTCGGGCTGTGGACGATCTACCCGCTGCTGTATTTCGCCTACCTGTTGCTGCGCGGCGATTTGCTGGGGCTTTACCCTTACCCGTTCATCAACGTGGACAAGCTGGGTTATCCCCAGGTGTTTATCAACGCCCTGGGGATCCTGCTGGGGTTTGTCCTGGTTTCCCTGGTGCTGCTGGGCGTTGATCGTTGGCTGGGGCGGCGCCCGCCCAAGGGCTAGGGCGGGTTACTCGTCGTCGCTGCCGTCAAGGCGCCAGTAGCCGGCCGCTTTGACGAATTGCTCATTCAGGGCATGTTCGTCGAGCAACACGCGGCGGATCTGGCGCGACACTTTGCTTTCGGTGGCGACCCAGGCGTAGAGCTTGCCGGTCGGAACCTGCAACTGGCGCACGGTGCTGATCAGGTCCTGCTGGCCGCTGTCGCGTTCAACCCAGATCACCTCGACCTGCGCCGCGCTCTCCAGGGGCTGGCGTTCGGCGGCGTTGGCCACTTCGATCACCGCCAGCACCTGGCGCCCCGCAGGCAGTTCGTCCAGGCGCCGGGCGATGGCGGGCAGTGCGGTCTCATCGCCGATCAGCAGGTAGCTGTCGAAGATGTCCGGCACGATCATCGAGCCACGAGGCCCGCCGATGTGCAGGTATTGGCCGGGGCTGGCCTGTTCGGCCCAGGTCGAGGCAGGACCGTCGCCGTGCAGCACGAAATCGATATCCAGCTCGCCACGCTCCAGGTCGTAACGACGTGGGGTGTAGTCGCGCATGGCGGGCATCGGCCCGTTGTCCTTGCCAGCGCCCAGTACCAGGTTTTCCAGGGTGGCCTGTTGCTCGGCGTTCTGCGGGAACAGCAACTTCACGTGGTCGTCGCTGCCCAGGCTGATGAACCCCGCCAGTTCCGGCCCACCCAGGGTGATGCGGCGCATGCGCGGGGTCAGGTCGACGACCCGCAGCACTTGCAGGCGACGGCGTTTGATTTCGTGGCTGACCCGGTGAATGGTTTGCGAAGTATCGACGGTCATTCCGCGTGCTCCTGAGCAGGTTGGCTGGCCGGGCCATCGACGATGGCCCTGGCGGTGTTGTTCAGCAGGTCGCTGACCCGCAGGATTTCTTCAGGGCTCCAGCGCCCGTGATGCAATTGCAGGGCGTGACGCAGGTTATGCACCGCTTCGTGGATCTGCGGCGGGCGATCGTGGCCGCGCAGCGAGCGTTTGCTGACGTCGATGCGCATGCGCACGCCTTCCAGGGCAATCGCCTGATCGTGCAGTGACAGGCGACCGGCCTCGGTCACGCTGTAGCGTTTTTTGCCGCCTTCGGCATCGCCCTGGATCATTTCGCTTTCTTCCAGAAAGGTCAGGGTCGGGTAGATCACGCCGGGGCTCGGGCTGTAGGCGCCGTCGAACATGCCCTCGATCTGGCGGATCAGGTCGTAGCCGTGGCACGGCTGCTCGGCGATCAGCGCCAACAGCAGCAGTTTCAAGTCACCGGGGGCGAACACCCGGGGCCCGCGCCCGCCGCGTTCGCGACCGGGGCGTTTTTCGAAGCCGTCATGGCCGTCGCCATGTTCTCTGTGGTGGGGATGATGCTCTCTCATTTTCTCTTTCTCTCTTCGGGTTTAGACATAACTTAAGATATATCTTAATAAAGACGCAAGCCCTTCTGTGCAGCAAAGTGCTGCCGTTGGTCGCAGAGGAAGTTGGCGAAGACTGAGCCCCATGGCCTCGAAAAGACCGGCAAGTGCCTTGCACCGCGTTTGAAAACTCGGGGTCGCGGGAGGGCTGTGGGCCGAGCGCCGTTGCCTGTTACAGCGCTGTCAGGGGAGGGCTCAGCGTTGAGCCACACTGCCCAGGCATTGGCTGTTGCTGCCGGGCTGCAAGTACGGCATCAGGATCGGTGCCATGCCCTTGAGCACTTGCACCGGCAGCGCCGAAGTGAATTTGAAGGACTGGGCGCTGGCGCCCGGAACGAAGGCGGTGAGGGTGCCGAAGTGGTGATCGCCGATGTAGAACACAAAGGTCGCGGTGCGGTTGATCGACTTCGAGCTCAGCACCCGCCCACCGGCACCAATGGCCTCGATGCGGTTGTCGCCGGTGCCGGTCTTGCCGCCCATGGCCAGTGGCGTGCCGTCGGCCAGTTTGAAACTGCCCGAGACCCGTTTCGCGGTGCCCGCATCCACCACCTGGGATAAGGCGCCGCGCAGTGCGCTGGCGACCTCTGAGGGCATCACTCGCTTGCCTTTGTCAGGGTCATTGAGCAGCCGGGTTTCATAAGGGGTGTCGGCGGCAAAGTGCAGGCTGTCGATGCGCAGGGTCGGCAGGCGCACGCCATCGTTGAGGATGGTGCCCACCAGTTCCGCAAGAGCGGCCGGACGGTCGCCGGAGCTGCCGATGGCCGTGGCCAGGGACGGCACCAGGTGGTCGAACGGGTAGCCGACCTGTTGCCAGCGCTGGTGGATATCGAGGAAGGCTTCGATCTCCAGCATGGTGCGGATGCGGCTGTCGCGGGCGCTCTTGTGCCGGCTCTTGAACAGCCAGCTGTACACCTCCTGGCGCTCGAACTCGCTGGCCTTGACGATCTGGGTGAAGTTGGCATCGGGGTTGTTCAGCAAATAGCCCAGCAGCCACAGGTCCAGGGGGTGGACCTTGGCGATATAGCCCTGATCGGGAAGGTCGTAGGCACCGGGGCCGTAACTGGCGTAGAGCTTGTCCAGGCGCTCATCGGTGAGTTTTTCCGGCTGCTTGACGCCTTTGAGGTGGGAGCGCACGAAGCTGTTGAAGCTGTCCTGGCTGGCGTCCGGCAGCAGGTAGCGGTGCACCGCAGCCAGGCGGATGGCGGTGGGGTGCATGCTGTCGAGGAAGGTTTCCAGGCGCGCCTGGGTGTCCTTGTTGCGGTACTTCTTCCAGAACCGCAGCAGGAAGGATGTGCCCTCGCGATCGGCGAACCTGGCCAGGTATTCCTGGCGCCGTGGGTCGCCGTCGTCCTTGAGCAATTGCGCACTGTTTTCGGGGCCGCCATAGGTGCTGTAGCGCACCAGGTCACGCATCAGGCGAATGAACGGCAGGTTGATCGACTCCCGCAGGGCGTCGCGCAGGCTGGGGCTGCGGCCGTTGTCTTCGTTGCGAAAGTTATGGAAATGATGCAGCCCGCCGCCGGTGAAAAAGGCCTCCCCAGGGCTGGCGGAATAGGTGCGGTCGAGGGCCGCGTCGAGCATTTTCGGCAGGCTGCGGTCGCTGTTCTGGATCAGGTAGTCGACGGCCCAGCGGCTCAGTCGATCCTGGTCGGAGACCTCGGTTTTCTTCAAGGCCGCGGCGGATTGATCGGCGTAGCGGTCGTGCAGCTCGGAGATGATCTGCAAGTAAGTGGTGAGCACCCGCAGCTTGGCGGTGGAGCCCAGTTCCAGCTTGCTGCCTTCGTTGATGTCGAAGGGCTGGTCGGTGCTGTCGGTCTGCACCCTGACCCGCGAGCCGTCGGCGGTGAGTTCGAACAAGGTGAAGCTGTAACGCACCTGGGTGGTGCTGGCGGGGGTCAGCAGGCGCTCGCCGAGCAGGCCGATCTGCCCGGCAAAGGCCGGGTCGGCCAGGTGCTTGAGGTAATCGGTGGCCTGGCGTTGCAGGTCGCTTTGCAAGGTGCTGGTGGCCGCCAGGTCAAGGCGATCCAGGTCATACAGCGGGCGGTTGAGCAGGTTGGCCAGACGGCTGCGGGCCGCGCTGATGCCCTTGTTGGTCTCGATCGGTTGCAGGGTCGGTTGTTGTTGCCAGTCGCGGTAGCTGACCTTGCTGGCCAGGGCGGCGGCGGTCAGGGTCGGGTCGATCACGCCGTTCTGTGCCAGCAGGCGGATATGGCTGTCGGTCAGGTCGGCCAGCTCGCTACGGCCCTTGGCCAGGTAATGCGAGGGCCGGCGCTGGGCAATCATCAGCGACAGCACCTGGCGCAGGGCCAGGCCACGTTGCGCAAGGCTCTGCGGGTCGCTGGCGGTACTCGCCAGTTGCGCGTTGACCTGGGTGAAGTCGGCGCCGTACCAGACCCGCAACCCCTCGGCCATGCCATGCACTTCGCCGTGCCCGGGCACCGCCGACAGCGGCACGCTATTGAGGTAATCGCGCACCACGCGCTGGCGGGTTTCGAGGGTTTGCGGGCCGTCCTGATAGGCGCGCACGCTGGCGGAAATCATCTGCCGCAGTTTTTCACCGCCCGACACCGTGAGGCCGTCCGGCGAATGGCGATATTTTTCCAGCTGGGTGGCCAGGGTGCTGCCGCCGGCGGTCTGCCCCGGCAAGTGCAGCAGCTTGGCCAACTGCGACCAGGCGGCCTTGCCGAAGCGCCGCCAGTCCACGGCAGGGTTGGACAAGGGCTGGCTGGCATCCAGCAGGTCGCGGTTTTCGATGAACAGCAGGCTGTGCACCACCAGCGGCGGGATCGCGGCAAAACTGGCGTACAGCTGTTGCGGGTAATTGAATTGATACAGCGGTGCGGCGCGGCAGTCGGTGATCGACAGGCCCGCCTGAATCTTCTCGGCATAGGGCACGAAAAATCCCTGCTCGCTGTAGTCCATCAAGGCCGGGGAGAACCGTGCCTGGGACTCAATCAGGTAACCGCGCTTGAGCAGACGCGGCAGAAACTCGCCCATGGCGCTGTAACCCAGGCGTCTGTCGAAGGGCCCGGCGCCGGGATACAGCACCGCATCGCTGGCCCCGGGTTGCACCGAATAACTGAGGTCCTTGGCGAATCGGCTGAACTCACGGGCTTGCAGCTTCGACGTGCGAATCTCGCGGGCTGCGGCAAAACCCAGGGCAATCAGGGTCAACAGCAGCAATAACCAGAACAGGCGCCAGGCATGGCGCCGCGGGCGACGCTTTTGGGCAGGGGGCGCTTCATCCGCACGATCAGTGGGCACCTGGGGTTTACTTGAATCGGTCTGCCATAAAGCGCCCATAGTCGATTGATCCATTCACGCAGATTGATCGGACTTGCATGAAGCTTAGTCGGTGCTTGGCGCCGCTGAAAAAATTGTCAAAGCGATCTTTCTACCCCCTGTGGCGAGGGAGCTTGCTCCCGCTGGGGCGCGCAGCGGCCCCAAAGGCCTATCAGCCACACCGCGTACTGAGGTTTTGCGACTGCGCAGCAGTCGAGCGGGAGCAAGCTCCCTCGCCACAAGGGCGCTGAAAACGAGCGTTTATAGCCAGCAGGCATCCCAGAGTGGATAGTCGCCCACCTTTTTCACCAGGCCGGCACGTAAGGGGTTGGCGACGATGTAGCGTGCGATGTGTTGCAAGTCTTCGCCGTCCCGGACGGCCCGATCGTGATAGCCGCTTTGCCAGAAGGGCCCTTCGGATCCAAGACGTTGATTGATTTGACGGGTGCTCCGCGATTTCACGGCCTGGACCACCTGGGGCAGCGTGGCTTGTTCGAGTTGCAGCAGCCAATGCAGGTGATCCGGCATCAGCACCCAGGCCAATGACTCGACGTGACCGCAATCCTGAGCCCGTTTCAGCTCGGCGACCACCAGCCGTCCCAGGCGCCAGTCGGAGAACAAGGGGCGTCGGCGGTAGACCACGGTGGTGATGAGATAGGCCCGGCCGCTTTCAGAGTGCCGGCCGCGGCGCAATCGATGGGACTGAGGGCGGGTCGGCATTCCATTGCCTCCAGGCTCTGAACAAATGAATCCTGGACGCTAGCAGCTTGGCCTCGAAGTGGGGGCCATTCCTCGTTTATAGATATTTCAGCCTGGTGGAGAAGGCACAAGCGCCCTCACCACAACGTGGACTGCGGCCAACTGCAAGCTTGCAGTTACCCAGGCCCGACACTGCCGTCTGTGGCGAGGGAGCTTGCTCCCGCTCGACTGCGCAGCAGTCGCCGGTACGCCTCTCAGATCTGAAAGCCCACTACGCCCCGCAGCATCAGCCTGAGGCCTGTGATAGAGCCTCCGCGCCGGTAAATACGGCCTAGGTAGGGGCATGACGCTGCACCATTGCTGTGCAATACTCGGCGCCGTTTAAAAATGGCTCTCGGTCAGATCTCCAGGTAATGCTCCTCCGTGAAAAGGGTTATTGCCGAGATTTCTCGCTGAATTTAGCTACTTATAGAGTGAAAAGCCCTATAGGGAGCTTTTTATACTGCTCGCCCCGCTGATCTCGCCGGTTTGTCCGGCCAGACGGTTCGATCCACAAGGTCGGGCCGGTAGAGCCCGTACAGGTTATCCGCCTGTGCTTCGCAGACTCGGTGGCTCATATCCAATAACAAGATGAGGTTGTATCCCTATGCCAGTTGGCAATCACCTGCCCCAAGGCGAGACCGCTCAGGGCGGCCCGCTAAAACGCGAACTCGGCGAACGGCATATTCGCTTGATGGCGCTTGGCGCCTGTATCGGCGTCGGCCTGTTCCTTGGTTCGGCCAAGGCCATTGAAATGGCTGGCCCGGCCATCATGCTGTCCTACATCATCGGCGGCCTGGCGATTCTGGTGATCATGCGCGCCCTCGGCGAGATGGCGGTGCATAACCCGGTCGCGGGTTCCTTCAGCCGTTACGCACAAGACTACCTGGGCCCATTGGCGGGCTTTCTCACCGGCTGGAACTACTGGTTCCTGTGGCTGGTGACCTGCGTTGCGGAAATCACCGCCGTGGCGGTGTACATGGGGATCTGGTTCCCCGATGTGCCGCGCTGGATCTGGGCCCTGGCGGCGCTGATCAGCATGGGTTCGATCAACCTGATCGCGGTCAAGGCCTTCGGTGAGTTCGAGTTCTGGTTCGCCCTGATCAAGATCGTCACCATCATTGCCATGGTCATCGGCGGCATCGGCATCATCGCCTTCGGTTTCGGCAACGACGGCGTGGCGCTGGGCATTTCCAACCTCTGGACCCACGGTGGCTTCATGCCCAATGGCATCAGCGGCGTGCTGATGTCGCTGCAGATGGTGATGTTCGCCTACCTGGGTGTGGAGATGATCGGCTTGACCGCCGGTGAAGCGAAGAACCCGCAGAAGACCATTCCCAATGCCATCGGCTCGGTGTTCTGGCGCATCCTGCTGTTCTACGTCGGCGCACTGTTCGTGATCCTGTCGATCTACCCGTGGAACGAAATCGGCACCCAGGGCAGTCCGTTCGTGATGACCTTCGAGCGCCTGGGGATCAAGACCGCTGCCGGCATCATCAACTTCGTGGTGATCACCGCTGCGCTGTCGTCCTGCAACGGCGGCATCTTCAGCACCGGGCGCATGCTCTACAGCCTGGCGCAGAACGGCCAGGCCCCTGCCGGCTTCGCCAAGACGTCAAGCAACGGTGTGCCACGGCGCGCCCTGCTGCTGTCGATCGGTGCCTTGCTGCTGGGCGTGCTGCTCAACTACCTGGCGCCTGAGAAGGTGTTCGTCTGGGTCACCGCGATTGCCACCTTCGGCGCGATCTGGACCTGGGTCATGATCCTCCTGGCTCAGCTCAAGTTCCGCAAAGGCCTGAGCGTTGCCGAGCGTGCGGCCCTGAAATACCGCATGTGGCTGTACCCGGTCAGTTCCTACCTGGCCCTGGCGTTCCTGGTGCTGGTGGTGGGGCTGATGGCCTACTTCCCGGAAACCCGCGTCGCGCTGTACGTAGGGCCAGCGTTCCTGGTGCTGCTGACGGTGCTGTTCTATGTGTTCAAGTTGCAACCGACTGAAGCCCGCCAGGCTTCGGCAGGCTCGACGCTGTAACCTGCGCGTCGCTCAATGAAAAAGCCCCGGTCCAGTGACCGGGGCTTTTTTATGGCGCCCGATACAGGGCCGCCGGGCAGGGCGCCAACATCCTGTGCCGGCTAAGCGATGGCCGCGTGGGTCGGCTGGCTCAGGCGCTTATTGAAGTCCAGCCAGGACGCCAGCGCCGCCATCAGCACGACCCCCAGCACGGCACTGAACACCCGCATGGCCAGGGCATCATCCGCCTGGGCGTTGAGCATGTCCGCCAGGGGCGCGAGCAATACGCCAAAGCAGAACACCTCCAGCGAATAGCGGCCCATGCGCGCGCACTGCTGCGCCAGCCAGTGGCGCGTCCAGCCGACATCCGGCAGCAACCTGGCGGTGACATAGGCCAGGGCCAGGAAGTGCAGCAGGCGCAAGGGCGAGAGGTTGGTCTTGCTGATCGGGTACAGCCATTCGCCGAGCATCCTGGGCATGAACGCGTCGTGCACCTCGGGCCATTTCCAGGACAGGACCAGCAACCCGCTGAGCAGCAGGTACGCCGCAGCACCGACAAACATCGGTTGCCGGCGCAATGGCCGCAGGTCAGCCACCTCGGGCCTTTGCCCATGAATGGCCGCCGCTCCGCCGAGGATAAACAGCAGCTGCCAGGCCATCGGGTTGAAAAACCAGACGCCGCCTTCCTGGGCCGCCAGGTTCCACTGGAACCAGGGCGCCAGCAGGTACAGCACCACGGACAGCCCGACCACATACTGCGCCCTGCGCAGCAGCATCGGCAGCACCAGCGGCAGGCCCAGCAACAGCAGGATATACAGCGGCAAGGGGTCCATCAGGCTGGGTTTGAAGCGCAGCAGCAACTCGTCCATCAATGCCTGTTGCGGGTGGGTGAGGAAGTACTGCAAGCCCATCTCCTGCACCAGGTCGCGGGTCTGCACATGGCTGTTGGCGAAGAACACGATGCCCATCAACAACGCCAGCAGGAAGATATGCACCACATACAGGACCCAGGCCCGGCGCAGGATTTTCACGCAGGCCACCAGGTAGCCGTCGCGCCGCACGACCTTGCCGTAGGCCAGTACCGCCGCGTAACCGGCCAGGAACACGAAGATCTCCGCCGCGTCGCAAAAACCGATATTGCGCAGGGTAAATTGGGCCAGGGGGTTCTGCGGCACGTGATCCCAGAAAATGAAGATCAGTGCCAGGCCACGAAAGAAGTCGATGCGCGGGTCGCGTCCGTTAAGCATGGCGTCGGGCTCTTGAGCGAAGGTCTAATAAGGAGTCGCGGGCGGCGCAAAAGGTTGCGCGCCACCTATCGGCGGCGCGCAGGGTGGCGTGATTGCTCGCCAATTGCAAAGGGCGGAGCAGCGCCCGGGGGCTAATCGGACGGGTCCGAGACACAGGGCCGCTTTACCCCGGCGCTGGGTCATCAATGTCAGATCAGGGAGTACTGCGATGCACAGCGTAAAAATGACCGGTCCTGAAGTCGAGTTGTTCGCGAGCATTGTGTGGCGCCTGCGCAGCGCGCAAGCGGGCCCATCCGTGCGGGAGCAGGTGTTGGGTGACCTGGCGCAGTTGCTGCGGGCCGATTTTGCCGCCTCCTATGTCTGGGACAGCCGGCTCAACCGGTCGCTGCATGGCACGGCGATCAATATCGAGGCCAGCCGTCTGCGCGACTATGAGCAACGCGTCCACCTGCACGACAGGATCACCCCGTTGTTGCGGGCTCGGCGGCGCGCGACCCGGGTCGATGAGGTCATCAGCCGCCGGGAGTTGGAGCAGGGGGCCCATTACCGTGAATTTCTCCAGCCCTGTGGCATGCACCATGGGATCAATCTGTTCGTGTTCGATCAGGAGCGCGACCTGGGGGATTTCCGGGTCTGGCGCGGCGCCGCTCAGCCGGCGTTCGGCCCGCGCGAAGTGTGCCTGCTGGATGCGCTGAACCCGTATTTGCAGCAAGCCCTGGTGTGCGAAGCCGGCGCGGCGCCGCTGCTGACGGCACGCGAGCAGCGGGTGGCCGGGCATGTGGCCCAGGGCTGCAGCGACAAGCAGATTGCCCGACTGATGAATATCGGCTTCACCACCGTGCGTACTCACCTGAAAAACGCCATGGCCAAGACCGGGGCCCGCAATCGCACCGAACTGGCGCTGTGGCGGGCACGGCATGGCGCGCCTCCTCAATCCTGAGGATGTCTGACGGGGCCCCGGCGAGGCATTAATGCGGGCTCCGAGCGCCATGGTGGGGCTCGACCGATGCCCAGGATCGTTGATGAATACCCGACTCTGCCTATTGGCGCTTGGCCTGCTGGCCAGCGGTGCCACGCCTGCTGTCGAAGCGCCGCTGGACCTGCTGTCGTTGAGCGCCGAATACACGGCCCGCGCGATCTGCGAGGGCCAGGTCTCGAGTGCGACGGTGGTGGCTTTCTGGCTGGCCCGTATCGAGGCGCGGCCCGAGCTCAACGCCTTTATTTCATTGGCGCCCCAGGCCGCTCTGGCCCAGGCGCGTGCCGCCGATGCGCGCCTGGCCGCGGGTCAGGGCTGCCTGCCCCTGGGCGGCGTGCCCATTGCCATCAAGGACAATATCCAGGTCAAGGGCTTTGCCAACACTGCGGGCACTCCGGCGTTGGCCGGCTTCTTTCCGGCCCACAATGCGCCGCTGATCGACAGGCTGCAGGCGGCCGGCGCGATTGTGCTGGGCAAGACCAACATGCACGAGCTGTCATTTGGCGCCAGTGGCTACAACCGGGCGTTCCATGGGGCAACGGTGGGCGTGCGCAATGCATTCGATCCATCGCGGATTGCCGGCGGTTCATCCTCCGGCAGTGCGGCGGCGCTGGGCGCGCGCCTGATCCCGATCGCCATGGGCACTGATACCGGCGGCTCAGCGCGCGAACCCTGCGCCCTGAATGGCTGCGTCGGCTTTCGCCCGACCGTGGGCCGCTACAGCGGCCAGGGCGTCACGCCGATCTCGCCGCGGCGTGACACCCCGGGCCCCATGGCCAATTCCCTGGGCGACATTGTGCTGCTCGATGCCATCCTCAGTGGCGCCCCGGCAGCGGCCGCGACGCCAGTGCCCGCGTCACGCATCAGGCTGGGGGTAGCGGATTTCCACTGGGCCGACCTCGACCCTGAAGTCGCCACCCAGGCCCGGGCAGCCCTGGAAAAATTGCGCCTGGCCGGGGTGCAGCTGGTGCCGGTGGCCCTGCCCGGGCTGGCCGAGTTGCAGGCCAAGGTCGCGCTGCCGGTGGTGGTCATGGAGACGCGCCAGGCGCTGACTGCGTATCTGCAGGAACAGGCCACCGGGGTATCGTTCGAGGCCTTGGTCGAGGGCATCGCCAGCCCCGATGTGCAGGCCATCTTTACCCGGATGATTGTGCCCGGGCGGGTGCCGGGGCCGGACGGGCAGTTGCAGCCCGGTGCCCAGGCCTATCAGGAGGCCATCACTCACCACCTGCCGGCCCTGCGCGAGCTGTATCGCCGCGCATTCGCCGATCACCAGCTGGATGCGCTGGTCTTCCCCACGGTGCCCGAGGTAGCGATCAAGGCCGACGAACAGGCCAGCAGCGCGCAGCATTTTGCCCGGATCATTCGTAACACCGACCCCGGCAGCCAGGTCGACATGCCCGGCCTGAGCCTGCCGGTGGGGCTGGGGGCGGACAGCGGCCTGCCGGTGGCCATGGAGATCGATGGCTTGCCGGGCAGCGACGCGCGCCTGCTGGCGATCGGCCGGACCCTGGAGTCAATCTGGGGCCCCAGGCCGCTGCCCGCCGAGCAGCGCCCAGGGCTGGGCGCTACAGGTCAATGATCACCAGGGTGCCATGGCTGCCGGCCAGCACCGCGTGGGGCACGCCGGCTTCCACCAGGTACATCTGGCCGGCCTCCACGGTCACCGGCTCGCCGGCCACCGTCAGTTGCAGGCAGCCGCTGGTGACCAGCAGGCCTTCGTTGTAGTCGTGGGTTTCTTCGATGTAGGCCTGCGGGTCCATGCGCAGCACCTTGATGCGTGCGGGGCCGACCTGGCCGACCACTTGCGAGCGCCAGGTGCCCGGCAGTTGGCTGGCCAGTGAATCAAAGGGTAATAACGGCATGGGGTCACTCCGAAAGGGGCAGGGGGATGCGGTGCTTTCGGTGGTCCGGTCAGCGTAAGGGGGCGTATCAGAACGGGTTCATCAGCAGCACCCGGCAGTCCCGGGCCTGGAACTGATTGATCTGCGGCACCAGCCGGGTGAAGTGCTCGGTCCGGCAGTGGGTGTCGAGTGCCGCCTGGTCGGGCCACAGCTCGATAAAGATAAAGTGCCCGGGGTCTTTCTGGTCGACAAACAGCTCGTAGGCAATGCACAGCAGTTCCTGGCGGGTTTTTTCCACCAGCTCGGCGTACCACGGACGCACGGTGTCGAGGTGTTCGGGGAGGATGAAGTCTTCAGCGATGACTTTGAGCATGGCAATCCTTGTCGCTGCGCCCGACCCTTGCGGGGCGGGCGCAGGTAATCCGGTCAATCAAGCCGCGGCTTGTTCATTGGGTTCGAAACTGTCGGCCCGCGCCATCTGCCACATGCGCGAGTAGAACGCGCCGTCCACCTCGCCGGTGAGCAATTCGCCGGGCTTGAGGAACACATGCAGCTGCGAGAACAGTTTGATTTCGGTGGCCGACATGCGCCGCACCAGGTGCTTGGCTTCCAGTTGCGAAGGGTGGTCGAGGCCGGCGGCCGCGAGCATCTCGGCCAGGGCCTTGAGGGTGTTGCGGTGGAAGTTGAACACCCGCTGGGCCTTGTCCGGCACCACCAGGGCGCGCTGGCGCAAGGTGTCCTGGGTGGCGACGCCGGTCGGGCATTTGTTGGTGTGGCACGACTGCGACTGGATGCAGCCGATGGCGAACATGAAGCCGCGGGCCGAGTTGGCCCAATCGGCGCCGATGGCCAGCACGCTGGCGATGTCGAAGGCGCTGACAATCTTGCCGCTGGCGCCGAGCTTGATCTTGTCCCGCAGGTTCAGGCCCACCAGGGTGTTGTGCACAAACAGCAGGCCTTCGCGCATCGGCACGCCGATATGGTCGGTGAACTCCACGGGGGCCGCGCCGGTGCCGCCTTCCTTGCCGTCGACCACGATAAAGTCCGGGAGAATGCCGGTTTCCAGCATGGCCTTGGCGATGCCCATGAACTCCCAGGGGTGGCCCAGGCAGAACTTGAAGCCCACCGGCTTGCCGCCCGAGAGTTCGCGCAGCTGCTGGATGAACTGCATCAACTCGATCGGCGTCGAGAAGGCGCTGTGGCGTGACGGCGAAATGCAGTCCTCGCCCATCATGATGCCGCGGGTCTCGGCGATCTCCGCGGTGACCTTGTGCTTGGGCAGAATCCCGCCGTGGCCGGGCTTGGCCCCCTGGCTCATCTTGATTTCGATCATCCGCACTTGCGGGTTCTGGGCTTGCGCGGCGAAGCGGTCCGGATCGAATCGGCCGTCGGCGGTGCGGCAGCCGAAGTAGCCGCTGCCCAGTTCCCAGGTCAGGTCGCCGCCGTTTTCCCGGTGGTAGGGGCTGATGCTGCCTTCGCCGGTGTCATGGGCGAAGTTGCCGAGCTTGGCGCCCTGGTTGAGGGCGCGGATCGCGTTGGCGCTGAGGGAGCCGAAACTCATGGCCGAGATGTTGAACACCGAGGCCGAATACGGCTGGGTGCACTGCGGGCCGCCGACGGTCACGCGAAAGCTGCTGGGGTCGCTCAGGGGCGCCGGGCGCATGGAGTGGCCGATAAATTCGAAGCCCGACTGGTACACATCGATCAGGGTGCCGAAGGGTTTGTCGGCGCTTTCATTCTTGGCCCGGGAATAGACCAGGGAGCGCTGGGCCCGGGAGAAGGGCAGGGCGTCGCTGTCGGATTCCAGCAGGTACTGGCGGATTTCCGGGCGGATGCCTTCCACCAGGTAACGGATATTGCCCAGGATCGGGTAGTTGCGGCGCACCGCATGAGGGCTTTGCATCAGGTCGAAAATACCCAGCAGGCTGAGCAGGCCAGTGACCAGGGTGATCGGCCACAGCCAGTCGTGGTCAAGAAAGGGCAGGCTGGCGAGGGTAAAGATCACACAGGCGGCAAAGAAGGCGTAGCGGCTCAGGAGTGACAGGCTCATACGGTTTCCTTGGGTTCGGACTCATCAATCCAGGCAGGCTCGGGGCCTGTGGAAATAGGCAGACAACGGGGGCCGGAACGGGGTGTCCAGCTTGTCGCGGTCGGGGCGCTCAGGGTGTTTCACGGTGTTGGCGAAGGGTGGAGCTTACGAGCGATCTCCGTCTCGGGGCAACCCGCTGGGGTCTGTTCTGCGGGTTTCGGTGGGCGGATAGACGATTTGCTTTGGCGCTTATTGCAATCGGTTCTCGTTTGGAAGGCTTCTATATGTTACTGTATAACGTATTGATCACATGCCAAGCCCTCGGAGGCCACAGATGAAACCTGGAATCCACCCCGCCTACCGCACCGTGCTGTTCCACGACACCGCAGCCGATGTGTTCTTTTTGATCGGTTCCACGGTCGACACCGATCGCACCCTGACCCACAGCGATGGCCAGACCTATCCCTATGTGACCCTGGACGTGTCCAGCGCCTCGCACCCGGTGTACACCGGCCAGCAGCGCAAGACCCAGTCCGAAGGCCGTATCGCCGGTTTCAACAAGCGTTTTGCCTCCTTCGGTTCGGGCGGCAAGAGCGCCTGAGCCAGCGGCCCCCAGGCGCGCTGCCGTGGCAGCAGTGCGCCCGAGCGGGCGGATCAGTGGTATTAAAAAGCCATCATTCTCCCCCGCAACCCGACTACGCTTAGCTCAAACAACACGGATTGCTGTTGCCCTTCCAATAAAGGATCAGTGCATCGATGTTGACCCGAGGTGTCGTCATGGGTGAGCACAGCGTTGACACTTCCACACCAGCGTCCGGCGTGCTGCTGGTTGACGAGCAGGATTGGGTGCTCACCAGCCTGGCTGAACTGCTGAGTGACGAGCCCTACCGCCTTTACCTGGCCCATGGCAGCGCCCAGGCCCTGGAGTTGATGGCGCAGCACCCGATCGACCTGGTCATGAGCGCCGCGCACCTGGCGCAGATGGACGGTGCCAGCCTGCTGGCGCGCATTCATCAGGACTACCCCCACACCGTCCGCATCCTGCTGACCGGCGACCCCGACCTGGCGCTGATCGTCAAGGCGATCAATGAAGGCCAGATCTACCGCTACCTGAGCAAACCCTGGAACGACCAGGAGATGCTCCTGATCCTGCGCCAGGCCCTGGCCCATCAGCACAGCGAGCGTGAGCGCCAGCGCCTGGAAACCCTCGCGCAAACCCGCAACAGCGAACTCAGGGCCCTCAACGCCCAGCTGGAACAGCGCGTCGCCGCCCGCACCGCCGAGCTGCAGCAGACCGCCGACATGCTCGACCTGGCCTATGAGGAGCTCAAGCATAGTTACGCCACCGGCACCGAGCTGTTCTCGCTGCTGGTCAACCAGCGCCTGCCACCGGCCAAGCAGACCAACCGCCAGATCATCGAGCTGGTGCGCGCCTACTGCACGGTGCACGCCCTGGATGAAGGCAGCCGCCGCGACCTGGCCATGGCCGCCGCGCTGTACAACATCGGCAAGTTGAGCTGGAGCGACAGCATGATGAGGTCCCCGGCGGACCTGATGCACCACCACGACCGCGAGCTGTACCGCACCTATCCGAAGCAGAGCGAATCACTGTTGATGACCCTGGAGCCGATGCAGGATGCGGCCCGGCTGATCCTGCACCATCAGGAGCACTGGGACGGCGGCGGCTTCCCCGATCACCTCAAGGGCGAAGCCATCCCCTTTGGCTCACGCTTGCTCAAGCTGGCGGTGGATTTCATCGAATTGCAGCGCGGGCTGATCCTCGAGCGGCAGATGAACAGCGACGAGGCGCTGGTGTTTATCCGCAAGTACGCCGGCAAGTTCTACGACCCGCAGTTGGTCGAGGACTTTGTCCAGGTGTGCGCGATCTACCTCAAGGACGTGACCCTGGGCGACCCCTCGGTCAAGGTCCTCGGCACCCGGGAACTGCAAGCCGGAATGGTGCTGGCGCGCAACCTGAACGCCGACAACGGCATGCTCCTGCTCAATGCCGGCAAGGTGCTCAACCTGCCCCTGGTGGACAAGCTGATTGCCTTCGAGACCATGGAGGGCGCGCGTTACAGCGTGTTCGTCAGGGTGCTCCAGGAGCAGCCCGGCAGCGAAAAACCAGCCTCGGCGCCGTGACGCGAAGGGGCGGTGCGTGGGATCCTTGCGCTTTTCATTCAAGGCCGACCCGCTCCCATGACTGCCTGCACCGACTCCAAGAACGCCATTATTCACATCGCCGCCGGCCTGCTGCTCAGGCCGGATGGCCGCACGTTGCTGGTGCGCAAGCGCGGTACCCAGGCGTTTATGCAGGCCGGGGGCAAGATCGAAGCCCACGAATCACCGGCCGTCGCCCTGGCGCGGGAGCTGGAGGAGGAACTGGGCTTGCAGGTGGACCCGGCCCAGGCGCGTTTTCTCGGCCAGTTCTCGGCGCCTGCGGCCAACGAGCCCGGTTATGTGGTGCAGGCCGAGGTGTTTTTGCTGGAGATCGACGCCGAGGTGGTCCCGGCGGCGGAAATCGAAGAGGTGTGCTGGGTCGACCCGCACCGTGATATCAACCTGCACCTGGCGCCATTGACAAGGGATCTGATCCTGCCGTTTTATCGTGCCTCGCTGACACCCCCGGTCTGACCTGGGCCCTCGCCGAGGATTGCCATGCTTCCACGCCACGATGACCTGATCTTCGCCGCCGCTTCCTTGCTGACGCTGCTGGCCGCCCGGGCCGTGCGCCTGCTGCTCGCACCGGGGGCGCGGAACCTGAGCCCGCCGTGAGCGACGTGCGTATCCAGCGCCTGGACGGGCGTCACGCCGCGCAATATCGGGCGTTGTCCCTGGAAGCCTATGCGCGCCATCCCCAGGCGTTTGCCTCCAGCATCGGCAACCGTGGGGCGATCCCCCTGGCCTGGTGGGCGGCGCGCCTGGACGATGAGTGGGACCTGCAACTGGGGGCGTTCCAGGGCGAAGTGCTGGTGGGGATTGTCGGCCTGGCCCTGGAACTCGAGGCGCACGCCCGGCACAAGGCGACCTTGTTTGGGCTGTATGTGAACCAGGCCTGGCGCCAAGGCGGGGTGGGCTACCAGCTGGTGCAGGGGGTTCTCGCCGAGGCGCGGGAGCAGCCGCAAGTGCGCCTGATCCAACTGACCGTTACCGCAGGCAGCGACGCGGCCATCGCCTTGTATCGTCGCTGCGGTTTCATGCAGTCAGGCCTCGAGTCCCTGGCGGTGCGGGTCGGTGATGACTACTTCGACAAAATCCACATGTGCCGCGAAGCCCGCGAGCTTTAGCGGCACTCGCCATACACCGCGCCACCGGGAATGCCCGGATCAGCGAACGGCGCTGACCCCGTCCAGGGTCGAGAACGAGGTGTCCTTGGCCGTCAGCAGGAAGTCGCGCATGTAGGGCGCATCCAGCATGTCGGCGCGAATCGCCGCGTACAGCGTGGCGAACAGGCCCTTGTCCCCCAGGCGCTTGGCCTTGACGTAACCCCGCGAGCTGTATTCATGCAGCGCCCAATGGGGCATGCCGCACACGCCGCGCCCACTGGCCACCAGCTGCATCATCATCACCGTCAGTTCCGAGGTGCGCACTTGTGCCGGCTCGACGTCCGCCGGCTCCAGGAAGCGGGTGAAGATATCCAGTCGATCGCGTTCGACCGGGTAGGTGATCAGGGTTTCGTTGATCAGGTCCTCGGGCACGATGTAGGCCTTGCTTGCCAGCGAGTGCTGGTTGGCCACCGCAAGCATGGCTTCGTAGGTGAACAGCGGCACGTAGGTGATGCCCGCCAGATCCAGCGGGTCGGAGGTCACCACCAGGTCCAGGTCGCCCCGGGCCAGGGCCGGCAAGGGCGCAAAGGAAAACCCCGAGGCCAGGTCCAGTTCGACTTCCGGCCAGGCGTCGCGGAACTGGTCGATGGTCGGCATCAACCACTGGAAGCAACTGTGGCACTCGATGGCCATGTGCAGGCGTCCGGCGGTGCCGCCGGCCAGGCGCGCGATATCACGCTCGGCGCCGCGCAGCAGGGGCAGGGTGGCATCGGCCAGTTGCAGCAGGCGCAGGCCAGCGCTGGTGAAACGCACCGGCTTGGTCTTGCGCACGAACAACGGCATGCCCATGCGCTCTTCCAGTTCCTTGAACTGGTGGGACAAGGCCGACTGGGTCAGGTGCAGGCGCTCGGCGGCTTCCACCAGGCTGTCGGATTCGCGCAACGCGTGCAGGGTCTTCAGGTGACGGATTTCGAGCACCAGGTTCTCCATGAGTAAATTTTGTGATCAACACGAAAAGGTTGAGTTTGTCTCATGTTGGCCGGGCTGTCGACAATGGCGCCATCTTTTACAGGGAGGAACACCTCATGGCCTTGGCCCACACCCTCGGTTTTCCACGTATCGGCGCTGACCGCGAACTGAAAAAAGCCCTCGAATCCTATTGGAAGGGCGACCTTGGACAGAGCGCCTTGCTCAGCGTCGGCCGTGAGCTGCGGGCCCGGCACTGGCAGTTGCAGAAAGACGCCGGCATCGATTTGCTGCCGGTGGGCGATTTTGCCTGGTACGACCAGGTGCTCACCCATTCGCTGAGCTTCGGCGTGATCCCCGAGCGTTTCGCCAGCACCCAGGACGCCCAGGGCCTGCCGACCCTCGACACCCTGTTCGCCATGGCCCGCGGCGCTACCAGCGGGTGCTGCGGCGGCGAGCATGGCACGGCGCAATACGCCCAGGAGCTGACCAAGTGGTTCGACACCAACTACCACTACCTGGTCCCGGAATTCAGCGCTGACCAGGAGTTCAGCCTGAGCTGGAACCAGCTGTTCGACGAAGTCGACGAAGCCCACGCCCTGGGCCACAAGGTCAAACCGGTGATCATCGGCCCGCTGACCTACCTGTGGCTGGGCAAGGCCAAGGGCAATGAGTTCGACAAGCTCACGTTGCTGGAGCGCCTGCTGCCGCTGTACGGCGAAATCTTCAAGCGGCTTCAGGCCCAGGGCGTGGAGTGGGTGCAGATCGACGAGCCGATCCTGACCCTGGACCTGCCCCTGGAATGGAAGAGCGCCTTCGAGCGCGCCTATCACATCCTTCAGTACTCGCCGCTGAAAAAACTGGTGGCGACCTACTTCAGTGGCCTGGAAGACAACCTTGGCCTGGCCGTCGGCCTGCCCGTGGACGGCCTGCACATCGACGCCGTGCGTGCCCCGGAGCAACTGGGCCAGGTACTGGATCGCCTGCCGACCTACAAGATTCTGTCGGTGGGCCTGGTCAACGGGCGCAACGTCTGGCGCTGCGAGCTGGAGCAGGCCCTGGAGCAACTGCAAGTGGCCCAGGAACGTTTCGGCGACAACCTGTGGGTCAGCAGTTCCTGCTCGTTGCTGCACAGCCCGGTGGACCTGGGGCGTGAAGACCAGCTCGATAGCGAGTTGAAGAGCTGGCTGGCGTTTGCCGTGCAGAAGTGTGGCGAAATTGCCGTGCTGCGTGATGCGCTGAACGATCCACAGGCCGCCAGCGTTCAGTCGGCCTTGGCCCAAAGCCGTGAAGTGCAGGCCAGCCGGGCGCGTTCGCCGCGTATCCACAAAGCCCAGGTCCAGGCCCGCATCGCCGCGATCCGTGAGGTCGACAGCCAGCGCCAGTCACCCTTTGCCCGACGCATCGAATTGCAGCGTGCACGCTTGCAGTTGCCGCTGTTCCCGACCACCACCATTGGCTCCTTCCCGCAGACCGCGTCGATCCGCCTGGCGCGCCAGTCCTACAAGCAGGGCAAGTTGTCGGCCAACGACTACACCGATGCCATGCACAGCGAGATCCGCCACGCGGTGGAGGTCCAGGAGCGGCTGGGGCTGGATGTGCTGGTGCACGGCGAGGCCGAGCGCAATGACATGGTCGAGTACTTTGCCGAGCAACTGGACGGCTACCTGTTCACCCGCTTCGGCTGGGTCCAGAGCTACGGTTCGCGCTGCGTGAAACCGGCGGTGATCTACGGTGACCTGAGTCGGCCCAAGGCCATGACCGTGGACTGGATTCAATACGCGCAGAGCCTGACCGACAAGGTGATGAAAGGCATGCTCACCGGTCCCGTGACCATGCTGATGTGGTCGTTCCCCCGCGAAGATGTGTCGCGCAAGGTGCAGGCGCAGCAACTGGCCCTGGCCCTGCGCGATGAAGTGCTGGACCTGGAAGCCGCCGGGATCAAGATCGTGCAGATCGACGAAGCGGCGTTCCGCGAAGGCCTGCCCCTGCGCCGGGCGCAATGGCAGGAGTACCTGGACTGGGCGGTGCAGGCGTTTCGCCTCAGTGCCAGCGGGGTCCAGGACCGGACTCAGATCCACACCCATATGTGCTACAGCGAGTTCAACGATGTGATCCAGTCGATCGCCGCCATGGACGCCGACGTGATCACCATCGAGACCTCGCGCTCGGACATGGAGCTGCTGGAGGCGTTCAAGGCGTTCGACTACCCCAACGACATCGGCCCAGGGGTGTATGACATTCACTCGCCACGGGTGCCGGACACCGCGGAAATGGTCAAGCTGATGAGAAAGGCGGTCAAGCGCATCCCCGCTGAACGGCTGTGGGTCAACCCGGACTGCGGCCTGAAAACCCGCGCCTGGCCCGAGACCGAAGCGGCCCTGATCAACATGGTCGCCGCCGCCCGGCAACTGCGCAGCCAGTTGGGTTGATTACACCCGTTGGAACGCCAGCGCCGGTACGGGCCAGCGTCCGAACGCGGCCCGAGCCTAGCGGCAGCGGCAAGGTGTTGTCGAAAGACGACCGCTGGGCAATCTTCATCAAACTGTCACGCAACTGTGGCAGCGCGCTTGAACAGACTTCATCAGACTCGCGCTCTACTGGGGTTCTGCGTTTCGGTGTTTGTTCATGCGGGTACAATTCTTTTCAATGTTGCTGTTGCTGGCCGGGCTGACGCTCGGCCAGTTGTCTTTTGGCGCTTCGCGTTGCGACGTCAATGTTCCCACCCAACGGGTCGAACTGGAGCAGGTCAGCCTGGCGTACCAGAGCATCGGCCGTGCCTCGGACCCGGCGTTATTGCTGGTGATGGGCCTGGGCGGGCAACTGATCCACTGGCCCGACGAGGTGGTGGTCGCCTTGTGTCAGCAAGGGTTTCGGGTAATCCGCTATGACAACCGCGACGTGGGCCTGTCCACCTGGCGCCAGGTGCCGGACAGCGCCAACCTGACCTTCGAGGTCCTGCGCTACAAGCTCGGCCTGCCGGTGGCGGCGCCTTACACCCTGACGGACATGGCCGACGATGCCCTGGGCCTGATGAATGCCCTGCATATCGAGCAGTTTCATGTGCTGGGCGCGAGCATGGGCGGGATGATCGCCCAGCACCTGGCGGCCATGGCGCCGCAGCGGGTGGAAAGCCTGACCTTGATCATGACCAGCTCCGGCGCTGAAGGCCTGCCCGCGCCCAATGCGGCGCTGGTGCAGTTGCTCTCGCGGCGCGGTGCGCCAAACCGCGCGGTGGCCCTGGAGCAGCAGGCCGATTTGCTGGCGGCCCTGGGCAGCCCCGAAGTCAGTGACGATCGCCAGATGCTGTTGCGCCAGGCTGCGGAGTCGTACGACCGTGCATTCAACCCCGAAGGCGTGAAGCGCCAGATCATGGCGATCCTCGCCGAGCCGAGCCGGGTCACCCTGCTCAACCAATTGCGGGTGCCGACCCTGGTGGTGCACGGCACCGCCGACCCGCTGCTGCCGGTGATGCACGGCGTGCACCTGGCCGCGCATATCCAGGGCAGCCAATTGAAGCTGATCCCGGGGCTGGCCCATCGTTTCCAGGAGGCGTTCAAGGCGCCGTTGCTGGCGGCGGTGCTGCCGTACCTGCAAGCCCACCGTGAAGACACCTCGCACTGGGCGCAGATCGAACCCCTGGCCGCACCGAACCTGCTGTGAGCAGCGGCGGCCACAGGCGCGGGCTCAGCGAATGATTTTATCGACCTGGATCCCGAGCTTTTTCAGGCGATACCAGAAGCTGCGCTCGGAGATGCCGATCAATTGCGCGGCGGCGGCTTGCACGCCATTGCTCTGTTGCAGGGCGCTGAGGATGTAGGCTTTTTCCACCTCGGCCAGGGCCGCTTCCAGGTCGCTGGGCACGCTGGCCCCTGCGCTCAGCGCGAGCCCCGGGGCGCTGTCGGTCGCTGGCGGGGTGAACAGGTAATCCGGCAGGTCGTTCTCCTCGATCACTGCCCCCTTGGCGACGATGGTCGCGCGTTCGACGCAATTCTGCAGTTCGCGGATATTCCCCGGCCAGCTGTAGTTGGCCATGGCCTGCAGGGCCTGCGGGCTGAAGCCGCTGATGCGTTTGCCGGCGGTGGCGCCCAGGGTATGGGCGAAGTGGCGGGCCAGGGGCGCGATGTCTTCGACCCGCTCGCGCAGGGCGGGCAGGGGGATGGGGAAGACATTCAGGCGGTAGTAGAGGTCCTCGCGAAACTCCTTGTTGGCCACCGCTTCGAGCAGGTTCTTGTTGGTCGCGGCGATCACCCGCACATCGACCTTGCGCTCGCGGGGGTCGCCCACCGGTTCGATCACCCGCTCTTGCAGGGCGCGCAATATCTTGGCCTGCAACGCCAGGGGCATATCGCCCACTTCATCGAGAAACAGCGTGCCCTTGTCAGCCTGCTGGAAACGCCCGACCCGGTCGGCCACGGCGCCGGTGAAGGCGCCCTTGCGGTGGCCGAACATCTCGCTCTCCAGCAACCCTTCGGGAATCGCCGCGCAGTTGACCGCCACAAATGGCCGGCCGGCGCGGTTGCCGTGCTTGTGGATGGCTCGGGCGACCATTTCCTTGCCGGTGCCGCTTTCGCCGGTCAGGAGGATGGTGGCGCTGCTTTCACGCACCGAGTCCACGGCTTGCAGCACCCGGCGAAAGGTCGGGCTGTCGCCCACCAGGCTGTCGATCTGCTGGTGCTCGTCGAGCTCGGCGCGCATGCGCTGGTTGTCTTTGAGGATGTCGCGAAACTGCAGGGCCTTGCTGACGGTGATGTCCAGCTCGTCGATATCGAAGGGTTTGGCAATGTAGTCGTAGGCGCCATCGCGCATCGACTGCACGGCGTTTTTCACCGTGCTGTAGGCGGTCATCACGATCACCGGCAACTGCGGGTAGCGCTGCTTGATCTCGGCCAGCAGCTGCGGTCCATCCATGCCGGGCATGCGCCAGTCGCTGATCACCAGGTCGATGTCTTCCTGCTCCAGGACCTTGAGCGCGTGCAGGCCGTTGCTGGCGGTAAACACCTGGATGCCGTTCTGGCTCAGGGCCGACGACAGCAGGTCGCAGAGTTTGGGCTCGTCATCGACCACCAGCAGGTTATGCGTCATCAGCGTCCTCTTCGTCATCTTCACCGTTGGCCGGAATGTACAGGCTGAACGTGGCGCCGGCATCTTTTTCACTGCTGCATTCGATGTGCCCGTCATGGTTTTCCATGATCGAGAACACCTTCGCCAGGCCCAGGCCGGTGCCCGAGGCCTTGGTGGTGACGAACGGCGTGAAGATGCGTTCAAGCATGTCCGGCTCGATGCCTTGCCCGGTGTCGGCGACGCTGATGATGGTGTAGTCCTCGTCCTGGGCGATGCCCAGGGTCAGGCGTCCGCCTTCGGGCATGGCGTCTATGGCATTGAGGATCAGGTTCAGGCAGGCCTGCTTGAGCTGGCGTGCATCGGCGTACAGGGTCGCGCCCGGGGCCCGGTCGTCGATCCGCGCATCGATCTTGTGCAGGGCCAGTTCCGGTTCGCAGAAGCCGATCAGTTCTTCCATCAGCGGCCGGGCCGGCTGGGTCGAGCGCATGGGCGCGCTGGGCTTGGCGAAGTCGAGGAAGTCGGTGATCAGGTCGTTGATGCGGCTGACTTCGCTGATCACGTATTCCAGGTGGCGCTTATCGCCGTCGGGCAGATCGGCACGGCGGTGCAGCAGTTGGGTCGCGGTCTTGATGATGCCCAGCGGGTTGCGGATTTCATGGGCCAGGCCCATGGCAACCTCGCCCAGGGCGTGCAGTCGGTCGCGGCGCCGCAGTTGCGACTCCAGGTGCTGTAAATCGCCCAGGCGCTCGGTCATGTGGTTGAAGGTGCTGCTCAACTCGGCCAGTTCATCGCCGCCGCTGACCGGCACCCGCTGCCGGTAGTCGCCGGCAATCACCGCCTGCACCCCTTTGGACAGGCCGCGCAAGGGCCGGGTCAGGCGCTGCGAGACCAGCCAGCCGACGGCCAGGGAGGCTGCCGAGCTGAGGAGGAAAATCAGGATGAACAGGTTGCTCTGGTTGACCAGCCCCACCAGGCTGCTGTGGCGCAGCAGGCCGCTGAAAATCACCCCCACCAGGTCGCCGCTGTCATTGAAGATCGGCCGATACAGGCCGCTGTAGCGGCTGGTGAATTGTTCGCTGGGCTGGCGCGTGGTGCGCAGGATCGCCTCGATTTTTTCCGGCACGCGGTTGGGGTGATCCTCGAAGCGCTGGGTGGCGAAGATCTCGGCAAAGTCATCGGCCTTGGCCAGGTACAGGCGCAGGTCGAGGGAGTGCACTTCGGCCACGCTGGTGAGGAAGCTGGCATCCAGGTAGGTGGCGATCAGCAGTTGGTAGTCGATGCCATCCAGGGTGGTCTGGAAGGTCGAGACCACCACGCCGGTCGCCACGCCGCCGACCTGGACTGTCTGCAGTACGGCGTTGGACGCGGTGCTGATCTGCCCGACGATGTTGTCGGCCGCGGTGCTGAACACCACTTTGTGGTCGCTCTTGCGGATCAGCGCCACCACGTCGATGCCCATCGAGTCGGCGATGTCGGCGGTCAGCTTGTCGTGCTTGGCCGCATTGCGATCGGTGGGCGGGCGGGTATAGCGCAGGAACAACTGGGCGATACGGGCGTTGTCGTGGAGGATTTCGGTGATCTCGTCCTCGACGATCTTGGTCGACTCCTGCAGCCAGATACGCACGTTGCTGTCGAAGATTTCCGACAGGGTGGCCGCCGCCAGCTCGGCGGCGATCATGGTCGGGATCACGCTGACCATCCAGAAGGCCAATACCAGCTTGCGCTGCAGGCTCCAGCGAGAGATGGCAAACGGGCGCGGGGGACGGCGTTCTTTTTTGGTCATGAACTTTCGCTTATTGCAGCAGCCATGGCGGGGTCGGATCGATCCGGGCGGACCAACAGTTTTATCAGTTTGAGCAGGGTGTTGAGCAAGGGGTTTCGATGCCGGAAGAACAGCGTATTGCCGGTAAAGGAACAGCCCAGGCGCAGTTTACTGGCGTAGCCGGCCTGGCCACACTCGTACAGCGCAATCTTGTGTTCGATACAGTAGTCGACATTGGCCAGCCAGCTACGCATGTACAGGTTGTGCTCCCGGGTGAGGTCCAGGTCGTGGGCGAAAAACTTGTCGATCAGCCGATGCTGGTCGATGAGGATCAGGTTGAACGCCACCAGTTGTTCGTCGATCCAGTACAGCACGCAAGCCGCGCGCTCGCCCAGGTGTTCGAGGATGCCGGTGAAATAGTCCGCCGGCAGGCGTTCGAATTGCAGGTCGCTGCGCGCCAGCGTCGCTTCATACAGCCGCATGATGTCGGGCATCACATCGTCGATGGTGCGCCGCCATTCAATCCGCGGGCCCGGCGCGCGCAGTTTGCGCCGCAGGTCCTTGCGCGTGGATTTGCCCAGGGTGCCCAGGTACGCGTCGATGGAACCAAAGGGAATCGGCAGCAGCGCGCTCGGCAGGCTGGGCATCGCCTGGAAGCCTGCGGCCTGGCAGCTGTCGGCCCATTGCCGGTCGCTGCTGGGGGCGTCCTTGACCGCCCGCAGGCCGATGCCGAGGTCGTCGGCATCGCGTTGGGCGATCAGCAGCAGGTGTTCCAGCAAGGCCTGGCGCCGTTCGACCGGCACATGGCTGGCGGTGCCGGCATTGCACTGTTCGGCCACGGGCGAACCGATGGCGTACAGGCGCAGTTGCAGCAGCCCCGGCCAATAGCGCTGCAGGCGCTCGGTGATGCGCTTGCCGAGCCCCTGGACTGTGGTGTCGAGCCGATACCCGGTGGTGAAGGCCGGTGCCACCGCCACCAGGGTCGAGCCTTCATAGAGCGCCAGGTAGCGCCATTGGAAGTCTTCGATCCCGGCGTTTTCCACCGCCAGGTAATAGTCCCAGTCCTCCAAGGCATTCGGGAAACAGTCATTCCAGGCACAGCGGTCGATGGCCTGGATGGTCGAATAGGCTTGGGCGGTAATCACGTCTCGTCCTTAAGTTACGCCAGCTGTCGATAGTCTTCGCGCACGGCTGGCGAGTGAGCCCGTTGCTCGATGAACGCAAGGCTTAACTCCACGACCCGACGGTATTGCAGGTCGACCGTGATCATGTGATAGCAGTTGTCGAGGAGGATTTTGGTCACCGGGCCACCGAGTTTGCGTTCCACATAATCGGCGTTCCAGCGGCTGGTGATGTCGTCTTCGATCGAGTGCAGGACCAGGGCCGGCGTGGTGATCGACGGCATGCGTTTTTTCACCACGGCGTTCATCCGATGCAGTTCGCGCACGGTCACCCCCTCCATGGTCAGCAGCCCGGCATTGCTGCTCTCGCCGGCTTTCATCTGCCGCTCGACGATGGCCCGCAGGCGTGGGTTCTTGATGCCGTAGGGTGGTTTTTCCTCAAAGCTGCAGATGTGCACGCCGAACGGAATCTTCATCAGCAACGGGGTCAGGAACGCCAGTTTGTTGATGCTCCAGCCGTCGTACTTGAGGGTGGTCGAATACATCAGCAGGCCGCTGACCTGCCCCGGATGCTCGGACGCCACGTACATCGACATCACCGCACCCATGGACAAGCCGCCGACAAACACCTGCTGGTGCCGCTGACGCACGCCCACGAAGGTTTTGCGCACGCCCTCGTACCAGTCCTGCCAGCCGGTGGCCTGCAGGTCGCTGTTGTCCCCGCAGTGCCCGGCCAGGGTCGGCACGTACACCGTGCAGCCCTGCTTGGCCAGGCCCTGGGCCACCCGACGCAACTCCGTCGGGGTGCCGGTCAGGCCGTGGATCAACAAGACCCCGACCGGACCATTGCCGAGAACGAAGCCTGAGTCGCCTTGACCCAGATCGATCCCTGCCCGGTTCACCGCTTGGTGGCTCGAACCAGCAACTGCTCAAGCAGCTTCAGGCCCAGGTCGATTTCCGGGTAGCTGATCTCCAGGGACGGCGCCAGGGTGATCACGTTCTTGTAGTAGCCGCCGACGTCGAGGATCAGGCCCAGTTTCTGCCCATCAACCAGCATGTCGCCCTTCATGCCTTCCTCGACCATGTAGTCCAGGGTCGCCTTGTCCGGAGTGAAACCGTCCGGGCCGCAGATTTCGCAGCGCAGGGCCAGGCCCAGGCCATCGACGTCGCCGATGATCGGGAAGCGTTTCTGCAGGTCTTGCAGGCCTTCCAGGAAGTATTTGCCCTTGGCCATGACCATGGCGCCGTAGTCGACTTCGCTGGTCATTTTGAACATTTCCAGGCCGACCGCCGTACCCAGTGGGTTGGAGGCGAAGGTGGAGTGGGTCGAACCTGGTGGGAAGATTTTCGGGTTGATCAACTCTTCACGGGCCCAGATGCCGCCCAGCGGGTTCAGGCCGTTGGTCAGCGCCTTGCCGAACACGATCACGTCCGGTTGCACGTCGAAGTGCTCGATCGACCACAACTTGCCGGTACGGTAGAAGCCCATCTGGATTTCGTCGGACACCATCAGGATGCCGTGCTGGTCCAGGACGTGCTTGAGTTCGCGGTAGAAGTTCATCGGCGGGATCACGTAGCCACCGGTGCCCTGGATGGGCTCGACGTAGAAGGCTGCGTATTCGCACTGGCTGGTTTTCGGGTCCCAGACGCCGTTGTATTCAGTCTCGAACAGACGGGCGAACTGCTGTACGCAGTGGCTGCCGTATTCTTCTTTGGTCATGCCCTTCGGGCCACGGAAGTGGTACGGGAACGGGATGAAGTTGGCGCGTTCGCCGAAGTGGCCGTAACGGCGACGGTAGCGGAAGCTGGAGGTGATCGACGAGGCGCCGAGGGTCCGGCCGTGGTAGCCGCCTTCGAAGGCGAACATCAGGCTTTTGCCGTTGCTGGCGTTGCGCACCACTTTCAGCGAGTCCTCGATGGACTGCGAGCCGCCGACGTTGAAGTGCACCCGACCGTCGAGGCCGAATTTTTTCTTGGCGTCGACCGCGATCATTTCCGAGAGCTCGATCTTGCCTTTGTGCAGGTACTGGCTGGCGATCTGCGGCAGGGTGTCGATCTGCTGTTTCAGGGCGTTGTTCAGGCGCGGGTTGGCGTAGCCGAAGTTGACCGCCGAGTACCACATCTGCAGGTCGAGGTAGGCCTGGTCTTCGGTGTCCCAGACGTAGGAGCCTTCGCAGCGGCTGAAAATGCGCGGTGGCTCGATGTAGTGGACGGTGTCGCCGTAGGAGCAGTACTTGGCTTCTTTTTCCAGAAGGATCTGGTCTTCTGCGGTGGCAATGCGAATGTCAGACATGATGGAAGAGTTCCTGTGGTTCAGCAGAATTTTCAAGGGAGAAGGTATTGGCGTTGGCGCTGCCGTTAGGCAGTTGGGCCATCAGCGCAGGCAGCTCGGCGAAGGAGTCGAAGCGCGCATAAGGAATCGCATTGCGCTCGCAGTACTCGGCCAGGCGGTCCTTGGCGAAAACGAAGTCGGCGGTGGAGGCCACGCACATGTCGGACTGGCCGTCACCGATCACCAGCACGCGTTTGCCGCGCGGGGTGGATTTGCATTTGCAGTTGCCGGACGCTGCGCGGCAGGCGTCGCTGGCGTAGGGGAAGTCGATGCGCCAGCTGTTGTGGTCGACCTGGCGCAGGCGGTTGGCAAGGATCGGCAGCAGGCTCACGTAGTTGCGTGCCAGGATCCGGGCGATGCCTTGTTCGATGCCGTCGCTGACCACTTCAATGGAGGCGCCGAGGCCGGTCACATGGTCGACGAAGTCGGGGAAGTCAGGGTCGATTTCGACACTGTCGAAATACCCGAGCAGCTCGGACGGGGTCGCCTTGACCAGCGCCAGTTGGCGACTGAGGCACTCACGGGAACCGATGTGACCGTCGAGCCACTCCTGCTCGATGCTCTCCCAGCTAGGGTCGGCGAAGCGTTGGAGGACGTTGTCGATCACGTCGGTGCGGGTGATGGTCCCGTCGAAGTCACACACGATATGCCAGTGCATCATCTGCAGTTACCTGTTGGATAGGAGCGCTCTTTGCGCTTGCCAGGGAGGTAGAGCAGGGACTGTGCCAACTGGAGAAAACCCAGCAGGGCTGGGCTCGCGGGGGCGGTCTGGGGTGTTTTTCAGCTTTGTAGCTACAATTTTTGTAGCTTGCTACAAACAACATCAGTGCTTGCGCAAGCCCCGGCGTCTAGGGATTGATGCGCGCATGTTCAGACAAGGAAATACACCCATGCCCAGGTTCACACGTTCTGCCCTGTTCGCCGGCCTGCTGGCGCTGGGGGCGGGTTCCAGCGCCCTGGCCGACGACGGCATCACCGGACAGGTCGGGCTGGGCGTCGGCTACCAGCCCCATGATCCAAGCGGTAGCCGCTATGAGAGCGTGCCGTTGCCGTACTTCGACCTGGAGTGGGGTTCGGTCAGCCTCGACACCGACGACGGCCTGACCTGGGATGCCCTGTCAGCCAACGGTTTCAGCGCCGGGCCCTATATCAACTACCTGCCGGGGCGCAACGCCAACGGCTCGCTGCGCGGCCTGCGGGACGTGCCGGACATGGCCGACGTGGGTGGTTTTATCGAGTATGCGCCGGACGATTTCTGGCGCGTGTTCGCCTTCCTGGGCCACGCGGTGGCGGGGGGCGATGGTCAGGGCGGGGTGCTGGGCAAGGTCGGCGGCGAGATCGGCTACCCGCTGGGTGCCGGGATTATCGGCAGCAATAACCTGACCGCACACTTTGCCGATGGGCGTCAGGCCCAGACCTTTTTCGGGGTCAGTGGCGAGGAGTCCCTGGCCTCCGGCATCGCGCCGTACAACGCCAGTGGCGGCCTGCAAAACATTAGCCTGACCCAGAACCTGCAAATCCCCCTGGGCGGCGACTGGTCGCTGATGACCAGTGCCAGCTGGATTCGCCTGACCAACTCGGCGGCGGACAGCAGCATCGTGCGCGAGAAGGGCCAGGTCAATCAGGGCCAGGTGCAGACCGCGATCAGCTACAAGTTCTGAAACGTGCGGGCTGCGCCCAGGGTTGTTTCAGCTTTCCTCGCCCTCGGCCAGCAGGGCGATCCCGCCGATGATTACCAGTACGCCGACCCAGTGCAGCAGGCTGATCTGCTCGCCCAGGCCCAGCCAGGAGCCGAGCAGCACCACCACGAACACCAGTGAACTCAAGGGGAAGGCCAGGGACAGGCTGCTGCGTCGCAGAATCAGCATCCAGACGAAAAAGGCGCCGATGTAACAGGCGATCGCCAGCAAAATCCCCGGGTTGGCGGCCACCGCCAGCAGCCATTGCAGGGTGAAGTCCATTTGCCCCAGTTGATCGCCGGCCACCTTGGTTGCGATCTGCCCGGCGCTTTCAAAGCCGATCAGCAGGGCCCAGAGCACCACGGTGCCCAGGCGCTCGTGGAGCCAGCCGGATGAGGTGGTTGAAGTCATGTAGGGTTCCTTTCAATCGTGAATAGAGGCTCAGGTACTGGCGATGCACACCAGCATCACGCCCAGGGTGATCACCAGGGTGCCGAGCCAGCGCCGCCGGCTGACGTATTCGCCGAGGATGACCTTGCCGGCCAGGACCACGCCGCAATAGGCCAGGGCCGCGGCCGGAAACAGCAGGCTCAGGGGCGCGCGGGACAAGGCTTCGAGCCAGACGAAAAACTCGATCACATAGGCGCCGATCCCGCACCAGAGCAGGGGCGCGTTGAATACCTGGCCCCAGAACGCATTGAGGCGAAAGCCGCCTTCGAGTTCGGGCAGGCGGTCCAGGCCGAGCTTGAAACAGAGTTGGCCGATCACGTCCAGGACGATGGAAAAGGCCACCAGCAGAACAACGGTCAAAGTCACGGGTACAACTCCTCGAACAGGCTCATCAGCGCTTCATTGGTCACCGAGTTGCGCAACAGATCGGCCTGGCTCCAGCGTTCGACAGGCGGTTGGTCGGAGGTGGCCTCCCAGCGCTTGAGGGCGTTGCTGAAGGCCGGCGCGGCAAATTCGCCGCACACATCGATCCCCACCACCCGTTTGCCGTGGGCCAGCAGGCGCAGCGCCTGCAACAGGTGGCTGAGGCGCATGCCGCCCTGGTCCCAGTTGGTCGCGGCGTCTTCACTGGCCAGCACGTCCTTGTCGATGGTGATCCAGATCGCCTCGGTGGGCAGGCTGGCGATCAGTTGAGCGATGAAGCCGGGCCAGTCCTGCTCTGCCAGGTTGTGCCAGTGCAGATGGTTTTCTCGCTGCTGATGCCCGGCGCCATCGCCGATCCGGCCCCAGACCTTGGACGGCGCATGCTGCCAGGGAAACAGCTGCAGCTTGCCCTGGCGCAAGGCGCCCAGGTTGCCGCCGCGCAGTTGCGGGCTGTCGAGGTCTTCGCTGCACGGCCCCAGGGTGACGATGCGCTGGATGTGGGGCAATTGCAGCGCGCGGTTGACCCAGGAGCCGCAGTGCCGACGCGGGGCCAGCCGCACCCAGTCGGGGTGGTTGTCGAAGTGGATCAGGCTCACCGGCTCTTTCAGGGTGGCGAGAAAGGCCGGGGTCAGGTGGTGGTAGTCGCCGGAGCCGACAAAGAAGATTTCCGGCTGCGGCCCGTTGTGCGCGGGCCGCTGGCCCAGGCGTTCGGTGAAGCGACGATAGGTGCGTTCGGTGGACCAGAGCCGCAGTTTCGGGCCCAGGTCCAGCAGGTCCAGGCGTCGCGCCTGACCGTTTTCCAGGCGTCGCGTGACGGCCTCCTGGGCGGTCAGGCTGTGGTCGAGATCTAGAATATTCAACGTGAGATTTACCCATGGCAGCGCCCCGCCAGCGCTGAAACGCAGACCGGCCGGGCTTTCCACGGTGATTGCAAAGACCGGGCCACGTTCGAACGCTGGCCTGTAGCCGCAGCCTCGCGAGCTCGGCAGCGGCTACAGAGGCTGCGCTGGGCCGGATGGGCGCCGGCAGACTCTGGCGGCGACAGGTCAGGCGTGCAGGCGGACCCAGACGCTGACCAGGATCGTCGCGGCCATCAGCCAGGCCACGGCGGCTACCGCCAGGGAGGCTTCGAGGCGCAGGCGGTCGACCATCAGGTACAGGGTCGCCAGGTACACGAAGTACGGAATGATCGACCACATGCCAAAGACGATGGTGGTCTTCAGGTCTTCCACCGAACGGCCCTTGCCGACGATGTAGTGGGCGATCAGGGCGAAGGTCGGAAACAGCGGCACCAACCCGGCGATGTAGTAGTTCCGGGTTTTCGCCAGGGCGGCCAGGATCAGCACCACGCCGGCGCCCAGTGCAGCCTTGAGCAATAGATCCACAGGTATGCCTCGCTTGGGTCGGGTTAGTGGCTCAGGCCGTATTTCTTGACCTTGTCGAACAGCGTGGTCTTGGCCATGCCCAGTTCCTGGCTGGCCTGGGTCAGGTTGCCGCCGCTGCGCTGCAAGGCATCGCCCAGCAGATTGCGTTCGAAGGCTTCCACCGCTTCGGCAAAGCCCAGGCCTTGGGCCGGGTGGCTGCCGGACTTCTTGAACACCGGCAGGCCCAGGGCGAAGCGCTCGGCGACGTTGCGCAGTTCACGCACGTTGCCCGGCCAGTCGTGGCTCATCAGGATCGATACGGTCTGGTTGTCCAGCTCCGGCACCGCGCGGTCGAAACGCAGCGACGACTGCTGCAAAAAGTGCTCGAACAACTGCAGGATGTCCTCGCGCCGCTCGCGCAAGGGCGGCAGCTCCAGGGTCACCACATTCAGCCGGTAATACAGGTCGCTGCGAAACTGCTTGGCGCGGCTCAACTCATCGAGGTCGGACTTGGTCGCGGCAATCACCCGGCAGTCCACGGCCACGCTCTGGTTCGAGCCCAGGCGTTCCAGGGTGCGCTCCTGCAAGACCCGCAGCAGCTTGATCTGCAGGTTGATCGGCATACTTTCCACTTCGTCGAGGAACAGCGTGCCGTCATGGGCGTGCTCGATCTTGCCGATCCGGCGCTTGCCGGCGCCGGTAAAGGCGTTGGCTTCGTGGCCGAAGATCTCGCTTTCGAACAGGTTCTCCGGCAGGCCGCCGCAGTTCAGCGCGACGAACTGATGCGCATGACGTCGACTGAAGTCATGCAGACAACGCGCGACCAGTTCCTTGCCGGTGCCGGTCTCGCCTTCGATCAATACGTTGGCCGAGGTGTCGGCGACGTTGGCGATCAGCTCGCGCAGGTTCTGCATGGCCGGCGAGCGCCCGATGATCCGCCCTTCCAGGGAGTCGCGCTCGGCCAGCTGCCGGCGCAACGAGGACACCTCCCGGGCCAGGCCCCGCTGTTCCAGGGCGCGACGCGCAACGTCCACCAAGCGCTCGGGGGAGAAGGGTTTTTCCATGAAGTCGTAGGCGCCTTTCTGCATCGCGCCCACCGCCATGGAGATATCGCCGTGCCCGGTGATAAGCACCACCGGCAGGCTGCGATCGCGCGCCTTTAGGCGCGTCAGCAGCTCCAGGCCGTCGATGCCCGGCAGGCGGATATCACTGATCACGATGCCGGGAAAATTCTCGCCGACCTGGGCCAGGGCGTCCTCGGCACTGCCGACGCCGATGCAGGGGATGTCCTCCAGCCCGAGAGCCTGCTGGCAGCCCAGCAGGACATGGGGGTCGTCTTCGACGATCAGCACGGTGAGGTCGTGGTTCATAGCGGCTCGGCTCGAGTGGGGCTTACCAGGGGCAAGCTGAGGACGAAGGCGGTGCCTCCGGTGGCCGGGTGCTCGACACCCAGATTGCCGCCGGTGGCCGCGGCCAGGCTGGCCGACAGGGTCAGGCCGAGGCCCAGGCCCTGTTCACCCGGCTTGGTGGTAAAGAAGGGTTCGAACAGGTGCTTGCGCGCCTCGGCGTCGATGCCGTGGCCATTGTCACGCACCCGCAGGCGATATTTATCGTCGACCTGTTCGCCTTCCAGCCACAGTTCAGGCGTCGGTTGCGCCTGCATGGCGTCCAGGGCGTTGCCGATCAGGTTGACCAGGATCTGCTCCAGGCGCGTCTGGTCGATCTGCACCTTTACGTCGCTGAAGTGGCGGTGCAGGGCCAGTGGCAGCGGTTCGATACGCGCATTGAGCAGTTGCAGGGCCGCGTCCACCGCCTTGCCCAGGCTGGCTTCGCCCTGGTCGTCGCCGCGCCGGGCGAAGGAACGCAGGCTGGCGGTGATGCGGCCCATGCGATCGATCAATTCATTGATGGTCTTGAGGTTGGCGCTGGCGGTGTCCAGGGCGCCCCGCTCCAGGAAGCGCACGGTGTTGCCGGACAAGGTGCGCAGCGCCGCCAGCGGCTGGTTCAGTTCGTGGGCGATGCTGGTGGACATCTGGCCGATGGCCGCCAGCTTGCCGGCCTGCACCAGTTCGTCCTGGGCGCGGCGCAGGGTCTCTTCGGCCTGGCGTCGTTCGCGGATCTGACCCTTGAGCCGTTCGTTGCTGGCACGCAGGTCGGCGGTGCGTTCGGTAATCCGACGCTCCAGCTGATTGTTGGCTTCCTGCAGCGCTTCACGGGCGGCCAGGCGGGTGGCGATCACCTTGCGCCGTTCGTTCCAGGCAATCAGCAGGAACGCCACCAGGGCAAAGGCCACCGCCACCAGGATTCCCTGATTGATGGCTTCGCGGCGCAGGTCCTGCAACGGGGTGAGCAGGGTGAAATTCCACGGCGTGTCGCTCAGGGGGCGGGTCTGGGACAGGTAGCTGATTTCCTGTTCGTCGGAGACCAGCTCGGTGTTGGCCGGGAAGGTCAGTTTTTCCACGCCCTCGGCCAGGCGTTCGCGGGCCAGGGGTTCCAGTTCGTTGAGCGGGAACCAGTAGTACTGCAGGCTGCGGGCCAGGCGTTCCTTGGTTTCATCGCTCAGGGGGCGGACCGACTTGAGCCGCCGCGCCGGGTCGCTGGAGAGGATGATGATGCCGTTCTCGTCGCTGACAAAGGCTTCCAGACGCGCTCGCTGCCAACGCTCTTCCAAGGCTTCGAGGCGGACCTTGACCACGGCCACGCCGATGATCTTGCCCTGGGCTTCCAGGCCATGGGCCAGGTAGTAGCCTGGCTCGCCATTGGTGCTGCCGATGCCGTAGAAACGCCCGGGCTGACCGCGCACGGCGTTCTGGAAATACGCGCGAAATGACAGGTCTTCGCCGAGGTAGCTGTCGACATCCCGCCAGTTGCTGGTGGCCAGCACCCGGCCGGTGGTGTCCATCACGTAGATCGCCCGACTGCGGCTGCGCCGGTTCAGGCCTTCGAGGTAATCGTTGACCGTTTGCCGGTGCTCGGGCGTCGGGTCTTCCAGCAGCCGGGAAACGCTGGACTCCAGTTCCAGCAGGCTGGGCAGGTAGGTGTATTTGCTGATCTCGCTTTCGACGGCGCGGGCGTGCAGTTCCAGCTGCCGCTCGCCGTTTTCGCTGAGGCTGCGGACCCCGTTGTGCTCACTGACCCAAAAGCCGACATACCCCAGGCCGATCATCAGCAAAATGATCAGTGGCGGCAGGAACAGTTGGCGAATCAGGCGAGGTTTCACGGCGAGTGATGGCGGCGCGGCGCGATAGAGAGTGGGGTCGCATTTCATCACAGATGCCTTGGGTCAACCAGCATGGCGAGGGGCCTGCTCTGGTTTCCAGTCGAGCGCGGAACCCGTGGCGAGAGAGCGTGCTCCCGCTCGGCTGCGAAGCAGTCGTAGAACCGGTCATCGCGGTGTGTCAGGCACAGCGCGGTGGCAGGTCCTGGGGCCGCTGTGCGACCCCGCGGGGGCAAGCTCCCTTGCCACACGGGCAAGGGAAGCGCCAAGGTTTCAGTGCTGCAGGATTTTTTCGAGGAAATGCTGCGCACGTTCGGAGCGGGCACTGATGTCGCCGAAGAACTCTTCTTTCTGACAGTCTTCGATGATTTTGCCCTGGTCCATGAAGATCACCCGGTCCGCCACTTTGCGGGCGAAGCCCATTTCGTGGGTGACGCACATCATGGTCATGCCTTCGTGGGCCAGTTGCACCATGACGTCGAGCACTTCGTTGACCATCTCCGGGTCCAGCGCCGAGGTCGGTTCGTCGAACAGCATGACCACCGGGTCCATCGCCAGTGCACGGGCAATCGCCACACGCTGCTGCTGGCCGCCGGAGAGTTGGCCGGGGTGCTTGTGGGCATGGGCGGAAAGGCCGACGCGCTCAAGCAGTTGCAGGCCCTTCTTGGTGGCTTCTTCCTTGCTGCGGCCCAAGACCTTGATCTGCGCGATGGTCAGGTTTTCGGTGATGGTCAGGTGCGGGAACAATTCGAAATGCTGGAACACCATGCCGACCCGCGAACGCAGTTTCGGCAGGTTGGTCTTCGGATCGGCAATGGAAGTGCCGTCGACCACGATGTCGCCTTTCTGGAACGGCTCCAGGGCGTTGACGCACTTGATCAGCGTCGATTTGCCGGAACCGGACGGCCCGCACACCACGATCACTTCACCTTTCTTGACCTCGGTGCTGCAATCGGTCAGCACCTGGAAGTCCCCGTACCACTTGTTGATGTTCTTGATAGAGATCATACGGCAAACCTTTTTTGCAGACGCTTGACCAGCAGCGAGGCGGCAAAGCTGATTGTGAAGTACACGAGCCCTGCGAAGATCAGGAACTCATTGGAGCGACCGATGATGTCGCCGCTGGAGCGCGAGGCATTGAGGAAATCCACCAGGCCCACGGTGTACACCAGCGAGGTGTCCTGGAACAGGATGATGCTCTGTTGCAGCAGCAGCGGGGTCATCTTGCGAAAGGCCTGGGGCAGGATGATCAGGCGCATGGTCTGGCCATAGCCCATGCCCAGTGCCTGGGCAGCGCCCATCTGACCCTTGGGGATCGACTGCACGCCGGCGCGGACGATTTCGCAGAAGTACGCCGCTTCGAACATCATGAACGCCACGATGCACGAGGTGAACGCACCGATCGGGGTATCTTCGCCGGTGATCCAGCGCAGCACGAACGGCACCGCCAGGTAGAACCAGGTGATCACCAGCAGCAGCGGAATCGAGCGGAAGTAGTTGACGTACGCACCGGCGATCCGCGACAGCAGTTTGCTGTGGGACAGGCGCATCAACGCCAGGATGGTACCCAGGATGATCCCGCCGACGACGCCGAGCACCATCAGCTGCAGGGTCATCAGCATGCCGTTCCACAGGCCGGGAATGGCCGGGACGATGCCACTGAAATCAAATTCCATTATTTACCCCCCACGGAGATCAGGCCGGGCACTGCGACTTTCTTCTCGACCAGGCGCATCAGCAGCATCAGGCTCATGTTCAGGGTGAAGTAGATCAGGGTGGCCAGGGTGAAGGCTTCAAACAGGTTGGCGGAAAACTCGGCGGTCTGTTTGGTCTGCGCCAGCAATTCCATCAGGCCGATCAGGGACGCCACGGAGGAGTTCTTGAAGACGTTGAGGAATTCCGAGGTGAGCGGCGGAATGATGATCCGATAGGCCTGGGGCAGCAGCACGTTCCAGTAGATCTGCGGCAGCTTGAAGCCCATGGCGCGAGCGGCGGATTCCTGGCCCCGTGGCAGCGCCTGGATACCGGTACGCACTTGTTCGCAGACCCGGGCGGCGGTGAACAGGCCCAGGCACACGACCACGCTCAGGTACGCCGACGTCGTCGGGTTGAGGTCCTGTTTGTACCAGTCCTGGAGGTTTTGCGGCAGCAGGTCGGGTACCAGGAAGTACCAGATAAACAGCTGAACCAGCAGCGGTACGTTACGGAAGAGCTCCACGTAAACCGTGGCGATCCCCGATACCAGGCGATTCGGCACGGTACGCATGACCCCGAGCACCGAGCCCAGTGTCAGCGCGATGATCCAGGCCACCACGGCAATGGCGATGGTCCAGCCCAGGCCGGAAATGAACCAGTCGAGATAGGTCTCGCTGCCCACGCCGGTGGACTTGAAGAACACGCCCCAGTCCCAGTTGTAATTCATTAGGGTCTCCCCTCAGATCGATCGATGTACAAGCACCCGCTTGGGGAGAATCCTTTCCCGCCTGATATTGAAGATCAGGCACACGCGATCGGCTCGACAACCACCGGTTCGAGTGTTTCCAAAAAATGCCAGCAGGTAGTGACAGACTCCTGAAGGGGCGGGGCCCCTTCAGGATGTAAGGTTAGTCAGGAATCAGGACTTTTTGTCGTCAGCCGCTTTGTCGGTCGGGTTGGCGATCAGGGCCTTGAGCTCGTCGCTCATCGGGAACATCAGGTTCAAGCCTTTTGGCGGGATTGGCGATTGGAACCACTTGTCGTAGATCTTGTTGATCTCGCCCGACTTATAGGTCGCCACGATGGCGTCGTCGACCGCTTTCTTGAATGGGGCATCGCCCTTGCGCACCATGCAGCCGTAGATTTCATAGGACTGCGCGGTACCGGTCACGGCCCAGTCGGTCGGCTTCTTGGCCTTGGCCATTTCACCGGCCAGCAGTGCGTCGTCCATCATGAAGGCAACGGCGCGGCCGCTTTCCAGCATGTTGAAGGATTCACCGTGGTCCTTGGCGGAGATCACGTTCATGCCCATCTGCTTGTCGGCGTTCATCGACTTGAGGATGCGCTCGGAAGTGGTGCCGGCGGTGGTCACCACGTTCTTGCCCTTCAGATCAGGGAAGTCTTTGTAGGTGGAGTCTTTCTTGGCCAGCAGACGGGTGCCGATTTCGAAGATGCCTACCGAGAAGTCAACTTGCTGCTGACGCTCGACGTTGTTGGTGGTGGAGCCGCACTCGACGTCCACGGTGCCGTTCTGCACCAGCGGGATACGGGTTTGCGAGGTGACCAGGTTGTACTTGACCTTGAGATCCGGCATGTCGAGGTCTTTCTTGATGGCTTCGACGATTTTCAGCTGGATGTCGTGGGAGTAGCCAACAGGAACGCCGGAAGCATCCGCGATGTAGGAAAACGGAATGGATGCGTCGCGATGTCCGAGGGTGATGGTGCCGGACTCTTTGATCTTCTTCAGTGTGCCGGTGAGTTCGGCAGCGAAAACTGGAGTGCTAATCAGAGCGGCAGCGATAGCTGCGCCCAACAGATGGGGAACGATGCGCATCAATATTTCCTCGACATTTGTTTTTTTTATGAAGCCAGTTCGACGGCTCTTTTATACAGCGAATGCCTTGACGGCTCCTGATGTGTTGGCGATCAGGCATTCGTCGCAGAGTGTAGAGCATGAGTCGTGCCAGGCCAGGATAAAAGGATCAAGAGGCTGATTTAAAAGGGAATTAAATATCTATCCAGGGTTTCTGGAGCGGCGATTATCCGGTTATCCGAATCCATGCCGGATGCTCGTTCGGAAAACCGAACATCCGCAGCCAGGCTGGCGCGCTAACGCAAAACCCCCGGGCCGTGAGGCGCCGGGGGTTGGGGTGAAGCACTCGGGGAGATCAGGCCGCTTCGATCTTGCGGCGGTTCTGCTCGACCTGTTCCAGATAGCCCCGCAGCTTCTGCTGCTCGGCGGCAGTGGTGAACAGCCCCAGTTTGCTGCGCCGCCACAGGATGTCTTCGGCGTTGACCGCCCATTCCTCGCGGCACAGGTAGTCGACTTCACGGGTGTAGAGCCCGCCACCCAGGTGCTCGCCCATGTCGTTCAGGCCTTGCACGCCTTCCAGCAGGCGCCAGGTGCGGCTGCCGTAAGTGGTGGCCCAGCGCAGGGCGATTTCCCCTGGGATCCAGTCGTACTGCTTACGGATCGCTTCGCTCAGCGCCTGTGGGGTGCTCATGTCTTCACCGCCGGGCAGGGTCGCCTGGGCTGTCCAGCTCGGACGGATGTCCTTGAAGTAGGGCGCCAACTGCGCCAGTGCCGACTCGGCCAGTTTGCGGTAGGTGGTCAGCTTGCCGCCGAACACCGACAGCAACGGCGCCTCTTCAGCCGCGCCGGACAAGGCCAGGGTGTAGTCGCGGGTCACGGCCGAAGGGTTGTCGGACTCGTCATTGCACAGCGGGCGCACGCCGGAATAGGTGTGGACGATATCGTCGCGGCTCAGCTGTTTCTTGAAGTGGGCATTGACCACGTTGAGGATGTAATCGGTCTCGCCGTCGGTGATTGTCACTTTCGCCGGGTCGCCGGTGTATTCACGGTCGGTGGTGCCGATCAGGGTGAAGTGATTCAGGTAGGGGATGGTGAAAACGATGCGCTGATCTTCGTTCTGCAGGATGTGCGCATGTTCACCTTCGTAGAGCTTGGGCACGATCAGGTGGCTGCCCTGGATCAAGCGGATGCCGTAGGGCGAATCCAGCTTCAGGTCATCCTTGATGAACTTGGCGACCCATGGCCCGGCCGCATTGACCAGGGCCTTGGCGCGGATCGAGAACAGGCTGCCGTCGGCGCGCTCCAGGTGCAGGTGCCACAGGCCCTTGCTGCGCCGGGCGCTGACGCAACGGGTCTGGGTGTGGACGTGGGCGCCTTTTTCCCGGGCGGCCATGGCGTTGAGCACCACCAGGCGCGCGTCATCGACCCAGCAGTCGGAGTATTCGAAACCCTTGGTAATTTGCGCTTTCAGCGGGCTGTCCGCACCGAACTTGAGACTCTTGGAACCGGCGAGTTTTTCCCGCTTGCCCAGGTGGTCATACAGGAACAGGCCGGCACGAATCATCCACGCCGGGCGCAGGTGTGGGCGGTGCGGCAGCACGAAACGCATCGGTTTGACGATGTGCGGCGCCTTGGCCAGCAGCACTTCGCGTTCGGCCAGGGCCTCGCGCACCAGGCGGAATTCGTAATGTTCTAGGTAGCGCAGGCCGCCGTGGATCAACTTGCTGCTGGCCGAGGAGGTGTGGCTGGCCAGGTCGTCCTTTTCGCAAAGGAACACGGACAGGCCGCGACCGGCGGCATCGGCAGCGATCCCGACTCCATTGATCCCGCCGCCAATCACGGCAACATCGTAGACCTCGGCAAGAGGGGGCGTGGGCAAGGTAGAAGTGGGCATCGGCGGGCCTCGGGTTTCTTTTAATATTTGAATTGATATTTGAATTCGAACATCAATGTTCATTTACGAAAATACTAGCGCATAAAGTTGCCCACAGCCAGTCGCCTTCGATTGAAAAAACTGATCGAAGCGGGCTCAAAGGAAAATATACGAACATTGTTCGACGCTTTGAGGCGGTCGTGGAGACTGCTCAGCGCAGGCGAAAAAGCCGAGCCTGCGGCTGCAGGCTGCTTGGGGGAGGGGTTACACCACTTCGAGGCGGATCTTGTGCTGGCTGAGCAGTTGGGCGAGGGCCGGGACGGGCTGCTGATCGGTTACCAGGCAGTCGATCAGGCTGATCGGGCCCAGGCGGATCATGGCGTTGCGCCCGAACTTGCTGGAGTCGGCGGCCAGGATCACTTGCCGGGCGTTGGCGATGATCGCCTGGGAGACCCGTACTTCCTGGTAGTCGAAGTCCAGCAGGCTGCCGTCTTCATCGATGCCGCTGATGCCGACCAGGGCGAAGTCGACCTTGAACTGATTGATGAAGTCGACGCTGGCCTGGCCCACCACGCCGCCGTCGCGGCGCACGGTGCCGCCGGTCAGCAGCACGTCGAAGTCGTCCTTGGCGCTGAGCATGGAGGCGACGTGCAGGTTGTTGGTGATGATCTTCAGGTGGTTGTGGTTGAGCAGCGCCCGCGCAATGGACTCGGTGGTGGTACCGATATTGATGAACAGCGAGGCGTGGTCGGGAATTTGTGCGGCGATGGCTTCGCCGATGCGTTGCTTCTCATCGCGCATCTGGTCGGCGCGCATGGCATAGGCGGTGTTTTCGACGCTGGAGTCGTAGGCGGCGCCGCCGTGATAGCGACGCAGCAGGTTCACTTCCGCCAGTTGGTTGATATCGCGGCGGATGGTTTGCGGGGTAACAACGAACAGCTGAGCCATTTCCTCGATGCTGACGTAGCCGCGTTCGCGGACCAGTTCGAGGATTTGCTGCTGACGGGGAGGCAGATTCATGGGGCTTCCTTTGGGCTGCCGTGCAAAATTTGCCCATGATGCCGCAGGAATCTGCTCCCTACCAGTTACAACCGGACGCGAATCCGGCCTCAGGCCTGCTCGGCGCCTTCGTGGGGTTCCCAGTCGCGGGTGCGGCTGACGGCTTTTTTCCAGCCGGCGTAGAGTTTTTCCTTGGCGGTTTCGTCCAGGGCAGGTTCGAACTCGCGCTCGATCACGGCCTTGCCGCGCAACTCTTCCAGGCTGCCCCAGAAACCACAGGCCAGGCCCGCCAGGTAGGCGGCGCCCAGTGCCGTGGTTTCGCGCATTTGCGGGCGCTCGACCTGGGTGCCGAGGATGTCGGCCTGGAACTGCATCAGGAAGTTGTTGGCCACCGCGCCGCCGTCCACACGCAGGGCCTTGAGGCGTTCGCCGGAGTCCTGTTGCATGGCGTCGAGTACGTCGCGGGTCTGGTAGGCGATGGATTCCAGGGCAGCGCGAATGATGTGGTCAACCCGCACGCCACGGGTCAGGCCGAACAGCGCGCCACGGGCATAGGGGTCCCAGTAGGGGGCGCCAAGGCCGGTGAAGGCCGGGACCAGGTACACGCCATTGCTGTCCTTGACCTTGTTGGCGAAGTATTCGGTGTCGTGGGCGTCGTTGATGATTTTCAACTCGTCCCGCAGCCACTGCACGGTGGAACCGCCGTTGAATACCGCGCCTTCCAGGGCGTAGGCCACTTCACCCCGTGGGCCGCAGGCGATGGTGGTGAGCATGCCGTGCTTGGATTTGACCGCCTTGTCGCCGGTGTTCATCAGCAGGAAGCAGCCGGTGCCGTAGGTGTTTTTTGCCTGGCCCGGCTCGACGCACATCTGGCCGAACAGCGCCGCCTGCTGGTCGCCGGCAATACCGCCAATGGCGATACCGCTCTTGGTGCGGCCGTAGATTTCGGACGACGACTTCACTTCAGGCAGCATGGCCCGCGGGATATCCAGCACTTCCAGCATCTTGGCATCCCACTCCAGGGTGTGGATGTTGAAGAGCATGGTGCGCGAGGCGTTGGTGTAGTCGGTGACGTGGGTCTTGCCGCCGGTAAATTTCCAGATCAGCCAGCTGTCGATGGTGCCGAACAGCAGTTCGCCGTCACGGGCGCGCTCACGGCTGCCTTCGACGTTGTCGAGGATCCACTTGAGCTTGGTGCCGGAGAAGTACGGGTCGGTGACCAGGCCGGTGGTGTCGCTGATGTATTGCTCGTGGCCGTCGCGCTTGAGCTGCTGGCAGATCTCGGTGCTGCGTCGGCACTGCCAGACGATGGCGTTATAGATCGGTCGGCCGGTGTTCTTGTCCCAGACCACGGTGGTTTCGCGCTGGTTGGTGATGCCGATGGCGGCAACCTGGTCATGGTGCAGGCCGGCCTGGGCCAGGGCCTCGACCATCACTGCGCTCTGGGTGGCGAAGATTTCCATCGGGTCGTGTTCGACCCAGCCGGCTTGCGGATAGTGCTGGGCGAATTCGCGCTGAGCGGTGCAGACCACGTTGGCGTCACGGTCGAAAATGATCGCGCGCGAGCTGGTCGTACCCTGATCGAGGGCAATGATGTAGTTCTTATTCTGAATGTCGGTCATGTCGATTGCCTTGGACGAAATAAGGAAGTGAGGTGAGGCGCGAGATCGGTTTGGGCAGGATCTCGCGCCCGCTGTTTCAAGAAGTTCTTACTTTGCCGTCAGTGGCCGGTTCTGCGTCCTTTGTAGCAGCAATGGCGCTAGGCAGGTGACGGGCAATCAGCCCGCGATAGGCTGCTGCGCCGAGGCAGGCACCGACGATCGGAGCAAAGATCGGTACCAGGAAGTAGGGGATATCGCGGCCGCCGGTGAAGGAGACTTCACCCCAGCCCATGAAGAAGGTCATCAGTTTCGGGCCGAAGTCCCGTGCCGGGTTCATCGCAAAGCCGGTCAGCGGGCCCATGGCGCTGCCGATCACGGCAATCAGCAAACCAATCAGCAAGGGCGCCATCGCGCCCCGTGGCAGGCCGTTGTTGTCATCGGTCAGGGACATGATCACTCCCATCAGGATGGCGGTGATCACCACTTCCACCAGGAACGCCTGGGCCGTCGACAGCGCCGGGTGCGGGTAGGTGGAGAACACCGACGCCAGCTCCAGACTGGCCTGGGAGCCGCGAATCATCTGATGGCTTTGTTCGAAATCGAAGAACAGGTTGCTGTAAAGCGTGTAGACCAGCAGCGCTGCGCAGAAGGCGCCGGCGACCTGGGCGAGAATATAGAACGGCAGTTTACGCTTCTCGAAATCGGTAAACAGGCACAGCGCGATGCTGACGGCAGGGTTGAGGTGGGCCCCGGAAACCCCGGCCGTGAGGTAGATCGCCATGCTCACGCCGATCCCCCAGATAATGCTGATTTCCCACAAGCCGAAGCTGGCACCCGCCACCTTGAGCGCGGCGACGCAACCCGTACCAAAGAAGATCAGCAGGGCGGTGCCGAGGAATTCTGCGGTGCATTGGCCGAAGAGCGTTGGTTGTTGTAAAGCAGTTGTCATTGAAAACCTCGTTTTTTGTTGTTGTCTGACGCCTGGGCTAAGGGTGCCAAGCGCGATTTTCACCGCCATCAGGATCCCCATCCCGATAACGGCTTACTGCCGGTACACCATTCGATCTACAGCATGATATTCATAAACGAAAAAATATAGACAAGAAACACTGCTGTCAAAGGTCGAAAGTGAACCGGTAGTCATTTTGTAGTTATCAATCAGGTGAATGTTCGTCACAAGGGCGTTCTGGCCCCTGGGACAATCTGTCGCTCAAGGCCCGGGAAAATCGTTTCGACTCGGGTTGGCGGGCCTCGGAGTAGAGCCTTTTGCCGATTGATGTCCTAGAATTCGAGGCCCTTGTTTTTAGTCGCTGTCCCTCCCTTGGAGCTGCCATGACCCCCGCACTGGATTTGCTGAAAAAAGTTCGCGCCGAACATCGGGTGCACAGTTACGAACATGATCCCAAGGCCGCCTCCTATGGGCTGGAGGCAGCGGAAAAACTGGGCCTGGACCCGGCGCAGGTGTTCAAGACGCTGTTGGCCAGCAGTGAAAAGGGGGAATTGCTGGTGGCGGTGGTGCCGGTCGTCGGAAGTCTTGATCTCAAGGCCCTGGCCCAGGCCGCCGGGGTCAAGAAAGCCGAAATGGCAGACCCGGCGGCCGCGCAGCGGGCAACCGGCTACCTGCTGGGCGGGATCAGCCCGCTGGGGCAGAAGAAGCGCTTGCGGACCTTTATCGACAACAGTGCCCAGCCGTTTGCGAGCATCTTTGTCAGCGCCGGGCGCCGTGGGCTGGAAGTCGAGCTGGCAGCGGCGGTGCTGGCCGAGCACACCCAGGCCAGGTTCGCCGATATCGGTCGCGCCTGAAGCTACTGGCGCCACGCCATGGGCAGAGGCCGGCGCTGTATGGTGAAAAATCCCCTGTTCTGTGGCTATCGCCTCCGGGGGGAGGGCCGCCATGCTGCGGGTCGCCTGTTCATGGAGAAGCCACATGCAATTCGAGTTTCATCAAGTCGACGCCTTCAGTGCCCGCCCCTTCAGCGGCAACCCGGCCATGGTCTATCGCCTGGCGGCCTGGCCAGCCGATGCGCTGATGCAAAATATCGCCGCCGAACACAACCTGGCGGAAACCGCTTTTGTGGTGCGTGAAGACTCCGGTTGGCGCATTCGCTGGTTTACCCCGCTCACCGAAATCCCGCTGTGCGGGCATGCGACCCTGGCCAGTGCCCATGTGCTGTTCGAGGTCTATCAGGAGCCGGCGCAGCGCATTGATTTCCTCAGCCGCTCCGGCCCCCTGAGCGTCACCCGCGACAGTGGGCGACTGTGGCTCGACTTTCCCCGTCGCCAGCCGGGCGAAGTCAGCGGGCTCGATCTGGCGGCCTTGACCCAGGCATTGGGGCGCGAGCCGGTGCAGGTGTTGGCGGCCAACGAGCTGTTGGTGGTGCTCGATTCGGAGCAGGCCGTGCGTGACTGTCAGCCGGATCTGGCCGCCCTGGCCAAACTGCCGTGGCCGGGGGTGATTGTCACTGCGGCGGGGCGTGAGCATGATTTTGTGTCGCGCTTTTTTGCGCCGGCCATTGGTATCAATGAAGACCCGGTGACCGGATCGACCCATTGCTGCCTGATCCCGTACTGGGCCGAACGCCTGGGCAAGACCGAACTCACGGCCTACCAATGCTCGCAACGGGGTGGGGAGTTATTCTGTCGGCTGGAAGGGGAGCGGGTGAAGATTGGCGGCGACGCGACCCTGGTGGCCTGCGGCGAATTGCTGTTGGGCTGAGGGAGAAGGTGCAGGCGCCGCCCAATGGCGACGCCTGCATACCGGCAAGGCGGTGTGCGGTCAGTGGGCCGTGCTGTAGCGACGGACCCCGGCTTCGACCTGGGCCATCTGCGCCGCCGTGCTGCCGTTGGCCTGGAACAGCACCAGGTGCTCGGCTGCGACCCGGATGCCCACATCCGCCCCGACCTGATGGTCGACGTGGCTTGGGAAGATCGACTCCAACTGGCTGCCGGTGGGCAGCTGCAGGCGATACAGGGTCGATGCGCCAAGGAAGGTCTTGCCGACAATCCGCGCCTTGAGCGTGCTCTCCGGGGCGTAGACGATATCGTCCGGGCGCAGCAGGACATCCACCGCGCCACCCACCGGCCAGGTATAGGCCCGATTGCCTCGCAGCACGCCGAGCTCGGTCTGCACCGATTCCGGGGTCGTGAGCTGCCCGCGAATAAAATAGCCCTGGCCGATAAAGCTCGCGACAAACGGCGTCAGCGGCTCGTGGTAGAGGTTGTAGGGCGTATCCCACTGCTCCAGGCGACCTTCCTTGAACACCCCGACGTGATCGCTGACAGCGAACGCTTCTTCCTGGTCATGGGTCACCAGAATCGCGCTGGTGCCACGGGCCTTGAGGATGTCGCGCACCTCATGGCTGAGCTTGCGCCGCAGCTCGCCGTCGAGGTTGGAGAAGGGCTCGTCGAGCAGCAGCAATTGCGGTTCCGGCGCCAGGGCACGGGCCAGGGCCACGCGTTGCTGTTGGCCGCCAGACAGCTCGTGGGGGAAGCGCTTGCCGAGGTTTTTCAGGTTGACCAGCTCCAGCAACTCCTCGACCACGCGCTCTTTCTGCGGGTGCTTGCGGATGCCGAAGGCGATGTTGTCCGCCACGCACAAGTGCGGGAACAGGGCGTAATCCTGGAACACCATGCCGATGCGACGACGTTCCGGGGCCAGGGTGAAGCCGGCGCTGGAAATGGTCTCGCCGGCGAGTTGGATCTCGCCTTCGTGCACCGGTTCGAACCCGGCAATCGCACGCAGGGTAGTGGTCTTGCCGCAGCCGGACGAGCCGAGCAGGCAACCGATGTCACCGGCGTTCAGGTGCAGGTTGAGGTTCTGGACGACCCGTTGGTCCTGGTAGCCGCAGGCGAGATTGCGCAGGTTGAGCAGTAATGGCTGGCTCATGCGTGGTGGTACGCCGGCTCGACCAGAAACTCGAGCAGGGCCTTTTGTGCGTGCAGGCGGTTTTCGGCCTGGTCCCAAGCCACCGAACGGGCATCGTCCAGCAGGTCGAGGCTGATTTCTTCACCACGGTGCGCCGGCAGGCAATGCATGAACAGCACGTCCTCGGCCGCCAGGTCGAGCAGGGCGCGGTTGACCTGGAACGGGGCGAACAGCTTCAGGCGCTTGGCGGTTTCTTCTTCCTGGCCCATGGAGGTCCAGACGTCGGTGCTCACCAGGTGGGCGCCGCGCACGGCATCTTTCGGATCGCGGACGATGGTCACGCGATCGCCGGCCTGGGCCAGGAAGTGCGGGTTGGGCTCGTAGCCTTCAGGGCAGGCGATGCGCAACTGGAAGTCGAACTGGATGGCCGCTTCTATATAGCTGTTGCACATGTTGTTGCCGTCGCCGATCCAGGCCACGGTCTTGCCCTGGATCGAGCCGCGATGTTCGAGGAAGGTCTGCATGTCGGCCAGCAACTGGCAGGGATGCAGGTCATCGGACAGGCCGTTGATCACCGGCACGCGGGAGTTGGCCGCGAACTCGGTCAGGGTGCTGTGGGCGAATGTACGGATCATCACCGCATCGAGCATGCGCGACATGACGATCGCGCAATCGCTGATGGGCTCGCCGCGACCCAGTTGGGTGTCGCGCGGGGACAGGAAGATGGCCTGGCCGCCGAGCTGGATCATGCCGGCTTCGAATGAAAGACGGGTACGGGTCGACGACTTCTCGAAAATCATTCCGAGCACGCGGTTTTTCAATGGCTCGAACAGTACGCCGCGGTTACGCAGGTCCTTCAGCTCGATGCCTCGACGAATCACGCTGACCAGCTCTTCGGGCGTGCAATCCATCAGGGAGAGAAAGTGCCTTGCGCTCATCATTAACTACCTTTTTGCAACAGACCGCAGATACTCAAAGCCTTGTTTATTTGAAAAACGGGCGAGACCTGCGGCGAAAGCCGCACGGGGCGACGAAATAGGGGAAGGCGCGATCTTATAATTAAATGTCGCGTCTTACCAATAGTGCTACGGCGTTTAGGGGATTTCAGAGAGGCTACGGTGCGAGTGCGGTAGCGCTTTTGAAGCCTGTTTCCTGACAGCAGCCGGCCATTTGTACACTGCCCCCACGCCGCTTGGCAATCAAGCAGGGCGGGCGCGGCGTGATCCCGGTCGTTTTCTGACCTGTCGGGCGCCGGGTTTTCCGGCAGCATTCACGGGGCATGCACTCTGAAATATTTCCTAATGCAAAGTGCTGGAGTTATAACTGCGCAACAGCGACAGGGAAGTGTTGGCAATGCAGACAAAGGAACAACAACTGATGGCGCTGTTGGGGCTGACGGCGCGCGCGTTGACGGACATGACGGCGTCCATGACCACCCTGTCGTTCGAGTTGCTGCGCAGCGAGGACGATGTCACGCGCAATGCGGCGCGGCAGATGATCGATCGGATGATGACCATCAGCGCCGGCCTGGACGAGCAATGGCACCTGCTGGCTGAGCTCAGCGGTCAGCAGGCCGAGTCGGACCCGCTGATCAACGTGGCGCAGATCACCGCCCAGGGCCCTCCGGGCTTGCCGTCCAACTGAGCCTCGGCGGTTATCGGCAGGCCTGATGCCGTGCGATTCACAGGACACCTCTCCCTGGCGCTGGGCACCCCGCAGCGCCATAGTTTTGTTTCCGCGGCCCGCTGGCTGCCCTGAATACAATAGAGACTGGCCATGACCAAGACTCTCCATCACCGTGCCTGCCATTTGTGTGAAGCCATCTGCGGCCTGACCATCGAAACCACCGAGGCCGAAGGCGCCCCGATCAGAATCACGTCGATCAAGGGCGACAAGGACGACAGCTTCAGTCGCGGCCATATCTGCCCCAAGGCCGTGGCCCTGCAGGACATCCAGGATGATCCTGATCGCCTGCGCCAGCCCATGCAGCGGGTGGGTGACCAGTGGCGGCCAATCGCGTGGGACGCGGCGTTTGCCCTGGTGGCCGAGCGCTTGGCGGCGATCCAGCAGCGCCACGGCAACAATGCGGTCGCCACCTATCAGGGCAACCCCAGCGTGCACAACTATGGGTTGATGACCCACAGCAACTACTTTCTCGGCCTGCTGAAAACCCGTAACCGTTTTTCCGCGACCTCGGTCGACCAACTGCCCCATCACCTGAGCAGTTACCTGATGTATGGCCACGGCCTGTTGCTGCCGATTCCGGACATCGACCACACCGACTTCATGTTGATCCTGGGCGGCAACCCGCTGGCCTCCAACGGCAGCATCATGACCGTGCCGGATGTGGAGAAGCGCCTGAAGGCGATCCAGGCCCGAGGCGGCAAAGTGGTGGTGGTCGATCCGCGGCGCAGCGAAACTGCCGCCATCGCCGATCAGCACCTGTTCGTGCGTCCGGGAGGCGACGCCGCGCTGCTGTTCGGGATGTTGCATACCCTGTTCGATGAGGGTCTGACTCGCCCCAGCCATTTGCCGGTGGACGGCCTGGACCAGGTGCGCGAGTCCATCGCCGGCTTCAGCGCCGAGGCCATGAGCCCGCTGTGCGCCGTGCCAGCCGTGCAGATCCGCCAGTTGGCGCGGGATTTCGCGGCCGCGGACACCGCTGTGTGTTACGGGCGCATGGGGGTCTCGACCCAGGCCTTCGGCACCTTGTGCCATTGGCTGGTGCAATTGATCAACCTGGTCACCGGTAACCTCGATCGGGTTGGCGGTGCGCTGTGCACGGAGCCGGCGGTGGACCTGGTGGCATCGACCTCGGGCGGGCACTTCAATGTCTGGCAAAGCCGGGTGTCCGGACGGCCTGAATACGGTGGCGAGTTCCCGGTATCGGCACTGGCCGAGGAGATGCTGACCGAAGGCGAGGGCCAGGTCCGGGCGCTGATCACCATTGCCGGCAATCCGGTGCTGTCCACACCCAATGGCCGGCAACTGGAGCAGGCGCTGGACGGCCTGGAGTTCATGCTCAGCATCGATTTGTACATCAATGAAACCACGCGCTACGCAGACTTGATCCTGCCCTCCACATCGGCCCTGGAGAACGATCACTACGACACCACCTTCAATATGTTCGCGGTGCGCAATGTCAGCCGTTTCAACCAGGCCATTTTGCCCAAGCCCGAGGGCGCGCTGCATGACTGGGAGATCTTCGTCGGCCTGGCCCAGGCCTTTGCCGCCCATAGCGGCCAGCCGCTCAAGCCTACCGTGGCGCCGGCGCAGATGATCGATCGGGGGCTGCGAGGCGGTCGCTACGGTGATGAGTCGACGTACCGGCTTTCCCTGGCGACCCTGGCCCATCACCCCCATGGCATCGACCTGGGGGCGCTCAAGCCGAACCTGGCGCAGCGCCTGAAGACCGAGAACCGGCGGGTGCAGGCCGCCCCGGCGGCGATTCTGGCTGATCTGGAGCGCTTTGCCGCGTTGCAGGCGCCGGCGGTCGATGAATTGCTGATGATCGGGCGGCGCCACGTACGCAGCAATAACTCGTGGATGCACAACTATCATCGGCTGGTGAAGGGCAAGCCGCGCCATCAGTTGCTGATGCACCCCGATGACCTGGCCAGTCGTGGTCTCAGCGACGGGCAGCGAGTACGGGTCAGCTCGCGGGTCGGGATGATTGAAGTTGAAGTGCTGGCCAGCAGCGAGATGATGCCGGGGGTGGTCAGCCTGCCTCACGGCTGGGGGCATGCGCGGCCTGGCGTGCACATGAGCATCGCCAGCGAGCAGCCGGGCTCCAGCGCCAATGACCTGACCGATGAGCGGCAACTCGACGAATTGTCGGGGAATGCGGCGCTCAACGGCGTGCCGGTCAAGGTGCAGGCTGCTTGAGGTGTCTGTCGGGGAGACCGAGCATGGCGCTCGGCTTTCCGTTACAATGCGCCACCGTGCCGACAACAGAGTCGGAAAGTTCAGCCGAGGTGTTCCATGGATATCATCGAAACTATTAAAGAGCAGATTGCCAACAACACCATTCTGCTTTACATGAAAGGCTCGCCGAATGCCCCGCAGTGTGGCTTCTCCGCGAAAGCCGCTCAGGCCGTAATGGGCTGTGGTGAGAAGTTCGCTTACGTGGACATCCTGCAGAACCCGGAAATCCGCGCCAACCTGCCGAAATACGCCAACTGGCCAACTTTCCCGCAACTGTGGGTGGGTGGTGAGCTGGTCGGCGGCAGCGACATCATGGCTGAGATGTTCGCCAACGGTGAGCTGCAGACCCTGGTCAAGGAAGCTGCCGAAAAAGCCGCTGCGAACAAGACCGAAGCCTGATGCAGGTGCAGTAGCTTCTACGCTGCTGCAAGCTGTGAGGTCATCGGATAAAAGCCCCGCCATGCGGGGCTTTTGTTTTTGCGGCGATTGATCAGTGCGAAGTAATTGATGGGTCGCATATCGTTATCAATCGCAACTACCGGCTTATCTAAATAAGCCGCGCAATAAAAAGCCCCGCGCCTCGATTAAGAGGGCGGGGCTTTTTAATAGGGGCGAGCGCTGCGAAGGTTATTCGCCCATCTGCGATTGCAGATAGTTCTCGATACCCACTTTATCGATCAGGCCCAGTTGGGTTTCCAGCCAGTCGATGTGTTCTTCTTCGGACTCAAGGATATCTTCCAGCAGTTCACGGCTACCGAAGTCGCCGGTTACTTCGCAATGGGCGATGGCTGCCTTGAGGTCGGCGTGGCCGGTGCGCTCGATACGCAGGTCGCACTCAAGCATTTCCTTGGTGTGTTCACCGATGTGCAGCTTGCCCAGGTCCTGGACGTTCGGCAGGCCTTCGAGAAAGAGGATGCGCTTGATCAGCTTGTCCGCATGCTTCATCTCGTCGATGGACTCGTGGTACTCGTGTTTGCCCAGCTTGTTCAGGCCCCAGTCTTCATACATGCGTGCATGCAGGAAGTACTGATTGATCGCGACCAGTTCATTGGCAAGGATCTTGTTGAGATGCTGGATGACTGTAATGTCGCCTTTCATGGTGGGGTCCTGCCCTGTATCAGCTGTGTATAAGGCGGAGTCTGAGCTGCGCAATCAGGAGTGTCAAACCTAAGTTATTGAATAATATATGAAAATTAATCGGAATAAGAATGTTTGTGTTCCGCGTTATGGCGCTAAGCGATTGAATTCTAGGCATAAAAAAACCGGACACTAAGTCCGGTTCCTTGAAAAACGGTTATTTACGCGACATTAAATTCTACGGGATAAGGAATCGCTGCCTGGCTGCTTTGCACTTTGGTCAGGGTTTCCCGTACGACCTGCTTGGCCAGGCACGCACATTTGCCGCATTGGCTGGCGACGCCGGTGGCTTGGCGTACTTCGCGGTAGCTGCAGCAACCTTCAAAGATCGCATCGCGGATTTGTCCGTCGGTGACGCCAGTGCAGAGGCAGACATACATAAGGTGAGAACCGTCGCTGGTTATGGCCCAATTGCGATGGATCTTAATGTTAACGAGAATGATTGTCAAAGTGGTTTGGCGGGCTTTTCCAGTGAATCGGATAAGTCTGACGAACGGGCTTATTTCAGTCCCGCGTGGCGGGTATCGAAACTGGCGGTTTTGCAGGCAGCCACAGCAGCCGATCTAAAAACGATTAAGGACAGCTCAAACCCGCGGTGTATGATGGTCGGTCCTTGCGCAGCAAGATCGCGTCACCGGGTTGTCGTATAGCCGCGGCAGACTGGGATGATCTTGCTCTTCATTCGACCACACCAGGAGATATCCAATGAGCGTACTCGTAGGCAAACAAGCCCCTGACTTCACCGTTCCCGCTGTTCTCGGCAATGGCGAAATCGTCGACAGCTTCACCCTGTCCTCGGCCATCAAAGGCAAATACGGCCTGGTGTTTTTCTACCCGCTGGACTTCACCTTCGTTTGCCCGTCCGAGCTGATCGCTCTGGACCACCGCATGGCAGACTTCAAGGCACGTAACGTAGAAGTGATCGCGGTTTCGATCGACTCGCACTTCACCCACAACGCCTGGCGCAACACCCCGATCAATGCCGGCGGCATCGGTCAGGTTCAGTACATCATGGCTGCTGACATGAAGCACGACATCGCCAAGGCCTACGACGTTGAGTCCGAAGGCGGCGTGGCTTTCCGTGGCGCATTCCTGATCGACGACAAGGGCGTTGTCCGTTCGCAGATCATCAACGACCTGCCACTGGGCCGTAACATGGAAGAGCTGATCCGTCTGGTCGACGCTCTGCAATTCCACGAAGAGCACGGCGAAGTTTGCCCAGCCAACTGGAAAAAAGGCGACAAAGGCATGACCGCTTCGCCAGAAGGCGTTGCTGCTTACCTGAGCGAGAACGCCGGCAAGCTGTAAGCCGCGCGTCACGCATAAAAAAACCGGCCTCAGGGCCGGTTTTTTCATGGGGACGATTTGGCGACCGAGTCAGTCGTCGAAGTCTGCCCAGCCGCCCATTTCCTTCCAGCGGTTGACGATGCCGCAGAACAGATCGGCGGTCTTCTCGGTGTCGTAGCGAGCCGAGTGGGCCTCGCGTCCGTCGAAGTCGATATCGGCCGCCTGACACGCTTTGGCCAGCACGGTTTGGCCATAGGCCAGGCCGGCCAGGGTGGCGGTGTCGAAGCTGGAGAAGGGGTGGAAGGGGTTGCGCTTCATGTCCAGGCGCGCGACCGCGGCATTGAGGAAGCCCAGGTCGAAGCTGCTGTTATGACCCACCAGAATCGCGCGCTTGCAGCCATTGGCTTTCAGCGCCTTGCGCACACTGCGGAAGATGTCGGTCAGTGCTGTTTCTTCACTGACAGCCATGCGCAATGGATGGTCGAGCTTGATGCCGGTGAACTCCAGCGCAGCGGCTTCGATATTGGCGCCTTCGAAGGGTTCTACACGGAAAAACAGCGTGTGTTCGGGGAACACGAAGCCCTTTTCATCCATGCCGATGATGGTCGCGGCGATTTCCAGCAGCGCATCGGTGGCCGAGTTGAAACCACCGGTTTCAACATCGATGACGACCGGCAGGTAGCCACGAAAGCGGGCCGCCATCGGATGACGGGAACCGCCACCGCCGCCATGACCGTCCTGTTCGTCGTCGAAATGGTCTTCACTCACGAGTGTTTCTCCAGCAGGCGCCAGCGCAGTTTTTCACCGGCGCGCAGCGGGATGACAGTCAGCTCGCCGAACGGCAGGCTGGCAGGGGCGGTCCATTCTTCACGGACCAGGGTGATGCTATCGGTGTTCACGGGCAGGCCGTAGAAGCGCGGGCCGTTGAGGCTGGCGAATCCTTCGAGCTTGTCCAGCGCGTTGCGCTGTTCAAATGCCTCGGCGTACAACTCGATTGCAGCGTAAGCGGTGTAGCAGCCGGCGCAGCCGCAGGCGGCTTCCTTGGCGTGCTGCGCGTGTGGCGCGGAGTCGGTACCCAGGAAGAACTTGGCGCTGCCACCGGTGGCGGCGTCGAGCAGGGCTTCCTGGTGGGTATTGCGCTTGAGAATCGGCAGGCAATAGAAGTGCGGGCGAATCCCGCCAACCAGCATGTGGTTGCGGTTGTACAGCAGGTGATGGGCGGTGATGGTTGCGCCAACGTTGGCCGAGGCCTCGTTGACGAACTGCACGGCTTCACGGGTGGTGATGTGCTCGAAGACTACTTTCAGGGTCGGGAAGCGCTCGACGACGCGACGCATATGCTCGTCGATGAAAATCTTCTCGCGGTCGAACACGTCGACATCGCCACGGGTCACTTCGCCGTGGATCAGCAACGGCAAACCGACTTCGGCCATGGCTTCAAGCGCCGGGAGGATCTTGTCGATACTGGTGACGCCGGAGTCCGAGTTGGTGGTCGCGCCGGCCGGGTAGAGCTTGGCGGCATGCACGAAGCCACTGGCCTTGGCCGTACGAATATCTTCAGGCTGGGTCAGGTCGGTCAGGTAGAGCACCATCAGCGGCTCGAAGCGGCTGCCGGCCGGCCGCGCAGCGAGAATACGCTGGCGATAGGTGTCGGCTTGCTCGGCGTTGCGCACCGGGGGTACCAGGTTAGGCATGATGATGGCGCGACCAAAGGTGCGCGCGACATCCGCGACGGTATTGGTCAACACGGCACCATCGCGAAGATGTATATGCCAGTCGTCGGGACGCAGCAGGGTCAGGCGGTCGGACATTGGGGATTCCAGGCGGGTCAAACTCGGGGGAATGCTACCGGAAAAGACTCATCCAGGCACTCGCTATCAAGTTTTGCGTAAAGCTTCCGATATCCCGTAGGTGTGCCGTAAACGGGCATGTTGATTTTGATCTGTACAAGTCAGTGGAGCCTCCCGTGCGCCAGCATTATCTAGTCCTGCTCAGCGTGTTTGCCAGCCTGCCTGCGATGGCTCTCACTTTCCAGACCCGACTGGAGAGCATTGAGTGGACGGTCGAAGGTGACAAATTCGAGTGCCGCCTGACTCAGCCGATCACCGATTTTGGCTCTGGCGAATTCGTGCGCCGGGCGGGTGAGCAGGCGACTTTCCGCCTCAAGAGCTTCAATCCGATGCAGGGTGGCGGCTCGGCGACCTTGCTCGCCGCGGCAGCACCCTGGCAGCCGGGGCGCGGTGATATCAATCTGGGGGCGGTCAAGGCCGGCAGCGGCGGGGTGATGTTCAATAGCTCGCAGGTGCAGGCTGGCCGGTTGATCAACGGTTTGCTGGAGGGGCGCAGCCCGGTGGTGCGTCACTACTCCCGCGAAGGCGGTGTGTCCGAAGTGCGTCTGTTGCCGGTAAAATTCAGCAAGGCCTACAGCGACTATCAAAGCTGCACGGCGAAGTTGTTGCCGATGAATTACGAACAGGTGAAGCAGGCCGAGATCGGCTTCCCGGGCACCGGCACCGAGCTGGATGCCCAGGCCAAGGCCAAGCTGCAAGTGATCCTGGAGTTTCTCAAGGCCGATCCCACGGTCAATCACATCGAGCTCGACGGGCATTCCGATAACAGCGGCAACCGCCTGACCAACCGCGATCTGTCGCGGCGCAGGGCGCTGGCGGTGTTGGATTACCTGAAGGCCAATGGCATACCCGAATCACAGATCACCATGCGTTTTCACGGTGAGCGTTACCCGTTGGCCCCCAACACCAACCCGGCCAATCGGGCCAAGAACCGTCGGGTCAATGTGCACCTGGAGCGTGTCGCTCCTGTCGAAAAGCCGGCGCCTCAAGCCGCCGCCACACCCAATGCCGCGGCGACGTCCTGAAACGGCTGTAGTCGTCGCGCGCTCGACATAATCTGTCGCTTCGTCGTCATAAGCTGTCGCGCCTCTGTAAATTATCCGCGTTGATCGGTAGACTTGACGGCTTTCCGTACAACCCCGTGGAGTGATGGCATGGCGGACGTTAACAAGGTCGTTCTGGCGTATTCCGGCGGCCTGGACACTTCGGTGATCCTCAAGTGGCTGCAGGATACTTATAACTGTGAAGTGGTGACGTTCACCGCCGATCTGGGTCAGGGCGAAGAGGTCGAACCTGCACGTGCCAAGGCGCAAGCCATGGGCGTGAAAGAGATTTATATCGACGACCTGCGCGAAGAGTTTGTCCGCGATTTCGTTTTCCCGATGTTCCGCGCCAACACCGTTTACGAAGGTGAGTACCTGCTGGGTACTTCTATCGCACGTCCGTTGATCGCCAAGCGTTTGATCGAAATTGCCAACGAAACCGGCGCCGACGCCATTTCCCATGGCGCCACCGGCAAAGGCAACGACCAGGTTCGTTTCGAACTGGGCGCCTATGCCCTCAAGCCGGGCGTGAAAGTGATTGCCCCTTGGCGCGAGTGGGACCTGCTGTCCCGCGAGAAGCTGATGGACTACGCCGAGAAGCACAACATCCCGATCGAGCGTCACGGCAAGAAGAAATCCCCGTACTCGATGGATGCCAACCTGCTGCACATCTCCTATGAAGGCGGCGTGCTGGAAGACACCTGGACCGAGCACGAAGAAGACATGTGGCGTTGGACCGTCTCCCCGGAGAAGGCTCCCGACACCCCGCAGTACCTGGAACTGACCTACCGCAACGGCGACATCGTGGCACTGGACGGCGTCGAAATGACTCCGGCTACCGTGCTCGCGACCCTGAACCGTATCGGTGGCGAACACGGTATCGGCCGCCTCGACATCGTCGAGAACCGTTACGTCGGCATGAAGTCCCGTGGCTGCTACGAAACCCCGGGCGGCACCATCATGCTGCGTGCGCACCGCGCCATCGAGTCCATCACCCTGGACCGTGAAGTGGCTCACCTCAAAGACGAGCTGATGCCCAAGTACGCCAGCCTGATCTACACCGGCTACTGGTGGAGCCCTGAGCGTCTGATGCTGCAACAGATGATCGACGCTTCCCAGGCTCACGTTAACGGTGTGGTTCGCCTGAAACTGTACAAAGGCAACGTGATCGTTACCGGTCGCAAGTCCGATGAGTCGCTGTTCGACGCCAACATCGCAACCTTTGAAGAAGATGGCGGTGCCTATAACCAGGCAGACGCTGCCGGCTTCATCAAGTTGAATGCCTTGCGTATGCGCATTGCGGCCAACAAAGGTCGGACACTGTTCTGATCCTTGAACCGCTGTGAAAAAGCCCTGCCTAGTGCAGGGCTTTTTTGTGCTCGGTAACTCGGTTGCTCTAGTTGTGAGTCTTATCGCGCAATTAACCAATGCATGCACTACGAGGTGTTTTTCGAAGTGATGTGAATAGTTGATTATTAATACGAAAAGTAGCAGGTATACAGAACTATCTTAAATTAGCTAGTTGCAAGGATGTGGCTTTTTGACTGTTTTTGTAAGGCAAATCCTCATTGTTTGTAAGGATCGTCTCTGTGCTGCTGTAGCCCATGGGCACGCGGTGCCAAGGGCTGGATGGCGGGTTATTGTGTGGATTAATAATGATGCCTTGAATTCGGAAGTGCCTATGAAAAGAGTATTGATCGTGGACGATCACCCCGTCATTCGTCTGGCGGTGCGCATGCTGATGGAACGCCATGGTTTCAAGGTGATTGCCGAGGCAGACAATGGTTTGGATGCGTTGCAACTCGCACTTGAGTTGATGCCGGATATTTTGATACTGGATATCGGCATTCCAAAACTTGATGGCCTGGAAGTTATAACCCGCCTGACTTCAAAAGCGATGACTATTAAGATCCTGGTATTGACCCTGCAACTACCCGGGCCTTTTTCAATGCGTTGCATGCAGGCCGGTGCCGCCGGTTATATCTGCAAGCAACAGGACATCACTGAACTGATCAGTGCGATCAAGGCGGTGGAGGCCGGTTACAGTTACTTTCCCAACGAAGCCTTGCACACGTTGCGTTCTTGCCAGGGCTTGTCCACTGAAGAGGAGATGGTGGAACTGCTCTCGGCAAGGGAGTTGATGGTGTTGAAGCAACTCACCTCCGGTTTGAGCAACAAGGAGATCGCCGAAGGCCTGAGCTTGAGCAACAAGACGGTGAGCACCTACAAGCGGCGCCTGCTCTCCAAGCTCAATGCTCGCTCGCTGGTGGACCTGATCGAATTTGCCCAGCGCCATAAGTTGGCGTGAACAACGAGTGGATAGCGTTGGCTCCGGCGAACGGATAAAGCGCGGGCGCCAAGTCGCCGGGTAGGCCTGGCGCCGACAGGAAGGCCCGAGTGGCTGGGGCTTTCCTGGAATTACAGATCGAAGTCGTAATCGGCCAGCTGCTTTTGCAGGCGGCGTTCTTCGAGGAGGTTGTCAATGGTACGGCGCTTGTTCAGGTTGGTCTTTGCCACCTCGACCACCGGCTCAGCCTCTTCGGGTTCAACAGCAATAAAGTCGTCTTCTACGTCCAGTTGTTCTTTGCCAGTGCTCATAAGGTCAACTCCAGGCTAAGACTGCCATTGGCGCTCCTTATAGCGATATTCTCCTGGCGGGTAAAAAAGATTTTTTCAATCGACCGATCATCAAAATCAATGGTTACTCAATCGTCCGAAGTCTTTTGCTTGTATTCGCACAAGTCTTCGATCCGGCAACTGCCGCAGCGCGGCTTGCGCGCCAGGCACACATAGCGCCCATGGAGGATCAGCCAGTGATGGGCGTCGAGGAGAAACTCCTTGGGCACAAACTTCATCAGCTTGGTTTCCACTTCCACCACATTCTTGCCGGGCGCGATCCCGGTCCGGTTGCTGACCCGGAAAATATGCGTGTCGACGGCCATGGTCAGCTGACGAAACGCCGTATTGAGCACCACATTGGCGGTCTTGCGGCCGACGCCGGGCAGGGCCTCGAGCTCTTCGCGGGTTTGCGGGACTTCGCCGTTATGGCGCTCCAGCAGCAGGCGGCAGGTTTCGATGACGTTCTTTGCCTTGCTGTTGTACAGGCCGATGGTCTTGATGTACTGGGACAGGCCTTCGACCCCCAAGGCGTAAATGGCCGCCGGCGTGTTGGCCACCGGATACAGCTTGGCCGTCGCCTTGTTGACCCCGACGTCGGTGGACTGGGCCGATAAAATCACCGAAATCAGCAGTTCAAATGGCGACGAGTAGGCCAATTCGGTTTTTGGTTCGGGATTGTCTTCGTGCAGCCGTCGGAATATTTCCAGGCGTTTAGCGGCATTCATGGGTGATTCAGTTCCTTGAAAACGGTCGGTGTGAGGTTGAGGCCCAGGCCTGTCTGGCGGCTAGCAGCAAGCCCAGCAGTATAAAACCGCCGGGTACGAGGCTCAGCAGGCGCAGATGGCCGTGTGGGCTGACGATCCAGGCCAGCCAGTCGACCCCGTAGCGGCCGGCCAGCCAGCCGAGATGGTTGCCCAGGGAGCCGCTGCCCAGCACTTCACGCAAGGCGCCCAGGGTGATCAGCAACAGGCAGAACGTGCCGATCTGGCGCACTTGCCCTTGGCCATTGAAGAAACCGCCGTGTTCCAGCAGCACGCATTGCAGCGCGATCAGGCCCAGGTAAATCCCCAGTTGCTGATGCAGTTCGAAGGCCCAGGCTTGCATCGCCAGGGCCGCGCAACTGCTCAGCGTGGCGCTGAGCACCAGGCCGGCCAGCCATTGCAGGTCACTGCTGATCAGCCGCCGCAGGCCTTTCATGCCCAGGCCGTACAGGCTGATGACCAGCACTGATGCCAGAGACAGGCCCACTGCCTTGACCAGGGAGTCGCTGGCACCGATCAACGCCATCAGCGTCAGTGAAGAGTGCAGTGCAGAGGGCCTATTCATGGGCCGCACCTGTCAGCAGTTGTTCCCGGTGTTCGTCGAAATAGCGCAGCGCATCATGCAGGGCGTTGATCACCGCCCGCGAGGTGATGGTGGCGCCGGCCATCTGGTCGAACTGCCCCTGGTCTTTCTTCAGGGCCCAGGCGTTGTCGGCAGGATCGTTGCGCGATTTGCCGGCAAAGCCTTGCAGCCAGCCATTGGGGTGTTCGGCGATACGCCCACCCAGGCCCGGGGTTTCTCCTTGCTTGAGGCTTTTGCTGCCCAGCAGTCGGCCATTGGCATCGATGGCGATCAACAGCTCGATGGGGCCGGCGTAACCGCTGACCTGGCTGCGCAGCAACACCGCGCTGGGCTGGCCGGCGCGGCTGGCGCGGTAGCCGCCGAGCAGGGTGCTGTTGCTCAGTAGCAGATGCTGGATGGGCAACGGCTGGTCCAGGGGTTGATTGTCGTAGCTGCCCGCAGGCAGCAGATCGAGCAGTTCGCGGGCTTGGCTCGCCCGTTGTTCGGCAGCGATTCGCGGGCTGGCGGCCTGTTGGGCGAAATAGCTCACAGCGATGCCGGCGCCGGCCAGCAGCACCAGCAGCACCACACTCAGGCGCCGGCTCATGCTTGCGCCTGCGCGGCGGGTGCGACCAGCCGCTCCAGGGCGGGAACGGCCAGGTTCATCAGCAGCACGGCAAAGGCCACGCCATCCGGGTAACCGCCCCAGGTGCGGATCAGGTACGTCAGCAGGCCCACGCCGACGCCGAACAGCAGCCGCGCCTTGGCGGCTTTCGGGCCGGAGATGGGCTCGGTGACGATAAAAAACGCACCGAGCATGCTCGCACCGGTGAGCAGGTGGAAGAACGGCGAACCATGGGAGTCCGAGCCTGAGCCGTTCCAGCACAGCAGGCTGATGATAAACAGGCTGCCGAGCATGCCGACTGGGGCATGCCAGCTGATGATCCGTTGTTGCAGCAAAAAGCAGCCGCCGGCGAGAAAGGCCAGGTTGACCCACTCGCTGCCGCGGCCGCCGAAATGGCCGAAGGCCGCATTGCCGGCGAACAGCTCGTCGATGGTCAGGCTTTTATTGATCCGCAGGCTGTCCAGCGCGGTGGCCTGGGCCCAGGCGTCCGGCGCTTCCGATCCGAAATCGATGCCGAAGATCTGCTGCAGGCCGCCGAGCAGGTCCATGCCGTGTGGCGTCGGCCAATGAGTCATCTGTTGCGGGAAGCACACCAGCATCAGGGCATAGCCGAGCATCGCCGGGTTGAACGGGTTTTTACCCAGGCCTCCATACAGGTGCTTGCCCAGCAGCAGGGCGCTGGCACTGGCGCTGACGGTCAGCCACCAGGGGCAATAGGGCGGCAAGGCCAGGGCGAGCAAGGTGGCGCTGACCAGGGCGCTGCCGTCGCCGAGGGAAGGCTTTAACGGCCAGCCACGTAGCCGCAGCACCGCGGCTTCTACCGCCAGTGCCGTGGCGCCGGCCAGTAGCCCATTGATCAGCACTCCCCAGCCGTAAAACCACACCAGCACCAGCACCCCGGGCAAGGTGGCCAGCAGCACCCGCTGCATGGCCTGCTGCAGGCGTGGTTCCGGCTGGGCCAGGCGTTCAGTTGGGGGCATGGGCCTGCACCTGGCGCTCGGCTTCGGCCAATCGTTCGCGGGCCTTGGCCAGCAGTGCTGGCGAAGTGTCGGCGTGGCGCTCGAGCTTGCTCACCTCGGCCCGGGCGTAAGCCAGTTCGGTTTTCAGTTGGCGCAGTTGAGTGTCGATCGGGCGTTTCTCGACCCGGGTCAGGTTCGGCGCCGGTTTTGCGCTTGCCGCCTCGGCAGCATGCAGGGCCTGCTCGGCCTCGGCCAGGGCGGCGCTCAAGGCGGCCAGCTGCGCCTCGGGAGCGGCATTGCTCTGGGCTTTTTTCAGCTCGGCGCGGCGCATGGCCAGCTGGATCTTGGCTTTCTTGAGGTCCGGGTCTTTGGCCGCGGGCGCTGCCGTGGGAGCTGGGGCGGTGGATTCAAGTTCGGCCAGGGCCTGCTCGGCCGCCTCGAATTGGCGTTGCAGGAGGATCAACTGTGCCTGCTGCTCAAAGGTCGGTGGGTGACCGAAGGCTTTCAGGGATTTGTTCAACTGCGCGCGGCTCATCGCCAGATCGATCTTGGCTTTTTTCAGCGCCGCATCGGCTGCCGCCGCTTTTTGCGCGCGAACCCGTTCGACGGTCGCCTGCACCGGGTTCAGGCTGCTGGTGCTGGTGCTGGCCTGGGCGGCGCGCTGCGCCCGGGCTTGGCGTTCGGCCTGTTTTTGCTGTTCTTCACGTTGCAGGCGGGCGTTGCGCTGCTCGAAGCGGCGCCGGGCGTGGTCGCGCTTGGCATTGCGGGCGCGTTGCTGTTCGGGATCGGGCGCGAGGCCGCCGATGATCGGCAGCACGCTGGCCAATGGCAACGGCTGCATCTCGATGCAATCCACCGGGCACGGCGCCACGCACAGGTCACAACCGGTGCACTCGTCGATGATCACGGTGTGCATCAGCTTCGCCGCGCCGACGATGGCATCCACCGGGCAGGCTTGTATGCACTTGGTGCAGCCGATGCACTCGGCCTCGCGGATAAAGGCGATCTGCGCCGGGGCCGCGCCGCGACTGGTGTCCAGTTCCAGTACCGGAACCTGCAGCAAGCGGGCGAGGCCGGCAATGGTTTCGCTGCCTCCCGGTGGGCACTTGTTGATCGCCTCGCCGGCGGCAATGCCCTGGGCGTAGGGTTTGCATCCGGGATGGCCGCATTTGCCGCATTGGGTCTGCGGCAGCAGGGCATCGATGCGTTGAATCAGACTCATGTCTTGATCAGTCCGTTGAAGCCGAGAAAGGCCACTGCCATCAGCCCGGCGCTGATCAGGTCGATCGGCAGGCCGCGAAAGGGCAGGGGCACATCGTTATCGAGAATGCGCTGGCGCAGGTCGTTGAACAGGCTCAATACCAGCCAGAAACCCAGGCCCGAGCCCAGGCTGATTGCGGCCGCATGCAGCACGCCCTGAGTGCCCTGGGCATCCAGGAGCAGCAGGCCCAGCACGCCAGCATTGCCCAGCAACAGTGGCCAGAGGTGGTCGAAGGGCAGTTGCGGCAGGGCACGGGCCAGCAGCTTCAGCAGGGGGCTGATCAGCAGCGCGCAGAGCGGCACAAACACCAGGAGCTTGAGTGAAGTCAGCTGCAACGGAACCAGCAGCGCCTGATACAGCACATGCCCGGTCACCCCGCACAGCAGCATCAGGCACGTGGTGGCCAGCCCGAGGGCATGCACCTGACGGCGAGTCGTCGGCGTCGGACGTTGGCTGCGCAACAGCGGATCGACGCCCAGTGGCCAGTGCAACACCAGGTTATTGATCAGGGCAGCGCTGATAAGCGTGAGCAGTAGGTCGGTCATGGACGTGGCCGGTGAGGGCAGGCGTGTAGCCTAGAGGTTAGGCATTATCCGGCAGCGCGCAGGGTCGGGCCAGATATGAAAATCCCCCCGTCACGCAATGGCGTGGCGGGGGGATCGTGCCTGCGCGGGGGCTTACTTGATGCGCTGGCCAGGCTTGGCGCCGCTGTCCGGGCTCAGCAGGTAGATCTCTTCGCCGCCAGGGCCGGCGGCCATCACCATGCCTTCGGAGATGCCGAAACGCATTTTCCGCGGCTTGAGGTTGGCGATCATCATGGTCAGGCGGCCTTCGAGCTTGGACGGCTCCGGGTAGGCGCTCTTGATCCCGGAGAACACGTTGCGCTGCTCATCACCGATATCCAGGGTCAGGCGCAGCAGCTTGTCGGCACCTTCCACGGCCTCGGCCTTGAGAATCAAGGCAACACGCAGGTCGACCGCGGCAAAGGCGTCGAACTCGATCTCCGGCGACAGTGGGTCCTTGGCCAGCTCGCCGTTGCCGGCAGGTGCCGCTTCACCGGTGTCGGTGGCGCTGGCGGTCAGGTCTTCTTTGGAAGCGTCGGTCATGGCTTGCACTTTTACCGGGTCGATGCGGGTCATCAACGGTTTGAACTCGTTCAGTTGATGGTTGCTGAGCAGAGTGGCGTGGTCATTCCAGGTCAGCGGCGCGACATTGAGGAAGGCCTCGGCATCGGCGGCCAGCAGCGGCAGCACCGGCTTGAGGAAGATCACCAGTTGGCGGAACAGGTTGATGCCCAGGGCACAGATGGCCTGGACTTCGTCTTGCTTGCCTTCCTGTTTGTTCAGCGACCAGGGGGCCTTGTCGGCGATCCAGGCGTTGGCGCGGTCGGCCAGGCCCATGATTTCGCGCATGGCTCGGGCAAAGTCGCGGGCCTCGTAGGCCTCGGCGATGCTCGGCGCGGCAGCCAGGAAAGCGTCGGTCAGTTCCGGCGCGGCATTGCCCGCCACCAGCACCCCGGCGTTGCCCTTGTGGATGAACCCGGCGCAACGGCTGGCGATGTTGACGACTTTGCCCACCAGGTCGGAGTTGACCTTCTGCACGAAGTCTTCAAGGTTCAGGTCCAGGTCATCGACCCCACGGCTCAGCTTGGCCGCGTAGTAGTAACGCAGGTATTCCGGCGACAGGTGGTCGAGGTAGGTCCGGGCCTTGACGAAGGTGCCACGGGACTTGGACATCTTCTGACCGTTGACGGTCAGGTAGCCGTGCACGTTGATGCCGGTAGGCTTGCGGAACCCGGCGCCTTCGAGCATGGCGGGCCAGAACAGGGCGTGGAAGTTGACGATGTCCTTGCCGATGAAGTGATACAGCTCGGCGCTGGAATCCTTGGCCCAGAACGCATCGAAGTCCAGTTCCGGACGGCGGGCGCAAAGGTTCTTGAAGCTGGCCATGTAGCCGATCGGCGCGTCCAGCCAGACATAGAAGTACTTGCCGGGCTCGTCCGGGATCTCGAAGCCGAAATACGGCGCATCGCGGGAGATGTCCCACTGTTGCAGGCCGGCGTCCAGCCATTCGGCGATCTTGTTGGCGACGGCGTCCTGCAGGGTGCCGCTGCGGGTCCAGGTTTGCAGCATGGCCTGGAAGTCCGGCAGCTTGAAGAAGAAGTGCTGGGAATCCTTGAGCACCGGGGTGGCGCCGGAGATCGCCGACTTCGGATCCTTCAGGTCGGTGGGGGCGTAGGTCGCACCGCATTTTTCGCAGTTGTCGCCGTACTGGTCCTCGGTGCCGCATTTCGGGCAGGTGCCCTTGATGAAGCGGTCGGCCAGGAACATTTTCTTTTCCGGGTCGAAATACTGGGTGATGGAGCGTTGGGCGATGTGCCCGGCATCCCGCAGTTTCAGGTAGATCTGGCTCGACAGCTCACGGTTTTCTTCGGCGTGAGTGGAGTGGAAGTTATCGAAGTCCACCAGGAAGTCGGCAAAGTCGGCGCTGTGTTCAGCCTGGACGTTGGCGATCAGTTGTTCCGGGGTGATGCCTTCTTTTTCCGCGCGCAGCATGATCGCCGAACCGTGGGCGTCGTCGGCGCAGACATAAATGCATTGGTTGCCGCGGTGCTTCTGGAAGCGCACCCACATGTCGGTCTGGATGTATTCCAGCATGTGGCCAAGATGGATCGAACCATTGGCATAGGGCAGGGCGCTGGTGACGAGGATCTTGCGTGGCTCGGACATGGGGCTCGGCTACTTGATGAAACGGAGGTCGGCCACTATAAAGCGCCGGCGCGGATTTTTCACCCCGTGAGCCTGTATCCAAGTGCGGCGCTCACAAAAACCGTAGCCGGGTCGCTGGCTTGTGCTGGGGGCGAAGTCGCCCCGAGCCGGTTGATGGGGCGCCGCCGGATTGACCGAATCGGTTCGGTTGCAACGACTTTGCCGCCCAGGAGGCGCAAGCTCCCTCGCCACGAATCTATGTCCGGCGTAGGATAGCCGCCTGTTTTTCCAGTCTTGTTATCGGAGTTGCCCATGAGCGCCGTCAATCGCGCAGCGGTGGAAGCCGTACTTCGCCAGTACACCGACCCTTACTTGAATCAGGACCCCGTCAGCGCTGGTTGCGTGCGGGCTATCGAGGTGCAGGGCGACCGCGTGTCGGTCCAGCTCGAACTGGGTTATGCCGCCGATCTGTTCAAGAGCGGCTGGGCGCAGATGCTGCAACTGGCCATTGAAGGCCTGGACGGCGTGGCGAGCGCCAAGGTCGAGATCAGCACCGTGATCGCCGCGCACAAGGCCCAGGCGCAGATTCCGGGCCTGGCCAACGTCAAGAACGTGGTTGCAGTGGCGTCCGGCAAGGGCGGCGTGGGCAAGTCCACCACCGCCGCCAACCTGGCCCTGGCCCTGGCCCGCGAAGGCGCCAAGGTCGGCATTCTCGATGCTGATATCTACGGCCCGAGCCAGGGCATCATGTTCGGCATCGCCGAAGGCACTCGGCCGAAGATCAAGGACCAGAAGTGGTTTGTGCCGATCGAGTCCCATGGGGTCGAAGTCATGTCCATGGCCTTCCTCACCGACGACAACACGCCGATGGTCTGGCGCGGGCCGATGGTTTCCGGGGCCTTGTTGCAACTGGTGACCCAGACTGACTGGGGCAACCTCGACTACCTGGTGATCGACATGCCGCCAGGCACCGGCGATATCCAGCTGACCCTGGCGCAGAAGGTGCCGGTGGCCGGTGCGGTGATCGTCACCACGCCACAGGACCTGGCCCTGCTCGACGCACGCAAGGGCGTGGAGATGTTCCGCAAGGTCAATATTCCGGTGCTGGGCGTCGTCGAAAACATGGCGGTGCACATCTGCTCCAACTGCGGTCACGCCGAGCACCTGTTCGGTGAAGGCGGCGGCGAGAAGCTGGCCAGCCAATACGATGTCGAGCTGCTGGCCTCGTTGCCGTTGTCGATGCTGATTCGCGAGCAGGCCGACGGCGGCAAGCCGACGGTGATCGCCGAGCCCGACAGCCAGATCGCCATGGTCTACCAGGAGCTGGCGCGCCACGTCGGTGCGCGGATCGTGTTGCAGGAAGCCGCCGCACCGGCGATGCCGAATATCACCATCAGCGACGATTGACGGACCCCTCTCCAGCGCAGGCTCCCGGTGGATAAGGAGCCTGCCTGGCAGGGGCACTCAGATCCGCAAGCCGCCATCCATTTCCAGGATGCGCCCGGTGTAATAGTCGTTTTCGAAGATGTAAGCCGCCGAATGGGCGATTTCTTCGGGTTTGCCCATGCGCTTGAGCGGAATGCCCGAGGTCATTTTCTCCAGGGCTTCGGGTTTCATGCCCAGGGTCATTTCGGTCTCGATAAAGCCGGGTGCGATGCCCGCCACGCGGATGCCGTAGCGCGCCAGTTCCTTGGCCCAGGTCACGGTAGCCGCGGCGACCCCGGCCTTGGCGGCCGAGTAGTTGGTCTGGCCAACGTTGCCAGCACGGGAGATCGAGGAAATATTAACGATGGCGCCGCTGTTTTTCAGCTCGACCATTTTTGCCGCGACTTCCCGAGTGCACAGGAACACCCCGGTCAGGTTGACGTCGATCACCGCCTGCCATTGGGCCAGACTCATTTTGGTCATTTCACCGTCCTTGACCTTGAGCAGCAGGCCGTCGCGCAGAATGCCCGCATTGTTGATCAGGCCGTGAATGGCTCCGAAGTCTTCGGCGACCTGGGCCACCATGTGCGTCACCTGTTCTTCATTGGCCACGTTGCACAGGTAGCTGCGAGCCTCGACACCGGCCGCGCGACAAGCGGCGACCGCCTGATCGAGCTTTTCCTGGTTGAGGTCGACCAGCGCCAGCCGGGCGCCCTTGGCCGCGAAATACTCGGCCATGGAGCGGCCCAGACCCTGGCAACCGCCGGTGATAATGATTACTTTGTCAGTGAGTTGCATTCGCATGTCCCGCTAGCAGGTCAGAGTGGTTTTCCTTTGGGAAATTCCCGCGCCGGACATGGCCTGGCTGCAGATGAGAATTGCCCCGATGGCGTAACTGGAACACTGCTCCAGGCGCCCGTCCGTTTTCGACGGATTAGTTAAAAGGAGTCATAAAGTGAGCGTTGAAGCTGCCAAGAATGCACGAGAATTACTGCTCAAGGAATACCGCGGCGTATTGTCGACCCACTCCAAGGCCATGCCCGGTTTTCCCTTTGGCTCAGTGGTGCCCTATTGCCTTGACGAGCAGGGCCGGCCGCTGATCCTGATCAGTCGCATCGCCCAGCACACCCATAACCTGCAGAAAGACCCCAAGTGCTCGTTGCTGGTGGGCGAGCGCGAGGCTGAAGATGTGCAGGCCGTGGGGCGCCTGACCTACCTCGCCGAAGCCGAAAAGCTTGAAGACAGCGCCGCCATCGACGCCGCTGCCGAGCGTTACTACCGCTACTTCCCCGAATCGCAGAATTACCATCAGGCCCACGATTTTGATTTCTGGGTCCTGAAGCCGGTTCGCCATCGCTACATCGGTGGTTTCGGCGCGATCCACTGGGTCGATCAGGTGACTTTGGCCAACCCGTTTGCCGGGAAGGGTGAAATCAGCATGGTCGAGCACATGAACAGCGACCATGGCAAAGCCATCGCCCATTATGTGGACCTGGCCGGGTTGCCCAAGACCGCCCCCGCGCACATGGTCGGAATCGACACCGAGGGCATGCACCTGCGTATCGGTCAGGCGTTGTATTGGTTGCCCTTTCCAAGCCCGTGTAATACGCCGACACAAGTGCGCGAGGCCCTGGTTTTCCTGGCTCACGCTGAACAATGGCCGAAAAATACGACCGCCGACGCTTGAATTCACGAATTGGCGACGTCATCTAGGGTCTATTGGAAGGCATTCTTCCGTAGAGGAAACCACTTGATGCGCCCTTTTCTGTTGCTCTTTCTGCTGTTCCCGGTGCTAGAGCTGTTCGTATTCGTCAAAGTCAGTGCTGCCATCGGGTTTTTCCCGGCGTTGCTGCTGATTATCCTCGGCTCGATGTTGGGGGTTCTGGTGCTGCGTGTCGCAGGCCTGGCCACGGCGTTGAAGGCCCGTGAAAGCCTGAACCGTGGCGAGTTGCCGGCACAGACCATGCTCGAGGGCCTGATGATGGCCCTGGCTGGCGGCCTGCTGATCCTGCCGGGTTTCGTCAGCGACGTGCTTGGCCTGATCATGCTGCTGCCCCTGACTCGCCGCTTGCTGGCCAATAAAATGCGCCAGCGGGCCGAGGAACAGGCGATTCGTCAGCGAGCCTTTGCCGACGATATGCACGCCGCTCGCGGCGGTCCGGCGCCACAGCGTCCGGTCGGGCGTGAGCCGAATGTGATCGAAGGCGAGTTCGAGCACCGCGATTCGTGATTCAACCGCACATCGACACGGCACCTTGAAGGTGCCGTGTTGGTTTTCGGCGCCAGGAAAGTAAAAAAATTTCACTGTGCCGCCCTTGTAATAACCTTATGCGCCCTTATGTAACGGTCACCGCAAGGTTTCTGGTGGTTACGCCAGACAGACTTCCGCGGCTCGCTTGTCGAGTCGCAACCGGCAACGCCGGATTTGCTAACCCGCCGGCATCCACACCGGCCGCTTAAAACCACAATTAGGAGAGATCGACAATGAAGCTTCGTCCTCTGCATGACCGCGTCGTCATCCGTCGCAGCGAAGAAGAAAAGAAAACCGCTGGCGGGATCGTTCTGCCAGGTTCGGCTGCCGAAAAAGCCAACAGCGGTGAAATCCTTGCTGTCGGTACCGGCCGCGTGCTGGACAACGGTGAAGTACGTGCGCTGGCCGTGAAAGTGGGTGACAAGGTTGTGTTCGGCCCTTACTCCGGCAGCAACACTGTGAAAGTAGACGGCGAAGACCTGCTGGTAATGGCTGAGAACGAGATTCTCGCTGTTATCGAAGGCTGATTTCCCGCTCATTTTCCCGTTACTACAAAGTATTTAAGGAATATCGATCATGGCTGCTAAAGAAGTTAAATTCGGCGATTCCGCCCGTAAGAAAATGCTCGCCGGTGTCAACGTCCTGGCTGACGCAGTAAAAGCGACCCTGGGCCCGAAAGGCCGTAACGTGATCATCGAGAAGAGCTTCGGCGCTCCGACCATCACCAAGGACGGCGTTTCCGTCGCCAAAGAAATCGAGCTGAAAGATCGCTTCGAAAACATGGGCGCGCAGCTGGTCAAAGACGTTGCCTCCCGTGCCAACGATGACGCAGGCGACGGCACCACCACCGCTACCGTTCTGGCTCAGTCGATCGTCAACGAAGGCCTGAAAGCCGTCGCTGCCGGCATGAACCCAATGGACCTCAAGCGCGGTATCGACAAAGCGACCATCGCTATCGTCAAAGAGCTCAAAGCCCTGTCCAAGCCTTGCGCTGACACCAAGGCCATCGCTCAGGTCGGTACCATCTCGGCCAACTCCGACAGCTCCATCGGCGACATCATTGCCGAAGCCATGGAAAAAGTCGGTAAAGAAGGCGTGATCACCGTTGAAGAAGGCTCGGGCCTGGAAAACGAACTGTCGGTTGTTGAAGGCATGCAGTTCGACCGTGGCTACCTGTCCCCGTACTTCGTCAACAAGCCAGAGACCATGACTGCCGAGCTGGACGGTCCGCTGATCCTGCTGGTTGACAAGAAAATCTCCAACATCCGCGAAATGTTGCCAGTACTGGAAGCCGTTGCCAAAGCCGGCCGTCCACTGCTGATCGTGGCCGAAGACGTTGAAGGCGAAGCCCTGGCGACTCTGGTTGTGAACAACATGCGTGGCATCGTCAAAGTCGCTGCCGTCAAGGCACCGGGCTTCGGCGACCGTCGCAAGGCAATGCTGCAGGACATCGCTGTTCTGACTGGCGGTACCGTTATCTCCGAAGAGATCGGCCTGAGCCTGGAAAGCACTACCCTGGAACACCTGGGTAATGCCAAGCGCGTGATCCTGTCCAAAGAAAACACCACCGTGATCGACGGCGCTGGCGTTGAGACTGACATCCAGGCTCGCGTTCTGCAGATCCGTCAGCAAGTGGCTGACACTTCGTCCGACTACGACCGTGAAAAACTGCAAGAGCGTCTGGCCAAGCTGTCCGGCGGCGTTGCAGTGATCAAGGTTGGCGCTGGTTCCGAAGTTGAAATGAAAGAGAAGAAAGCCCGCGTTGAAGACGCCCTGCACGCTACCCGTGCAGCCGTTGAAGAAGGCGTGGTACCCGGCGGTGGCGTGGCACTGGTTCGCGCTCTGCAAGCCATCAGCGAACTGAAAGGCGACAACGCCGATCAGGACGTTGGTATCCAACTGCTGCGTCGCGCTGTTGAAGCGCCACTGCGTCAGATCGTTGCCAACTCCGGCGACGAGCCAAGCGTTGTGGTCGACAAGGTCAAGCAGGGTTCGGGTAACTACGGTTACAACGCTGCTACCGGCGAATACGGCGACATGATCGAGATGGGCATCCTTGACCCAGCTAAAGTGACTCGTTCGGCTCTGCAGGCAGCGGCTTCCATCGCCAGCCTGATGATCACCACCGAAGCGATGATCGCCGAGATCAAAGAAGACGCTCCAGCTGGCGGCGGCATGCCAGACATGGGCGGTATGGGCGGCATGGGCGGCATGATGTAAGCCAGCCTCACCCGCTGTACTGAAAAGCCCCGCCTGCGTTTAGCAGGCGGGGCTTTTTTATGCCTGCTCGTTGGCAGGCTCGACTCACAGCAGGGGGAGATTGCGACCTGGCTCATTGGCGTTGTGGCGTGTATTGCGCGACGTGACTCCCCAGCACCTCCAGGCAGTGAGCTGGGCGCGGGGAGCAGGAGGAGGGAGTAGGCAGGATGCATCGACAATGCTTGAAAGGCCCCGGGGCGATGGCTCCGGGGCCTTTTGTTTAACGCTCGCTGATCTCGACCGAGGCTTTTGGCGCGGGTTTCCAACCCAGCAGCTGTTGCTTGAAGCCATAGCTGGCGGCTTGGTAGTAGGTGATGGCTCGGGTAATCAGCGGGTCGCTGGCCTCGGCCTGGGATTCACGGCTGTCGCCCAACGCCTGGTCATGCCGGCGCAGCCCCTGGCGTGGGCTGAGGATGGCCAGGTCCTGGCCATCGAACAGCCCCAGGTGCTGATAATTACCGACCACCACGCGAGGCGGCAGCGGGTTGTCCTGCAGCAAATTGCGGCCGAAGAAGGTCGATTGATAGTCCAGGTTGAGCAGGCCGAGCAGGGTTGGGGCCAGGTCGATCTGGCTGGCCAGCTGCGCGGTTTCCCGGGCTTCGATCAGTTTGGGTCCATAGATGAACAGCGGGATCTGGTAGTTGCTGATCGGCAAGTCTTCCTTGCCGGCGCTGCCCGCCGTGTGGTCGGCGACGAACACGAAAATGGTGTTGTCGAACCAGGGCTTTTGCCGCGCGGCCTCGAGGAACTGGCCGATGGCGTAGTCCGTGTATTTCACCGCGCCGTCGCGGCCCTTGCCGGATTTGATGTCGATCCGACCATCGGGGTAGGTGTAGGGGCGGTGGTTGGACGTGGTCATCAACTGCAATAGAAACGGCTGTTGCTTCTCATAGTCGGCGTCCGCCAGCTTGAGCGTTTGCTGGTAGAGGTCTTCGTCGGCCATGCCCCAGGCATTTTTGAAGTGGATTTGCGACTCTTCGACGCTGCTCTGATCGACCACGCGATAGCCGTTGCCGCCGAAGAACGCGTTCATGTTGTCGAAGTAACCACGGCCGCCGTAGACGAACACACTGTCGTAGCCGATGGCGCTGAGTTGCTGGCCCAGGCTGGCGAATCCGCTTTCACGGCCGACGCGCTTGACGATCGAACGCCCCGGGGTGGGGGGAATGGCCAGGGTGATGGCTTCCAGGCCCCGGTCGGTACGGGTCCCGGTGGCGTAGAAGTTGTTGAAGTACAGGCTCTGCTTGCGCAGGGCGTCGAGGTTCGGTGTCAGGTTGCGCTCGTCGCCGTTGCTGCCCATGTACTTGGCGCTGAAGCTTTCAATGGTCACCAGGATGATATTGGCTTTGCGCAGCGTGCCCGGGTTATCGATGACCCGGCGGATATCCAAAGGGTCGTTGCCGATAAAGCGCGCATTGGGTTCGCTGAGTTCGGCGCGCAGTTGGCGGGCCACGGTGTGCGTCGGCAGGCTGCGGTAGAACTGCGGATAGTCGAGCTCGTTATTGCGAAATGCCGCAAAGAATTGATAAGGCCCGTTACTCGCCAGCTCATTCTGATAGGCATTGCCACCCTGGGCGCGGGGGCTGTCCTGGCTGAGCAGTTGCAGGCTGGCCCCGGCGAGCAGCGCCAGGCCCAGTGCGCTGACCAGGCGTCCACGCAGCGCTGGTAACGGTGCATCGAGCGCCGCGTTGAACGGTTTGCGCAGGGCCAGGCTCAGCGCAATCGCCAGGACCGCGAGGATGCTCAACAAGGTGCCGATCGGGTACGACTCCAGGAGGTTGTTCAGCACCTCGTCGGAGTACACCAAGTAATCCACGGCAATAAAGTTGAAGCGAACCCCGAACTCATCCCAGAACAACCATTCCGCGACGGCGGTGAACAGCATCGCGAACAGGCTGACGCACAGCAGGCCCTGGAGGAACCAGCGATGGCCTTTGCGGCGCCACAGGCTCGGTGGGCACAGCAGCAGATACAGGCCCAGGGGCAGCGCGGCGTAGGCCAGGAAACCCAGGTCATAGAGCACGCCGATCCCGAACAGCGGCAGGAAATGACTTGCGGCCTCGTCCAGGTGGGTGATCAGCAACACGCTGCGGGTCAGGAGGAAAATCACCAGCCAGGCGCTGGTCAGAAGCAGCAGAAAACGCAACGGCGCTGACTTGAGCAGGTCCATTGTTAACATTCCATATTATTTAATGGCGGGAGTGTGGAGGCCCCCCTGTAGAGAGGTTGTGAACCGATAGTGAAAAACTTGTTAAGCGCCGGGCACCGTCGGCACCGCGATCGCAGCGCTGTTCGCGCAGTTCTGGCTCTGAGCTGCGCTTGGCCGTAAGCTGCGCGAGCCAAGACGGCCGTAACAGCGTGTGGAGAAAGTGCCGATGCGAATTTTACTGGTTGAAGACAACCGCGATATTTTGGCCAACCTGGCCGATTACCTGGGGCTCAAGGGCTACACCGTCGACTGTGCGCAGGACGGTTTGTCAGGTTTGCATCTGGCCGCCACCGAGCATTACGACCTGATCGTGCTCGACATCATGCTGCCCGGCATCGATGGCTACACCCTGTGCAAGCGCCTGCGCGAAGACGCCCGGCGCGACACCCCGGTGATCATGCTCACTGCCCGTGATCAATTGGATGACCGACTGCTGGGCTTCAAGTCCGGGGCCGACGACTACCTGGTCAAACCTTTTGCCCTGTCCGAGCTGGCCGCGCGCATCGAAGCCGTGATGCGCCGGGCCCAGGGCGGCGGGCGCCGGGCGTTGCAGGTCGGTGACCTGAGCTATGACCTGGACACCCTGGAGGTCACCCGCGAGGGGCGTTTGCTCAAGCTCAACCCGGTGGGGCTGAAGCTGCTGGCAGTCCTGATGCAGAAAAGCCCCCATGTGCTGCGGCGCGAGATTCTCGAGGAAGCGCTGTGGGGCGATGACTGCCCTGACAGCGACAGCCTGCGCAGCCATGTGCACCAGTTGCGGCAGGTGATCGACAAGCCGTTTGCCAAACCGCTGCTGCACACTGTGCACGGCGTCGGTTATCGCCTAGCCGAGGGGCGAGATGGAGTTTAAGCAGAGCCTTGCCCAGCGGATCATCATTGCCTTTGCCCTGATGAGTGCGCTGGTGGCGGGCGCCTTCGCCATGGGCATCGTCGCCACTGTGCACCTGGTCGAAGAAAAGCTGATTTCCGCAGGGCTGGGGGGCGATCTGCAGCGCCTACTGCTGATGGACAACGTCAGTGACTGGAGCCATCGCCCGGAGCCGGACCAGCTGTTTTACTACAGCGGCGGGCGTGGCGATTTCGAATTGCCCAAGGATCTGCGCCATCTGGATCCCGGGTTCCATGAGGTGTTTCGCGAGCAGCTGTCGTACCACGCCATGGTCGAGGTCGTCGACGGGCGGCGTTATGTCCTGCTGCAGGACCAGAGCGATTTCGAAGAGCGTGAGCGGGTGCTGTTCGCCGTGGTGCTGGTGGGGTTTGTCCTCAGCCTGGCGCTGGCGGTGTTTCTTGGCTGGATCCTGGCGCGACGTGTCATGGCCCCGGTGGTGCGTCTGGCGCGCCAGGTCCGCCATCGCGATCAGCTGTTGGGCCTGGCCCCGCCGCTGGCGCCCGACTACGCGGCGGATGAAGTCGGCGAGCTGGCAGTGGCATTCGACGCCACACTGGGCCGCTTGCGCCAGGCCCTGAGTCGCGAACGGCTGTTTACCAGCGATGTCAGCCACGAGCTGCGCACGCCGCTGATGGTGCTGGCCAGCTCCTGCGAGTTGTTGCTGGAAAACCCCTGCATCGATCAGCGCGGTCGGGCCCAGGTCGAGCGCATCGCCCGCGCCTGCGAGGAAATGCGCGAGCTGGTGCAGACCTTCCTGATGCTGGCGCGGGCCCAGCGTGAAGATGCGAGCATGTCGCCGCAGTTGACGCTGAGCCAGGTAGCCGATGATTTGATCGGACTCTGGAGCGGGCCGATCCGCGACAAGGGCATCGAGTTCATCTTCGAACCTGGGGAACCCCTGGACACCCGCTATAACGCGACTTTCCTGCACGCGGTGATGGGTAATCTGCTGCGCAACGCGTTGCACTACACCGAGCAGGGCTACATCCGCCTCACCTTGCATCCTCAGGGGTTTGTGGTCGAAGACAGCGGTGTCGGGATCCCGGAGGAGAAGCGCGAAGCGATGTTCGAGCCCTTTGTCCGCGGCGATGAAAAGCGCGGCGAAGGCCTGGGCCTGGGCTTGTCGCTGGTGCAACGGATCTGCGAAAACCAGGGCTGGACCGTGACCTTGAGCACCATGACCCCGAACGGTTGCCGCTTTCAGGTGGATTTGAACCAGGCCAAAGCCTGACCCCTCCCAATGCCCCGGTTCTTCGGGGCATTGCGCTTAGCCGTTTATCTGTCGCCATGTGGCCCCATGCCACCTCGGATAAGCTGTAAAAATCTGTAATATTTTCGCCGTGGACGGGACAAAGTTTTCACAAAGGCATGACCTGACGCTGACAGTCCGCTACCTAAAGTGGCGCCATCAGTTGCAGGAGACTTTGAAGATGGCGACCCCGATCAAGCTGGAATTTTCCGAAAAGTACGACGATCAGCATGCCCAGGACTATTTGCTCAAGCACCAGAACGGTCTTGCGCGCCAATTGTCCCATCGGCGTGATGAGCAGTTGGCCCGTGCCGCCCTGGCCCTGGCCGGTGAGCCGGGCCTGGTGCTCGACTTGCCGTGTGGCGCCGGGCGCTTCTGGCCATTGCTGGCGGAAAAAGCCAACCGCGTGATCATTGGTGCTGATAATTCCGCATCCATGTTGAAGATAGCCACCGTGGCCCAACCAGGTGAGGTGGTAAAACGGGTACAACCCTTGCAGACCTCTGCATTTGCCATCGATCTGCCGGATAACGCAGTCGACAGTATTTTCTCCATGCGGCTGCTCCACCACATTGGTGAGTCGGCGCACAGGGTCGCCTTGTTGCAGGAGTTTCAGCGGGTTACCCGCGATAGCGTCATTGTTTCACTCTGGGTTGACGGTAATTTCAAGGCCTGGAAACGCAAGCGCATGGAGCGTCAGCGGCTCGAGGAAAACGGGGAGCAGGGTTACCAGAACCGGTTTGTGTTACCTGCGGCCACGGTAGAACAAGAATTTGAACAGGCAGGTTTTCGCGTCCAGGATCGTCTGGATTTTTTCCCGCTCTACGCTATGTGGCGGGTTTACGTACTACGTAAGAGGTAACAGGATGGCTGTTGAATGTGCATCGGAAATGGACGTCGCGCACGCAGATCGCTTCGATTATTTTTGGAATCAACACGGCGAATGGGTTGAAGAGCCCAATCGACGTCGAGGCGGGGAAAGCGGTGTGCAGCGGGTTTCGGGCATCAACGGCCGTTTGCTCTATGTAAAGCGTCAGACCGGGCATATTTATCGCAGTTGGCTGCACCCCTTTGGGCGCCCCACTGTGCTGCGTGAGGAGGCGGCCCTCAAGGGCTTGCGTCTGCTGGACGTGCGGGTGCCGGAGTTGGTGTTCTGTGGTGCGCAACGTGACCCCGAGCACCAGTGGCGGGCGCTGTTGGTCACCGCGGCGCTCGAGGGGTTTGTGGAAGTGGAAAACTGGTATGCCGCCGGCGAGCGTGAGCGCCACGATGAAGCGCTGCATGACCGGTTGCTCAAGGAGTTGGCCCAAACCCTGGCGCGCATGCATCAGGGGCGTTGGCAGCACGGTTGCCTGTATGCCAAGCACGTGTTCGTCAAGGTCACCGGGAGCGGGGAGTCGGCCGAGGTCGAGGTGGCGCTGCTGGATTTCGAGAAGTGTCGGCAACGCCTGTCCCGTCAACGAGCGGCGGCCCATGACATGAAACAACTGCGTCGCCATTCGTCGTGGAATGCCACGGACTGGGACAAACTCTACTACTTTTACAAAACGGCGTTTGGCAGCGCTATCAAAGGTTTATAGCGATGAAGCTAGAAGTTGCACGAGGTTTGTTTCTGGTAGGCGCCCTGGTGGTCGCCTCACTGGCCGTGGCTGCCTGGGAGCAGCCGCGTACGCAAGTGCTCAGTGCAATGCACAGCGATGCGCATTGCCCTCTGCCACGAGTGGCCAAAGCCTCTGCGGTGGTCAAGCCCGACCATGATCTGTTGTTGTTCATGTTCGGCATGACACAGGGAATGAGGCCGCAAAGTTGAAGAGCAGCAAGCCCACCTAAAAGGCCTCGCATTGCGAGGCCTTTTACTGTGCTGGCGTTTATCTGTCCGGCTTGGCCAGCAAGGTGTAGATGCACGGCAATACGAAGAGGGTGAACAGGGTGCCGATCGACATGCCGGTGGCGATCACGGTGCCGATGTCAAAACGGCTGACGGCCCCCGCGCCGGTGGCCAGGATCAAGGGCACCATGCCGAAGACCATGGCCGCGGTGGTCATCAGCACCGGACGCAAGCGTATGGCGGCGGCTTCTTCAACGGCCTCCCGTGGGGTCAGGCCCTTGTCCTTGCGCAGTTGGTTGGCGAATTCAACGATCAGGATCCCGTGCTTGGTGATCAGCCCGATCAGGGTCACCAGCCCGACCTGGGTATAGATGTTCATGCTCGACCAGCCGAGAAACAGCGGGATCAACGCCCCGCAGATCGACAGCGGCACGGTCACCAGAATCACCAGCGGATCGCGAAAGCTCTCGAACTGCGCGGCCAGCACCAGGAAAATAATCGCCAGCGCCAGGCCAAAGGTGACCCAGAGCGCGCTGCCTTCCTGCACGAACTGACGGGAGGCACCGGCATAGTCGAAGGCGTAACCCGCCGGTGCTTCCTCCCGGGCAATCTGACGCACGGTCTCGATCGCCTCGCCCATGCTGACGATGGGCACGCCGGACATCGTGGCCGCGTTGAGTTGCTGGAACTGATTCAACTGCCGGGGACGTGCGCGGTCGGTGACGGTGATCAGGGTCGACAGCGGCAACGCCTGGCCCTGGGTGTTCTTCACGTAGTAGTTGTTCAACCATTCGGGGTTGTCGCGGTAGGCCCGCTCGACCTGGGCGATCACCTTGTAGCTGCGGCCGTCGATGGTGAAGCGGTTGATTTCCGCCTCCCCCAGCAAGGTGGCCAGGGTGCTGCCCAGATCCTGCATTGAAACCCCCATCTGCGCCGCCTTGGCGCGGTCGATATCGACCACCACTTCCGGTTTGTCGAAGGCCAGGTCGAGGTCGACGAACGCGAACTTGCCGGACTCCATGGTGCGTTTCTTGATGCGCTCGGCCACTTGCAGCAACGACTCGTAGTCATTCGGGGTGTTGATGATGAACGCGAAGGGCAGGCCTTCCCCGGTGCCCGGCAGGGACGGCAGGTTGAAGCCGAACACCTGCAGCCCGGCGATGGCGCTCAACTTGCCCTGCACCTCTGGCAGGATCTGCATCTGGGTCCGGCTGCGCTCGCTCCAGGGCTTGAGCAGGAAGCCGCCGATCCCAGACTGCACGCCGTTGAAGCCGTTGATCTGGAACGATGAGTAGTACTCGGGGAACTCCTTGAAGATCGTGATGAACTCATCGGTGTAGGCGTTGAGGTAGTCCAGGTTGGCCGGTTGTGGGGCCGAGGCCATCATGAAAATGATCCCCTGGTCCTCATCCGGGGCCAGCTCCGACTTGGTGAACTTGAGCAGCAGCGGAATCAGGCACAGCACGATCAATGCGAACACCAGCACCACCGGCCGGGTGTTGAGGGTGCCGTGAAGCATGCGCTGGTAGCGGCGCTTGAGACCCTCGAATATCTGGTCGAGACGGTGGGACAGGCCACTGGGGTTTGCATCGTGGCGCAGCAACAGCGCGCACATCATCGGCGACAGGGTCAGGGCCACCACCCCGGAAATCACCACCGCCCCGGCCAGGGTCAGGGCGAACTCCTTGAACAGCGCTCCGGTCAGCCCCGTCAGGAACCCGATCGGCGCATACACCGCGGCCAGGGTGATGGTCATCGACACCACCGGCAAGGCGATTTCCCGGGCGCCCTCGATGGCTGCGTCCAGCGGCGTCTTGCCTTCCTCGATATGCCGGTGGATGTTCTCCACCACCACAATCGCATCGTCCACCACCAGGCCGATGGCCAATACCATGGCCAAGAGGGTCAAGAGGTTGATCGAGTAGCCCATCAACTGCATGAAAAACATCACGCCGATCATCGACAGCGGGATGGTGACCACCGGGATCACCACCGAGCGCAGGGCGCCGAGGAACAGGAACACCACCACAATCACGATCAGCACGGCTTCGAACAGGGTCTTGAGCACCTCGTTGATCGAGGCCTGGATAAACAGCGTGGCGTCGTAGGCAATTTCGACCTTGAGGTTGGGCGGCAGTTGGGACTCCAGCTCGGGCATCAGCTTGCGCACTTCCCTGATCACATCCAGCGGGTTGGCGCCAGGAGTCGCCTTGATGCCGATGTAGACCGAGGGCGTGCCGGCGAAGGAACTGATGGCGTTGTAGTTCTCCGCGCCCATTTCCACCCGTGCCACGTCGCTGAGCAGCACCCGGCTGTCGCCATCGACTTTCAGCGGAATCGCGGCGAAGGCTTCGGCGGATTTGAGCTCGGTGTTGGCGTTGATGCTGGTCACCACGTACTCGCCCTTGACCTCGCCGGCCGCCGACAGGAAGTTGTAGCGGCGCACGGCATCGGTCACGTCACTGGCGCTCAGGCCGTAGCCGGCCAGCTTGACCGGGTCCAGCCACAGGCGCATGGCGAACACCTGGTTGCCAAGGATCTCGGCCTCGGCCATGCCCGGCAGGGTCGCCAGCTTCGGTTGGATGACCCGCGACAGATAGTCGGTGATCTGCGGGTTATTCAACTCCTTGCTGAAGAAACTGATGTACATCAGCGCCGAGGCGTCGGCGGCTTCCCGGCTCAGGACCGGGTCTTCGGCGTCTTGCGGCAGCTGGTTCTTGACCTCATTGGCCTTGGCCAACAGCTCGGTGAACAAGCGGTCGCTGTTGGAGCCGATGCGCGCGTAGATCGAAATCACCGAGAAGTTCTGGCGGCTGACCGAGGTCATGTAGTCGATGCCTTCGGCACTGGCCAGGCTCTGTTGCAGCGGCTGGGTGATGTAGCCCTGGATGGTCTCGGCGTTGGCGCCGGGGTAAGCGGTGGTCACCGTGATCAGGGCGTTTTCCATCTGCGGGTATTGGCGCAGGGGCAGCTTGCTCCAGGCCTGGAAGCCCAGCAGCACAATCAGCAGGCTGACCACGGTGGCGAGCACCGGGCGACGAATGAACGGGTCGGTAAAAGCCATGGTGATTCCTTGATCAGTCAGTACGTGGCTGGCTGTTCTGATGATCGGGCAGCAGCTTGTCCGGGCTGATGGCAATGTGCGCGCCGTTGTCCAGCTTGATCTGCCCGGCGCTGACCACTTGCTCGCCCTTGGCCACGCCTTTGTTGATCAGCACCAGGCCATCCCGGCGTTCGCCGGTTTCGACGTAGCGCCGCTCGGCGATCAGGATCGGTTGACCCTGAGGGTCTTTTTCCTCGCTGCCGTCCGCCGCTTTCCTGTGGGCCACCACATACAGCGAATTGCCGTAGAGGGTGTAGGCGATGGCGCTTTCCGGGACCACGATTTTTGCCTGGGGATCGGGCAGCAGCACCTGCAGGTTGGCGAACATCCCCGGCAGCAGCTTGCCGCCCGGGTTGGCCAGGGTGGCGCGGACCAGCACGTTGCGCGTGCTGTTCTCGACCTTGGGGTTGATGGCGCTGATTTTGCCTTCGACCTGTTCCCCGGGGTAGGCCGCGACGCTGATTTGCACCGGCTGGCCCAGGGCGACTTTGGGCACCGACTGTTCCGGAATGTAGAAGTCGACGTAGAGGCTGCTCAGGTCCTGCAAGGTCGCGATCACCGTGCCGCTGGCCAGGTAGTCGCCAATGTCCACCTGGCGGATGCCGATGGTGCCGCTGAAGGGCGCGAGCATGCGTTTCTTGGCCAGCGCAGCTTTCAACTGATTGACCGTGGCTTTGTTCTTTTGCAACTGCGCCGAGAGCCGGTCGAATTCGCCTTTGGAAATGGCCTGGCTGCCGACCAGTTGGCTGCCGCGACCGAAATCCAGCTGGGCCAGCCCGAGGTCGGCCTGGGCGGTGTCCAGCAGGGCGCTTTCCACTGCGCTGTCGAGTTGCAGCAGCGCTTGCCCGGCCTTGACCTGTTGCCCTGACTCGAACTGCAGATCTTTGACGGTGCCGGCGATTTCCAGGCTCAGGTTGACGCCCTGCAAGGCCTTGAGGGTGCCGACAGTGGGCAGGCGGTTTTGCCAGGGGCGTTCGCTGGCGGTGGCCACGGCGACGCTGATCGGCGGCGGTGGGGCCGAGAACACCTGAATCTGCCGGTAGATGGAGAAGGCTTTATAGCCCGCCAGCAGCAGCACGATTAACAGGACGATACCCAACATGATCAGCATGCGGCGGCGCAGCATATTCCATTTCCTTGGACAAAAAGCCGGGAATAAAAAGCGTGGATAGCCGGGCACATTACTCCGACTTTTCGGGGGCTTCCAGATGACAATCCATTCAACTGGAGCCCCTTCGCCAGGGGCGGCGAAGGGGGGGACGGCTAGATCAGATGCAAATGGTTATCCCAGAGGCCTGCGGGCAGCTCCAGAGGTTTTGCCACAAGTTGTTTCTGGCGGCAGTCGTAGAAGCGGCAACGACCCTGGCCCGAAGTCACGACAAAGCCGTCGGCGACCGCACCGACTCCGGCGCAGTCCGGCAGGGGCGCATCCAGGCGCAGTTCGCCGCTGTCCAGGTCCCAGATAAAAAAGCGGTTGCCCCGGGGCGCGGTTAGGGCCACCAGGCGCAAGTCACTGTGTACCGCGACGCTGGCGGTGTAGTGCCCCATGGCTTGCAGTTGTTCCTCGGCCACCGGGAAGGCGACGAAGGGCTGCCCGGGACGCTTGATCGCCAGCAGTTCGGAGGACTCGTGGGCGGCGCCCATGAACTGCTGGCCGGCGACGATGGTGCCGTCGCTGGCGATGCCCAGGTGGCGCACGCTGTTCATCTGCTGGGCCAGGGTTTCCTTGCTCAGCAGGGTGCCGTCACGGCGCATCAGCACCAGGCTCGGCTCCATGGCGTTGAGGTTCATTTCAACCCGGCTCTCGGCCTCGGTGCGGATACCGCCGTTGGCCACCACCAGGGTTTCGCCATCGGGCATCCACGACACCTGGTGCGGACCGATGCCGTGGGTTGAAATCTCGCCACTGTGCACCAGTCGTTCACCCTCGAATCGGTACAGACCCAGCAGGCCGCGACCGGGATCGGTGGTGTCGTTTTCGGTGGCGTACAGCCAGTCGCCGCTGTGATGGATCACCGCATGGCCGTAGAAGTGCCGGTTCGGCTGCGAGCTCAGGGTCTGCAGCAGACTGCCGTCACGCAGGTCGATCAGGTAACTCTCGGTGCCCGGGCGCCGGGCCACGAACAGCGCAATCGGCAACGTCGGGTGGTTGATGATGTCGTGGCAGCGCTGGCCGACCCGGGTGGCGAACACTTGCTGGCCATCCAGGCGGTAGCCGACCGCATAATGTTGCCCGTCGCCATCATCCCTGGCCGACAGCAGCAAAGGGCTTTGATTCTGTTGCTTGAACAGCTTCCAGCCGCCCAGGGTGACCGCGCTCAGCAGCAGGCTGCCGAGCGCCACGGCCTGACGTCGCAGCATGATCAGTCACCGTCGTTGGCGTTGAAGCCCAGTTGGATGCCCAGCGCCTTGGCCAGTTCGCCTTCGTGCAGGCGGTGGACCACGTTGAGGCTGTCGTAGATGTCGTTGAGTTGCTGGCGGCCGGCATCGTCGCTGAGCATTTCGCTGAGGGAGCGCTGGCTGCTGGCGAACAGTTTCAGGGACGCGGCGTAGGCGGCATCGATCTTGTCGGCCAGCGGTTTCTGTTCAGCCGGCAGCAGGCCACGCAGGCCCTTGTTGTCGACCCCGGCCCAGACAGTCTGCGCCGCGCTCAGGCTGGCTTCCAGGCTCTGCAGGGACGACTGGCTGCGCCAGGCATCCGCCTGGAACGGCTGAGGGATGCCCTTGCTCTGGCGGCCCATCGGCGTGCCGAGTTTTTTCTTCAGGGTGTCCAGGGCCGTGACCTGGACCCGCAGCAGATCGGCGATCGCTTCATGGGAGTCGGCATAGCGCTGGTTGGGGAACTTGCTCATCTGCGCCAGCATGCCGTCGTTGCTGTTCCAGCTCGACAGGATCTCTTCGGCCAGGGTTTTCTGACGTTCGCCGATGGCGGTCAGCAATGGGCAGTAGCGGGCTTTCTGCTCGCTGTTGGCCATGTCGATCTTGCTGTCGAACAGGATGTACTCATAGGCCGACAGGCCTTGTACCACCACGCTGGACTTGGCCAGCGCCGCCGCATCGATCTGCGGGTTGGCGGTGACCAGTTGCTCGACCTGGCGCCCCACCAGGTTTTTCTTGTCTGGCCAGAACTGCACCTGCCACGAGCGATTGCCCTCGGCCAGCGGCCCGATCAGCAGCGGTTGCAGCTCGGCCCAGGCTTTTTGCGCATGGAGGAAGTCGGCGCGGGCGGTGTCGAGGTTTTCCTTGCCTTCGCAGAACGCCAGGGCGCTGACCGCCAGTTGACGATCGGCTTCGACCCAACGGCTGTAGGTCGGCAGGATCACCTGCTTGGCAATGGCTGCGGAGGTCACGGCCTGCGGGTCCTGCGGCGAGCAGGCGCCGAGGGCGAGGGCGGCAAGGCTGGTAAACAGCAATTTGGGACGAAACATGGTCGGGCTCCCTTTTTTAATGGAGAAAAGCTTATAGAGAATTCAGGAATGCCAGCAACGCTGCACGCTGTTGGGCATTGAAAGATAAAACCTGTTGCTGCGCCGCTTGAGCTTCGCCGCCATGCCAGAGCACGGCTTCGAGCAGGTTGCGGGCGCGGCCGTCATGCAGGAACTGGGTGTGACCGCTGACTGTCTGCGTCAGGCCGACGCCCCACAGTGGCGGGGTCCGCCAGTCCCGGCCGCCGGCCAGGAACTCGCTACGGTGGTCGGCCAGGCCTTCGCCCATGTCATGCAGCAGCAAGTCGCTGTAGGGGCGGATCACCTGGTTGGCCAACTCGGGCTCTGCGGCATTGGCCGCCGTGGTGTAGCTAGGGGTGTGACAGGACTGGCAACCGGCCTGGAAGAACAGATTCTTGCCGGCCAGGACCTGCGGCGAGCCGACATCGCGGCGCGCCGGAACGGCCAGGTTGCGGCTGTAGAACAGCACCAGGCGCAGGATGTTGTCGCTGACTTCCGGCTCACCGTCGGGGCCGTTGCCAGAGGGGGCTTGTTTGCAGGCAGTCTGGGTGTCGGTGCAATCATCGAACGGTCTCAGGCTGGTGGTCAGGCCCATATCACCAGAAAACGCGTGAACATTTTGTTGATTGAGGTTGGGTTGCCCGGCTTTCCAGCCAAAACGCCCGAGCACGGTTTTGTGCAGGGCATCGTCCCAGACCTGATTGGGCCGGCCGGCGATGCCGTTTTTGGCGCTGGCCTGGGCTTGGGCATTGGCCAGGATCGCCGCTTCGGGGATGGCTTCCAGCAGGCCGAGGCCGATCATCGGTGGTGCCACCCGGGCCGAGAACCGGGTGTCCGGGTGCATCGGTCCATAGCCCAGTTGAGTCAGCAGCAACCTGGGCTTGCGCAACTCGACCTCGGTGCCGTCCTTGAACCGCATACTGACCGGGTCGTACTCCACGCGCACTTTGCCTTCCGGGGCCACGCCGGGGATGGCCATGTCCTGGAACTGCCCGCCATACACCGGCTCCGGCACGATACCGACCTGTTCGATGAGCGTGGCGTAGGCCGGGTCGTTGGGGAGCGACAGGCGCACCAGCATCGACACCGCGTTGGCGGCATCTGGCGTCGGCGGATGGCCGCGGCCGTCCTTGATGTGGCAGTTCTGGCAGGCGTTGGTGTTGAACAGCGGGCCAAGACCATCACGGGCCGTGGTGGTGGACGGGGCGATCACCCAGGGGCTGCGGAAAAAGCTGTTGCCGACGCTGAAGTCCAGGCGCCGCGTGGGCGACAAATTGGCCGAGGGCAGGGAGAAGGCGTTCTGATCGGTCTTGCGAACGGTGGCCGCGCCGCCTGAGCGGGCTTCGCCAGGTTCGGCCTTGGTGAAACGCGGGGCGTCATCGCAGGCACTCAGGCTCAGGGCCATGAATAGCGCAGACCAGCGAAGCAGCGACAAGGGCATCGGACATCCTGCAAGACGAGCAAAACAAGGGCGCAAAGTCTAACAGGGCGACGAAATTTGAATAAGAGGAATTATCGTTTGGTTTGACCCAGGACAAGCTGGGCGGGGTCTGCCAGCCCCGGCGTGGGGCAGGCAATAAAAAGGCGACCCGAAGGTCGCCTTTTTTATACCGCGCGGATCAGAACTCGTGATCGGCGTTGTCCGGGTTCAAGTCGCTGATCCCCAGTTTGCCGGCGGCCTGTTCGATCGAACCGGTCTGCTTGACCAGAGCGGCGATGGCGTCGCGCACAATCTTGTTGCCCGCGTCGTTGCCGGCCGCGATCAGTTGGTCGTAGTGCTCGCCTTTGTTGGCGTGATCGACCATCAGCTGGATCTTGGCTTCGGTGTCGGCCAGGTCGGCCTTGAGCGCGGTGTCGGCGGCCGGGTCGGCTTTTGCCACCAGGGAAGACAGGCTGGCGCCGGTCAGCTTGGTGCCGTCGGTGCGGGTATATTCGCCCAGGTAGACGTTGCGGATGCCCTTGGCGTTGTAGAAGTGCGAGTTGTGGGTGTTGTCGCTGAAGCAGTCCTGCTCGTCTTCAGGGGAGTTGGCTTCCAGGGAAACCTTCATGCGCTCGCCCGCCAGTTCGCCGAGGGACAGGCTGCCCATGCCGAAGAGCATTTTGCGCAGGCCGGTTTCAGCCGGTTCTGCTTCCAGGGTGGCGCGGTAGTTGTCGGCCACGTTCGGCTTCCAGTTGCCGACCATTTCTTCGAGGTCGCTGACCAGCAGGTCGGTTACGGCCTTGAGGTAGGCACGACGACGATCGTTGTGGCCACCGGTGGCGCCAGCGCCTTCCAGGTAGTCCGAGGCTGGGCGATTGCCGGCGCCTGGACCGGTGCCGTTGAGGTCCTGGCCCCAGAGCAGGAATTCGATGGCGTGGTAGCCGGTGGCGACGTTGGCTTCGGAACCGCCCAGCTCATTGAGGCTGGCGAGTTTTTCCGGAGTGATGTCTTTTACGTCGACCTTGTCTTCGCCGACCTGGACTTGCGTGTTGGCGATGATGTTGGCGGTGGCGCCCGGGTTGCCCAGCGCGTGCTCATAGCTCTTGTCGACGTAGTCGATCAGGCCTTCGTCCAGGGGCCAGGCGTTCACCTGACCTTCCCAGTCGTCGATGATGGTGTTGCCGAAACGGAACACTTCGCTCTGGGTGTAAGGCACGCGGGCGGCGATCCAGGCAGTCTTGGCGGCGGCCAGGGTGTCGGCGTTCGGCTTGGCGAGGAAGGCGTCGACTGCGGTTTGCAGGTTCTTCGCGGTGGATTCGGCGTCGCTGAACACGGCGAAGACCAGGTCGGCGTAGTGCGCGACAACGGCCTTGGCTGCGGCTTCATCGACCTTGCCGGCGCTGGCGTCTGCCGCAGGAGTGGCAGTGCTGGTGGCTGGGGTCGGCGCTTGAGGCGCGGCGGCCTTGTCTTTGCCTTCGCCACAACCGGCGAGGGAAATAGCGATGGCCAACAGACTGGCGGTAGCCAGAGGCATACGAATCATGGCGAACATCCTGCTTCGAGAGGGGGTGGACAGGCGCGGGGGCGCGCAAAACTGCCACATAATGCGAAAGATTTGCATTATGTGTAAAGGGTTGCTCTTGGAAATATTTCTTATTCGCGGGACGGTTGCGCTGGATCAAGCCCCGTTGCGCGGTCGCCCGCTCAGAGGATGGCCGCGTTGCTGCGCTGGGCTTGTTTCAGGTAGGCGCTCAACTCCCGTGCCGGCAGGGGTTTGCTGTAGTGATAGCCCTGACCTTCATGGCAGCCTTCGGAGATGATGTAGGCCTCTTGCTCGGCGGTTTCCACCCCCTCGGCAATCACCTGCATGCCCAGGCTTTTACCCAATTGGATGATCGCCCGCACGATGGTTGCATCGTCGTCGTCATCCAGCAGGTCCTGGACGAAGCTCTTGTCGATCTTGATCTTGTCCAGGGGCAGGCTCTTGAGGTAGCTCAATGAGGAGTAGCCGGTGCCGAAGTCGTCGATGGCGATCAGCGCGCCGGAGCGGCGCAGGCTCAGCAGATGCTGGGCGGCGGTGCTGATGTCTTCCATCAGGCCGGTCTCGGTGACTTCCAGCTCCAGGCTGCGCGGTGGCAGGCGATAGATCTGCAGCAGGTTGTTGACCACCCGCGGCAGCTCGGCGTGGTGCAGCTGCACCGTGGACAGATTGACCGCCATGCGCAGGTCGCTGAACCCCATGTCGTGCCACTCGCGCAGTTGCCGGCAGGCCTGATCCAGCACCCATTCGCCGATGGCGATGATGGTGCCGTTCTGTTCGGCCAGGGGGATGAACAGGTCCGGCGGCACCAGGCCGTGCTCCGGGTGCTGCCAGCGAATCAGTGCTTCGACCCCGACCACGCGATGATCGCGGTAGCTGATCTGCGGCTGATAGACCAGATAGAACTGCTCGCGCACCAGGGCTTCGCGCAGGTCTTTTTCCAGTTCGCGACGGCGGCGCATCTCGCTGTCGACGCTGGCGATATAGAACTGATAGCGGTTGCGCGACCGGGTCTTGGCCAGGGTCATGGTCTGCTCGGCTTTTTGCAGCAGCTTCTCGGTGCTGTCGCCGTCTTCGGGAAACAGGGTGATGCCGATGGTGGCGCGCAGGCGTATTTCCTGGTGATCGAGGGCGAACGCCGCTTCCAGATCGTCGAGGATGCTCTGGGCCAGTTCCGCGGCTTCATAGGGTTGTTCGATATCGGCCTGGACCAGGGCGAACTGGTCGCCGCCCAGGCGCGCGAGGGCGCCGAGGCGGCCGCTGTGGCCACGCAGGCGGTCGGCCAGGGCCAGCAGCAACTGGTCGCCGGTCTGGTAGCTGAACTGTTCGTTGATGCCTTTGAAGTCATCCAGCCCGACACACAGCACCGCGACCCGGCGTTGCAGGCGCCCGGCGTCCACCAGGATCTTGTCCAGTTGCTGCTGCAACTGCTGGCGGTTGGGCAGGCCGGTGAGGAAGTCGTACTGAGCCATGCGCAGCAGGCTGTTTTCCGCTTCGTGGCGCAGGTGGGTATTGCGTTCGATGGAGGCCAGCAACTGGTTGGCGGTGTTGATCCAGATCCCCAGTTCGTTTTTCTCGTGGCCCTTGAGCAGTGGAATCTGGTGTTCGCTGGGACGGTCCGGGTTGATGGTGGTCAGGTGCTCGATGATGCGCGACAGCGGCTTGGTCAGCAGCCAGTGATAGACCAGGTACAGCACCAGGCCCATGGCCAGGGCACGCAGGACGCCGGAAATGAAAATGATCACCGAGCTGACAATGAAGCCCTTGCCGTAGGTGGCGGTGTCGAGGGTGATGCTCAGGTCGCCGTAATATTCGCTGTAGGGGCCGCGACCCACCAACTGCGTGGTAAAGGTGCGCTCCTGGCCGAGGATCAGGTCGGTCAGCCAGCGACTGGGGGATTGCTGCAGCTCACGGCTTTTTTCCGCGAGCATGGTTTCGTTGGGATGGCCGATGGAGGCCATGCGCACGGCATCGTCCTGAAACAGCCCTTCAATGACCTGCATTCCCATTTCCCGGTCCAGGCTGTAGACCGCCTGGGTCGATGGGTCGCGAAACATGTCGAGAATGCGCTGGGCATCGTTGGCCACCGCCTGCCGAGTCTTGTAGGCGTCGAAGACGATTTGCGCGCAGCTCAAGACTACGCCCACGATCAGTGCCGACAGCAGCACAACCCGGAGCAACTTCACCGACAAGCTGTTTTTGAGTTCCAGCTTCAAAGGGCTATTCCTTGTTCCGTGCGCGTAGCGTCAAGTTGCCATGAGTATTGGCAATCCCGTGTTGGCAGTCAAAGAGACAATCGTGCTCAGGATATTTCGCCGGTAGGCTTGGCCGGAATGCACTAATTAGGAGCATTTTGGCCCATTGATAATGTGTCGGTAGCGAGGCCCTGCAACTTGAGGGGCAGGTCATATTTTTTACTGAGTAGATGTTAGCGTGCCATCGCTTTGGGGCAAGACATATCCCAAGCTACGGACGAAAAAAGCCCGGCAATGCCGGGCTTTTTTTTACTGCGAAACGCGCTTAGGCAACGAATTTCTTGCCTTCGAATTGCTCAGCGACGAATTTCCAGTTGACCAGGTTCCAGAACGCTTCGACGTACTTCGGACGCACGTTGCGGTAGTCGATGTAGTAAGCGTGTTCCCAGACGTCGCAGGTCAGCAGCGGGGTGTCGCCGCTGGTCAGCGGGTTGCCGGCGCCGATGGTGCTGGCCAGGGCCAGGGAACCGTCAGCCTTTTTCACCAGCCAGCCCCAACCGGAACCGAAGGTGCCGACGGAAGTCTTGGTGAATTCTTCTTTGAACTTGTCGAACGAACCGAAAGCCGCGTTGATGGCTTCAGCCAGGGCGCCGGTAGGTTGGCCGCCAGCGTTTGGCGCCAGGCAGTTCCAGTAGAAAGTGTGGTTCCAGACCTGAGCGGCGTTGTTGAAGATGCCGCCCGAGGAAGTCTTGACGATTTCTTCCAGGGTCTTGCCTTCGAACTCGGTGCCTGGCACCAGGTTGTTCAGGTTCACGACGTAGGTGTTGTGGTGCTTGTCGTGGTGGAATTCCAAGGTTTCCTTGGAGATGTGCGGCTGCAGGGCATCGTGTGCGTAGGGCAGCGGCGGCAATTCGAAAGCCATGATGATTCTCCTAATCAGGTCAGTTGCGGTGAGCGCAAGGCCGATCACGGGCGGCCAAACAAGCGCCGGGGAGTTTGTACTCTTTGCGGCGCAGGGGCTGGATCATAGCACCGGGGGTGCGGCAAAACCACGCAACAACTGTGTGGGATAGAGGTTCCAGAGCCTTTTGGAATAAGTCAGCCGGCGCTGATCAATTGCCACGCGACGCTGAACATCATCACCGCCACCAGCAGGTCGAGAATCCGCCAGGTGCTGGGCCGGGCGAGCCACGGAGCGAGCCAGGCCGCGCCCAGGGCCAGGGTGAAAAACCACAGCAGCGAGGCACTGGCGGCACCGACCACATAGGCCCCAGGCTCGGTCTGTTGCGCCCCCAGGGAACCGATCAGCAGCACCGTGTCGAGGTAGACATGGGGGTTGAGCAGGGTCACCGCCAGGGCACTGAGCAGCACCGCGCGCAAGGAGCGTACGGCCTGGTTTTCGCCCTGTTGCAGGCTCTGTTTCGAGCAGGCGCGGCGCAGGGCCTGGCTGCCGTACCAGATCAGGAACACCGCGCCGCCCCAGCGCGCCACGGCCAGCAGGGTCGGGTTCTGGGCCAGCACGGTGGCCAGGCCGAAGACGCCGGCTGCAACCAGCAGCGCATCGCAGGTCACGCACAGCGCCGCCACCGGCAGGTGATGCTCGCGCCGCAGGCTCTGCGCCAGGACAAAGGCGTTCTGGGTGCCGATCGCCATGATCAGCCCCGCCGCGACCAGCAGGCCGTTGATATAGCTTTGCCACATAATCCTTACTCCTGGCCCGCGGTCAGTTGCTGCAATACATCCATGGCCCGCCCGGCATCTTCCAGGCCGACAAACAGGTGGTCGTGGTAATAGCCGGCCATCACGTTGCAGCTGATGCCGGCCTGGCCCAGGGCGCTGGAGAAGGCGGCGGTCAGGCCGACCGCCTGCAATGCCGAATGCACGTTGAGGGTGATCCAGGCAGCGACATAGTCGAAGCCCAGGCCCAGACGTTCAGCCTGGGCGCGTTCGAGGATGACGGTCAGGCCTTCCTGTTCGCGAAAGCTGCCCACCGCTTCACAGCCCTGAAGCTGGCTGGCGTCGGCGACGCAGCAGAAGACGTATTCGCCGGTATTGAGCTGCGGGCTCATGCTGCGCAGCAATGTGGCGAGGGTGGTTTCACCGGCCATGAAAGAAGTCCTTGATCGAAGAGGCATGCTGGCTATTCTCCGGTTCAGGGCTGTATAAGAAAAACCAATATTACTGATCGCTCATTAGGAAAACTGATGTTCGACTACAAATTGCTCTCGGCCCTGGCCGCCGTGGTCGAGCAGGCGGGGTTCGAACGCGCGGCCCAGGTGCTGGGGCTGTCGCAATCGGCCATCTCCCAGCGCATCAAATTGCTGGAGGCCCGGGTCGGGCAGCCGGTGCTGGTGCGGGCCACGCCGCCGGCGCCGACTGAGATCGGCCGGCGCCTGCTCAACCATGTGCAGCAGGTGCGTCTGCTTGAGCGGGATCTGCAGAGCCTGGTGCCGGCGCTGGACGAAGAAGGCCTGCCGGAACGCCTGCGCATCGCCCTCAATGCCGACAGTCTGGCAACCTGGTGGGCCGAGGCGGTGGGGGATTTTTGCGCTGAACAGCACCTGCTGCTGGACCTGGTGGTCGAGGATCAGACCGTCGGCCTCAAGCGCATGCGCGCCGGAGAGGTGGCGGCTTGTGTCTGTGCCAGCGAGCGGCCGGTGGCCGGTGCGCGCAGCCTGCTGTTGGGCGCCATGCGTTATCGCGCCCTGGCCAGCCCGGCTTTTATCCAGCGCCATTTCCCCCAGGGCGTGCGCGCCGAGCAACTGGCTCGCACCCCGGCCTTGGTGTTCGGCCCGGATGATTTTCTGCAGCATCGCTACCTGGCGTCGCTCGGGGTCAATGGCGGGTTCGAGCACCATTTGTGCCCGTCTTCGGAGGGCTTTATCCGCCTCACGGAGGCTGGCCTGGGCTGGGGCCTGGTGCCGGAACTGCAAGTGCGCGAACAGATGGCACGCGGCCAATTGCTGGAGCTGCTGCCAGATAAGCCGATCGATGTGCCGCTGTACTGGCATCATTGGCGCAATGGCGGGCAATTGCTGGGGTTGCTGACCGAGCATCTGGCGCGTTCCTCTGCGCAATGGTTGGTGCCCTGGGTGCAGCCGTAAGCGTCAAGCTGCAAGCGACAAGCGATGTGCTTGCGTGAAGATTTAACGTGCAGCCCGTGGCTTGAAGCGCGCACTGCATTTCTAGGAGAAGTCATGAAAATTCTGGTCACCGGCGCAAGCGGCTTCATTGGCGGGCGCTTTGCGCGGTTCGCCCTTGAGCAAGGCCTGGATGTACGGGTCAACGGGCGCCGGGCCGAAGCGGTCGAGCATTTGCTGCGCCGCGGGGCCGAGTTCATCCAGGGCGACTTGAGCGATGCCGGCCTGGTACGCAACCTGTGCCGTGATGTCGACGCGGTGGTCCACTGCGCCGGCGCGGTGGGTTTGTGGGGGCGTTATCAGGACTTCCACCAGGGCAACGTGCTGGTCACCGAGAACGTGGTCGAGGCCTGCCTCAAGCAAAATGTTCGGCGCCTGGTGCACCTGTCGTCGCCGTCGATCTACTTCGACGGCCGCGACCACCTGGGCCTGACCGAAGAGCAAGTGCCCAAGCGCTTCAAGCATCCCTATGCCGCGACCAAGTACCTGGCCGAGCAGAAAGTCTTCGGCGCCCAGGAGTTCGGGCTGGAAGTCCTGGCACTGCGCCCGCGCTTCGTCACCGGCGCCGGGGACATGAGCATTTTTCCGCGGCTGTTGAAGATGCAGCGCAAGGGACGGCTGGCGATTGTCGGCAATGGCCTGAACAAGGTCGACTTCACCAGCGTGCAGAACCTCAATGAAGCCCTGCTCAGCAGCTTGCTGGCTGCCGGCTCGGCCCTGGGCAAGGCCTACAACATCAGTAACGGCGCCCCGGTGCCGGTGTGGGATGTCATCAACTACGTGATGCGCCAGATGGAAGTGCCGCAGGTCACGCGCTACCGCTCCTACGGCCTGGCCTACAGCGTAGCGGCGCTCAATGAGGGGGCGTGCAAGCTGTGGCCCGGCCGCCCAGAGCCGACCCTGTCGCGCCTGGGGACGCAGGTGATGAACAAGAACTTCACCCTCGACATCAGCCGGGCCCGGCATTATCTGGACTACGAGCCCAAGGTCAGCCTGTGGACCGCCCTCGACGAGTTCTGCGGTTGGTGGAAGGCCCAGGACATACGCTGAAAACAAACACTGAACCGAGTTTGCACTTCGGGGTCGATCAGTGCGGCGAATTAGCGGTTTATACTCGCTCACCCAGCCATTACTGCGGTTCACAAAGGTTGACCCATGCGTAACGATGCCAACGACGACTTCGATGATGTTCCCAGCCTGCGCGCCGACCCTCTCGATGACGATGATTTTCCGACCACCACCTCTGCCCGCGAGCGCACCGCCGTGCACTCGCGCAGCACGCCGGTGGTCAAGGTCAAGGGGCCGAGCACCGGGCCACTGTGGGCGCTGGTCGGGGCATTGTTCTTTGCCTTTATCGGCCTGGCCTGGTGGAGCTTCCAGCAGATCTCGCTGATGGAGCAGCAACTGGTGGCAACCCAGGAAAGCTTTGCCCGCATCAGTGAGGAGGCGGCGGGGCGTTTGCAGGATATTTCCGGCAAGGTGGTGGCCAGCCAGTCCAACGTCAACAGCGACAGCGAGGCGTTGAAGCTGCAGATCAAGCAGCTCGAAAGCAAGTTGCTGGATCAAGGCAAGCAGCAGCAAGGCGTTGCCGGACAAGCCACCGACCTCGACAAGCGCCTGGCCCAGATGAGCGCCCAGACCACCGAACAGCAGGCCGCCAACACCCAGTTGCAGGCTCAGGTCAAAGCCTTGAGCGCCGAGTTGGCGACCCTCAAGGGTGGCCAGGGCGATGCCGGCAAGCTTGATGCCCAGCTCAAGAGCCTGGCGGCTGACGTCGCTGCGCTGAAAAAGCAGGGCAACCCGAGCGCCGCCGTGGAGCGCCTGGAGCAGGACATGATCGTGCTCAAGAGCCAGCAGGATAACCATCCGGCCCCGGCACAAGGGGCGACCAATACCGCCGAGTTCGACGCCTTCCGGGGGCAGGTCACGCGCAATATCAACACCCTGCAAAGCCAGATCCAGAACCTGCAACAGCAGATCAGCGCCCGTCCCTGATCGAACCCCCGCCTTCCTGCGCCAGGCGTGGGAAGGCTCCTTCTGCCCCCCGTTGACTGAATACTCGACCATAGCCCGTTGCCGTCTACGCTCTTGAAACACCAACAAGAACGAGGAATGAGCAATGAAGGCTTGGCTGAACGGTTCCTGGCTGTACGGTTTGTTGATGCTCTTTGGCAGCGTCGCCCTGGCGGCCGTACCGGACGCCGATGAAGGTGCAGCGGCCAGGGCCTTGCTGGAAAAAGCCGTGGCTTATTATCAGCAACAGGGTGACAAGGCATTTGCCGCCTTCAGCCGTCAGGGCGATTTTGTCGACAAGGACCGCTATGTGTTCGTGGTCGACACCCACGGCGTGATGCTCGCCAGCGGAGGCCCATCGGCGGCGCTGATCGGTCGTGATGTGTCGGAGGTGCTTGGACCGGACCTGAAAAAAGCCTTCAAGGATATGCTCAAGACCCCGAGCGAGGGCGTCCAGGAAGCCGAGTACCGCTGGCAGAACTGGGCCGATGGCAAGGTCGAGCGCAAGCGGGTGTTTTTCCAGCGGGTCGGCGAGCGCATTCTGGCGGTCGGCTACTACCTGCCCCGGGCGTCGGCCGATCAGGCCCGGGCGTTGCTGGACAAGGCAGCCAGCGCGCTTGGCAGCGATCAGAAACAGACCCTCAACGCCATCAACTCACTCAAGGGCGGTTTTCTGCAGGACGATTTGTATGTCTTTGTCGTCGACCTCAAGACTCATCGCTACGTGGCCCACGGCACCAACCTGCGCTTGATCAATACCGACTTTGGCAAGATCCGCGACCCCGAGGGCAAGCCGGTAGGCGAGCCGATCCTGGCCCTGATGGCCAAGCAGGATCAGGGGGAATATGAGTACCGCTGGAAAAACCCGGTAACCGGCAAGGTCGAAGACAAACACGCGTACCTGCGCAAGGTCGGCGACCTGCTGGTGGCGGTCGGTTATTACAGTCCGTGAGGCCCTGAACCCTGGCGCGGCCTAGCGCACAGCGTCTTCGCGGCCGCGCAGGAGCATATTGGGCATGGCCAGGGCCGCTGCCAGCCCAAGCAGGGACACCGCCGCGCTGACCATCAGCAGATGGCGGAAGGTCAGCAGCAACTCGCCGCGCAGGGCGTCCTGCGCGGGGCCGGGCGCGGCATTCAGACTCTCGAGCAAGGCGTTGCCCGAGCTGCCTTCGACCAGCAGCGCCGCGCCCGACAGATGAGCCAGGCCGGAGTGCTGCAGCAAGGTCAGCAGCAGCGCCGACATCAGTGCTACCCCGACGGCCCCGCCCAGGGAACGGAACAGGTTGGTGGTGCTGGTGGCCACGCCGATGTCCCGTTGCTCCACCGCATTCTGCGTACCCACCAGCGAGGTGGGGAACTGCATGCCACCGGCAATCCCGCACAACAGCATGAACAGGCTGCTCAGCAGCACCGCCTGGGGCGGGCTGAAGGCCATGCCGAGGATGGCGATCGGCATCAATAGCGCGCCGCCAAGGATCATCGGTTTGTAGCGCCCGGTCACCGAGGTTCGGCGCCCGGCGCAATACGCCCCCATCGGCAAGCCCATGGCCAGTGGCAGCAGGTGCAGCGCGGCGCTGTCGGCCCCGGCGCCGGTGACACTCTGGAACCGCAGCGGCATCAGCACAATCAGGGAAATGGCCTGGAAGTTGTTGAAGAAAATCGTGCACCAGCACAGCACGGCGTTGCGGTTGGCGAACAGGTGCATCGGCAGCAATGGCTCGCGGGCCCTGCGCTCGTGCCAGACAAACAGCGCCAGAGCGACCACGGCGATACCGAGCAGGCCAAGGACCTGGTTGCTGCGCCAGGCGTGGCCCTGGCCGATCTCGGTGATGCCCAGCAGCAGGGCGGTCAGGCCGATGATCATCAACAGCGTGCCGAGGTAATCGATGATCGGCTTGCGTTGCGGCAGGGGCAGCCCGACCAGGGTGCGATGGGCCACCAGCCACGCACCCAGGCCCAGGGGCAGGTTGATCAGAAACACCCAGCGCCAGGACAGGTACTCGGTCATATAGCCGCCGAGCACCGGTCCGGCGACGCTGGCCACCGCATACATGCCGCTGAAATAACCCTGGTAGCGCCCGCGCTCACGGGGGGGAACGATATCGCCGATGATCGCCTGGCTCACCGAAATCATCCCGCCGGCGCCGATGCCCTGGAAAATCCGCGCCAGCACCAGTTGTTCCATGCTTTGCGCCATGCCGCAGAACAGCGAGGCCAGGGTAAACAGGCCCATGCCGAACAGCATCAGCTTGCGCCGGCCATAGAGGTCGCCGAGCTTGCCGTAGATCGGCACGGCCACGGTCATGGCCACCATGTAGCCGGAAATGACCCACGCCAGCAGGCTGACATCCTTGAACTGCGCGGAAATGGCCGGCATGGAAACGGCGACGATGGTCTGGTCCAGTGCGCCAAGGAAAATCGCCAGCATCAGGGCGATCAGCACACTGCGTATGGCCGGGGTAGCCTGGCCGGGCGGGGGAAGCTGGGTCACGAAAAAAACCTGCGGGCAGTAATGGACCCGCAGGGTGCAAGGCTAGCGGGAATGGGCGCTAGTGTACTCGATAGCCTCCTACTCGATAGCCTCGTAAGGAAGGCCGACGTAATTTTCTGCAATGGTTTTTCGTCCCGCTTCGGAGCTGACGAAATAATCCAGCTCTGCTTCGGTAATGCGCTGGCTGAACGCGTCGGCATCGGGAAACTGGTGCAGCATCGAGGTCATCCACCAGGAGAAACGCTCGGCTTTCCACACCCGACGCAGGCAGATTTCCGAGTATTTTTCCAAGAGGTCGGTGCGTTGCTCGCGGTAGACCTTGAGCAGGATATTGAACAGCGTGCTGACGTCGCTGGCCGCCAGGTTCAGGCCCTTGGCGCCCGTTGGCGGCACGATGTGCGCGGCATCGCCCACCAGGAACATGTGCCCGTACTGCATCGGTTCGACCACGAAGCTGCGCAGCGGCGCGATGCTTTTCTCGATCGACGGGCCGGTCACCAGGCGCTCGGCCAGGGCGGTGGGCAGGCGGTTCTTGAGTTCGTCCCAGAAGCGTTGGTCGGACCAGTTCTCGACCTGTTCATCGGCCGGCACTTGCAGGTAATAACGGGTGCGGGTGGTCGAGCGCATGCTGCACAGGGCGAAGCCGCGAGCGTGCCGGGCGTACACCAGCTCTTCGTGGACCGGCGGGGTGTCGGCCAGGATGCCCAGCCAGCCGAAGGGATAGATCCGTTCGAAAATGTTCAGGGATTCGGCGGGAATCGATTGCCGGGCCACACCGTGGAAACCATCGCAGCCGGCGATGTAGTCGCACTCCAGGCGCACCGCTTGGCCGTCGTGTTCGAAGGTCAGGTAGGGTTGCTCGCTCTTCATGCCGTGGGGCTGCACGTCGCGGGCTTGATAAAGGGTCACCGCGCCGGCGGCTTCGCGGGCCTGCATCAGGTCGCGGGTGACCTCGGTCTGGCCGTAGATCATCACGTTCTTGCCGCCGGTCAGGGCGTGCAGGTCGATGGCCACCTGGCGCCCGTCGAACGCCAGCTCGAAGCCGCCATGCACCAGACCCTCGGCGTCCATGCGCTGGCTGACGCCGGCCTGGCGCAGCAGATCGACCATGCCTTGTTCCAGGACGCCTGCACGAATGCGGCCCAGGACATAGTCCGGGTCTTGGCGTTCAACGATCACTGTGTCGATGCCGGCGTTGTGCAACAGTTGGCCGAGCAGCAGACCGGAAGGGCCGGCGCCGATGATGGCGACTTGGGTTTTCAGGATTTTCATTGTTTTTATGACTCGCAAGCTTCAGCCGAACAAGGTCCGGTGAATGGTTTTTTTATGTTTCGAGTGCTTGCATTTTTCACCGGTGAACCTGTCAATTGAAGGTTAAAACTAAGCCGATACCTGTTCATTTCACCAATCGGTGCGATTATCGCCCGTCACTCTGAGGCCTGGATTGCAGTTATGAACAAGCCTGCCCTTCCTTCCATCCCGGTGTTCAAACTCTATGGCGAGAGCCTGGGCTGGCCGACCCCGGACTTGTTGCACTGCGAAACCATCAGCAAACGCAGCCGCGAACACCATTGGGAAATCAAGCCGCACCGGCACGCCGATCTCGGTCAATTACTGTTCGTCCACCGTGGGCAGGCGGAACTCGAGATAGAAGGGCAGCGCACCTTACTGGGGGAGTCGGCGCTGCAGGTGCTGCCGCCGTTGTCGGTGCATGGCTTTCGTTTTTCCGAGGACATTGAAGGCTATGTGCTGACGCTGGCCGCGCCGCTGGTGGCGCACCTGCAGGCGCAACTGGGGCAGTCGGTGAATGCCCTGGCGCTGGCCGAGAGCTATCCGGCGCGCGCCGACGGTTCATACCTCAACGGCCTTTTCGCCGCCTTGCAGCAGGAATATCAAGGGCATGAGCCGGCCCGCGAAATGCTCATGCACGCGTTGGTCAGCACCATCGTGGTCTGGGTCAGCCGCCAGGCGATCCAGCGCCGCAGCGCCAATCAGCGGCCGCAGCGTGCCCGGGAGTACTTCAATGGTTTTGTGCAACTGGTGGAGGCGCACTATCGCGAGCACGTGAAGGTCGAGGACCTGGCGCACAAACTGGGGATTTCGGTTTCACACCTCAACGGCACTTGCCGCGAACTGGCCGGGCAGCCCGCGTTGCAGATCATGCATGAACGCCAGTTGCTCGAAGCCAAGCGCCTGCTGACGTACACCGGGATGACCATCTACGAGATTTCCGACAGCCTGGGCTTTTCCGACCCGACCAACTTCACGCGCATGTTCCGGCGCCGCATTGGTATTTCGCCCAAGGCCTTCCGCGACCGGTTGAAGGTCGAGCTGGCCAACGAGGATTGAGCCGCGCCTTAGCGCAAGGCGTTCAACGTGGCCGAGTGCGGGATGCAGTGCTCAAGGCTGCAACTGGCGTAGACCCGGGGCAATTGCCGGGCCTGTTCGACGCGGTAGGCCGCGGTGCCGTACAGCGCCAGGGTTGCGCCGCAGGTCAGGAAGATCGCCAGATACCTTCTTGTTTTGATGTTCATGGCTAGCACCTCTGAACGAGTAGCCCCATTGATTGAAGGGCTACTTAATCAGCATAGGCCAGCGCTGCCGAGTTGCCAGACCGCAGGTCTGCATGGTTGAACGGGTATTCAGCCGGTTGATCGGCTGCGGTCGGCGGCGGCTACAACCCTTGGTCCCACTGCGGTTCTTCGGGAAATCTCAGCACCAGGAAGTCCAGCATGCTGCGCAACGCGGCAGGCATGTGCTTGCGCGAGGCGTACACCGCATACATGTTCATCTGCCGTGGCTCGGCATCGGGCAGCAGACGCACCAGCTCGCCGCTGTGGATATGCACGCCGGCCTGGTAGGTGGGCAGCATGGCGATCCCGGCACCCGCCATGGCGGCACGCAGCAAGGTGCTGGCTTCATTGGCGCTGATGTTGCCCTGTACCGGAACTGACAGCTGTTCACCCGCCTGCTCGAAATGCCACAGGCTTTTGCCAAAGTAGGAATGGGTCAGGCAGTTGTGTTCGCTCAACTGCTCCACCCGCTGCGGTGTAGGGTGCTCGCGCAGGTAGGCCGGGGAGGCGCAGATCACCGAGCGGCAGACGGTCAGGCGGCGGGCGATCAGATTTGGGTCCAGGTCGTTGCTGGTTCGGATCGCCAGGTCGATGCGTTCGTCCACCAGGTTCACCGTGCGGTCGAGCATCTGCAAATCGATGCTGACCCCGGGGTAACGCTTGACGTAGGCGGCCATGGCGTCAGCCAGTTGGGCCTGGCCGAACGAGGTGCTGACACTGATGCGCAAAAGCCCGCGCGGGGCGTCGTCCGGTTCACTGACCGCCGCCTGCATGTCGTTCGACAGCTCCAGCATCTGCCGACACCGCGGCAGGATCTCGCTGCCCGCCGCCGTCAGGCTGAGCTTGCGGGTGGTGCGGTGCATTAGCCGCGCGCCGACCCAATCCTCCAACTCCGCCAGATAACGCGAAACCACCGGGCGCGACAGGTCCAGGTGATCGGCGGCCGCTGACTGGCTGCCGAGGTCGACCACACTGACAAACACGCGCATTGCTTGAAGACGATCCATGATTTGCCCGCTTTCAGAAACAAACTATGTTCCAGCATCGCATTTTTTGTACCGACTGACGCAACTAAGCTCCCCCCATCGAAAGCCAAGCCCACAGACTCTGGAGTTGCCCCATGATCGGATTCACCTCACTCAAACACCTGCTGCTGGCCAGCGCTATCGTGGGTTTTGCCGCCCATGCCGCAGCGGCCGAGCCCGGGTTGACCCTGGATGTCTACAACCCGGGCGCGGCGGCAATCTTTCCGGTGAGCTCGGTGCTGGTCAGCGGCAAGAAGGACGCCATTCTGGTGGATGCCCAGTTCGGCAAGTCCCAGGCCGAGCAACTGGTTGAGAAAATTCGCGCCAGCGGCAAACAGTTGACCACCATCTACATCAGCCATGGCGATCCGGACTATTACTTCGGCCTTGAGACCGTCACCGCGGCGTTTCCCAAGGCCAAGGTCGTGGCTTCGCAGCCAACGGTCGAGCACATCAAGGCCACGGTCGAGGGCAAGCTGGCTTTCTGGGGGCCGAAAATGGGCGCCGACGTGCCGGGAAAAACCATCGTTCCCGCCGTGCTCAAGGGCCACAGCCTGACCCTGGAAGGGCAGAAGCTCGAGATCATCGGCCTGGACGGCAAGCAGCCTGATCGGACCTTTGTCTGGATCCCGTCGATCAAGGCCGTGGTGGGTGGCGTGGTGGTCGCGGAAAACATTCACGTGTGGATGGCCGACACCCAGAGCGCGCAATCGCACCAGGACTGGTTGAGCACCTTGCAGACCCTCCAGGGCCTGCAGCCCAAGACCGTAATTGCGGGGCACTTCCTGGGTGACAGTGCCCGGTCCCTGGCGCCGGTGCAGTTCACTGCCGAATACATCAAGGCCTTCGACGAAGAAACCGCCAAGGCCGGCAATGCTGCCGAGCTGATCGCGGCCATGAAAAAACGCTACCCGAACCTTGGCGAAGAAAGCTCCCTGGAACTCAGCGCCAAAGTCGCCAAGGGCGAGATGAAGTGGTGAGCGAATCGGTTTGATTCACTCCCGCGCCTGGCGCGGGAGGCCCTGTAGCACTTATCGCAACTGGAGAACTGTCATGAGCAAGATCGCAATCATTGGTGCCACCGGTCGTGCCGGTAGCCAATTGCTGGAAGAAGCCCTGCGTCGTGGTCACAGCGTGACCGCTATTGCCCGCAACACGGCAAAGATCGGCCAGCGTGCCGGTGTGGTGACCCGTGAGGTCGACGTTGCCGACAGCGCAGCGTTGCAAGCGGCGCTGGCCGGTCACGATGCAGTGATCAGTGCCGCGCATTTCTCCACCATCGCCGCCAGCGCCATCATCGAGCCGGTGAAAAAGGCTGGGGTCAAGCGCCTGCTGGTGGTCGGCGGTGCCGGTTCGCTGCTGCTGCCCGATGGCGGCAAGGTCATCGACAGCCCGGGCTTCCCGCCGGAGTACAAGGCCGAAGCCAGCGCCGGCGGCGTCTACCTCGACACCCTGCGCCAGGAACAGGATCTGGACTGGACCTTCCTCTCGCCCTCGGCGGAGTTCGTCGAAGGTGAGCGCACCGGGCATTTCCGCCTTGGCCGGGATCATCTGCTGGTCAATGCCGAAGGACGTAGCTGGATCAGCTTTGCCGACTACGCCATTGCCTTGATCGATGAAGTGGAAAAACCGGCCCACAGCCGTCAGCGGTTTACCGTCGGTTATTGAGTCGGGGGCCGGTTACCACGGCGTCTATCCGGCCCAGCGCAGCCTGCGGCAGCGGCCACAGGTTCAGCGCTGTTGTGCCTGGGTCACCAGCCAATCCAGTAACTCCTGCAAGGCCGCCGAGGGCCCAGGGCGTTCCGGGTAGACCAGGTAGTAGGCCTGGCCCGTCGGCACCTTCAAATCAAAGGGCATGACCAGCCGCCCGGCACTCAGGTCGTCGCCAATCAATGCCCAGTCGCCCATCGCCACGCCAGAACCTTGGGAGGCCACGGACATCGCCAGGTCCAGGGTCTCGAAATGCTGGCCCTTGCCCAGGGTCTTCAATGGCGTGCCGGCGGCTTTCAGCCAGCTTTGCCAGTCGCGCTGGTCATGGGACGGGTGCAGCAGCAGGTGCTGCTGCAAGTCCGCCGGGGTCTTGAGTGGCACCGAACCCTCCAGCAGCGGTCGGGAGCAGACCGGTGTCAGCTGTTCGTTGAACAGGTGCAGCGAGCCCAGGGTCGGGGTGGGCGGGGCGCCATACATCACCGCCGCATCGAACGGCTCGCGGCTGAAATCCACGCCATGCTGCACGGTGGTGGTCAGTTGCACCGGCACTTCCGGGCGCTCCTTCTGCCATTGCAGCAGGCGTGGCAGCAGCCAGCGCATCACGCAGGTCGGGGCCTTGAGGCGCAGGTTGGGGTTCTGCGCGCCGATTTCATCCACCGCGCCATTGATCAATTCGAACACCTGCTGCACCCGGGGCAGCCATTCCAGCCCTTCAGCGGTCAGGCTCAAGCCCCGCGCCTGGCGCTGGAACAAGGGGTAACCCAGGTGGCTTTCCAGCCCGGCGATCTGCCGGCTCACCGCGCCCTGGGTGATGTGCAGTTGCTCGGCGGCGCGGGTGAAATTGCAGCACTGGGCGGTGATCAGGAAGGTGTGCAGCGCGGGCAGGGGCGGGAGGCGTTTCATGGGGGGCCAAGGCATGACGTGGGGACATGGCTAGTATGACTTTTTATCCATTGTCCCGGCTACGGGCCCGCCGTTCCAATACCCCTTCTGCGGGCGTTTGATGGCGAGTTCAAGCAGGCCGCCGACGCCCGCTGTCCATCCAATAACAAGGGCGATGAAATGGCGACGTGCGGCGAAGTACTGGTCAAGTTACTTGAGGGTTATGGGGTCGAGCAGGTATTCGGCATTCCCGGGGTGCATACCGTCGAGCTGTACCGTGGGCTGGCCGGGTCGAGCATCAACCACGTCACCCCGCGTCACGAGCAGGGTGCCGGTTTCATGGCCGACGGCTACGCACGCACCAGCGGCAAGCCGGGGGTGTGCTTCATCATCACCGGCCCGGGGATGACCAACATCACCACGGCCATGGGCCAGGCCTACGCCGATTCGATCCCGATGCTGGTGATTTCCAGCGTGCAATCGCGCAGCCAGTTGGGCGGTGGACGCGGCAAGCTGCACGAACTGCCGAACCAGGCGGCGCTGGTGGGCGGCGTGGCGGCGTTTTCCCACACCCTGATGTCCGCGGCCGAGTTGCCGGTGGTCTTGGCCCGGGCCTTCGCCTTGTTCCAGGCCGGGCGTCCGCGTCCGGTGCATATTGAAATCCCCCTCGATGTGCTGGTTGAAGAGGCTGATGAACTGCTCGCCAGCACCCCGGTCAGCATCGCCCGCGCCGGCGCCGCACCTGCTGCCATTGCGCAGATGAGCCAGCGCCTGGCCGGCGCCCGGCG